>CAZTTC010000439.1:0-1540 GCA_964616015.1 uncultured Methylibium sp. | reverse complement strand
CAGCATCGAGCCGTGGCCGTTGCTGAGCACGAAGCGGTCGCGGTCGGCCCAGTGCGGGTCGGCCGGGTTGTGGCGCAGGTGGCGGCCCCACAGCGCCACGGCGATCTCGGCCATGCCCATCGGCGCGCCGGGATGCCCGGAGTTGGCCTGCTGGACCGCATCCATCGCGAGCGCGCGGATCGCGTTGGCCATCAGCGGGGTGTCCTGGGCGGTGGCGGTGGGGGTCTCGATGGCGGCCATGGTCTGCGCGTGAGGAGGTGCCACCGGAGCGGCAGAATCCGTGATTTTACGAGCCCGCCTCCCGTTGCCATGCAGGGTCTGCACCTCACCGCCGATTTGAGCGGGTGCCGCCGCGGCACCCCGGCCCTGACCGAGGTCGACGCGCTGCGGGCGCTGTGCCTGCAGGCCGTTGCAGCGGCGGGGCTGCAGCCAGTGGGCGAGCGCTTCCACGCCTTCCCGCCCGAGCACGGCGAGCCGCGCGGCGTGACCGGGATCGTGCTGCTGGCCGAGTCGCACCTGGCGGTGCACACCTGGCCGGAGCTGGACGCGGTGACGCTCGACGTCTACGTCTGCCACCGCCACGCCGACAACTCGGCGCGCGCCGATGCGGTCATCGAGACCCTGCTCGCCGCCTTCGCGCCGGCGACCGCCCGGCGGCAGCGCCTCGACCGCGGATGAGCGAGGCCCAGCCGCCAGCGCTCATCCTCGCCGCCGGCCGCGGCGAGCGCATGCGGCCGCTGACCGACACGACGCCCAAGCCCCTGCTGCCGGTGCGCGGCAAGCCGCTGATCGTCTGGCAGCTCGAGGCGCTGGCCCGCGACGGCGTGCGCGAGGTGGTCATCAACACGGCGTGGCTGGAGGACCAATTCCCCGCGGCGCTGGGCGACGGCTCGCGCTGGGGGCTGGCGATCCGCTATTCGATGGAGGGCCGCGACCACGGCGGCGCGCTCGAGACGGCCGGCGGCATGGTCAAGGCGCGCGCACTGTTGCAATCCGACACCTTTTGGGTCGTGGCCGGCGACGCCTGGCTCCCCGACTTTCGCTTCGAGACGACGGCCGTGAACGACTTCATGCGCAGCGGCGACCTCGGCCACCTGTGGCTGGTGCCGAACCCGCCGCAGCACCCTCGCGGCGACTTCGGGCTGGATGCCGGAGGCCGGGTATTGGCCGGTGATCACCCGTCAGTCATCACTCGTTACACGTACTCGACCGTGGGCTTGTTCCAATCGCGTCTGGTGGAGGGCGTGCGCATCGGCGAGAAGTCGGCGTTGCGGCCCCACCTCGATGCGGCCATCGCGCGGGGCCGGCTCGGCGGCAGCCTGTACGCGGGGCGCTGGGCCGATGTCGGTACGCCGCAGCGCTGGCAGGATTTGCAGGGAGAGGCTTGAGTCGACGATGGGTGCCTTTGCGTTGCTGCTGAGTGCCGTGCTGTGCACGGCGATCGCCGCACTGCTGGAACGCGGAGTGGTGCACGCGCTGCGCGCCGCCTGGCTGGCGCACGAGCCGGTCTCGGGCGATCACACCGACACCGAGGTCTACC
>CAZTTC010000438.1:0-1550 GCA_964616015.1 uncultured Methylibium sp. | reverse complement strand
ATCACGACCTTGTAGTCGGTCATGCGCTCGCCGATGCTGCGGGCAGCGGCCAGCACGTACTGCAGGTCGGCCGAGCCGTCCTCGCCGGGCGGCGTGCCGACCGCGATGAACTGCAGCGTGCCGTGCGCCACCGCGCGATCGACGTCGGTGGTGAACTCCAGGCGCTTGGCGCCGGCGTTGCGACGCACCACTTCCTCGAGGCCGGGCTCGTGGATGGGGATGCCGCCGCCGTTCAGCAGCGCGATCTTGCGGGCGTCGACGTCGAGGCAGACCACGTGGTTGCCCATCTCGGCCAGGCAGGCGCCGGTGACCAGGCCCACGTAGCCGGTTCCGATGACGGTGATCTTCATGGCAAAGAACCCTCGATGAAAGTCATGTCTTCTCGAGCCAGCACAGCCGGTGGGTGCGCAGCAGCGGCAGCAGGTTCAAGAGTCCCGGCAGGCCCGGGTGCAGTCGGCCGGCGGCCCGCGCCAGCGGCGGCGCCAGGGTGAGGCGCCGCACGGTGCAACGCGCCTGCGGAAACAGCGCCCGCCAGCGCGACGCACTGACGGCGCGGACATCGGCATTGCCCGGATTGTCCACCGCGAAGTCATAGGCCAGCACGCCCCCGCCGGGACGCAACCAGCGCCACATCGCCGTCGCCAGCTGCTGCTGGACCGCGTCGTCCAGCAGCGAAGAGAACACCGTGAAGGCCAGCACGGCGTCCTGGCTCGCAGGCGCGACGGCCGCATCGACCGCATCACCCGCCATGACGACGACCGCCGGCGGCAGCACCGCGCGGGCCGCGGCCACCCGATCGGGCAGCAGTTCCAGCCCCGTCAGGCGCGCCGGCTCGGCGCCCAGCCGCAGCAGGTCCAGCAGGTTGCCACCGCCGCCGCAGCCGACCTCGAGCAGGTCGCGCCCGCCGAGCCCGCCCCAGCCGTGAGCGCGCCACACCGCCAGCATCGCGCGCTGGCGCTCCTGGTGGGCCTGCAGCGCGGCGGCGTCGAAGAGGCTGTAGCGCCGGGCGTCGGCCTCGGCATCGCGACGCGCGTAGCGCTCCGCGACCGACCGTGCCTCGCGCCCGGCCGGGTCGCTCATCGCGTCAGCGCTCCGAAGGCCGGCGACGGGCGCGCGCGCACCAGCACGTCGAACCAGCCGCGCAGCGTGCCCAAGCCGTAGCCGCCGTGGTAGGCGACGATCACCGCCGGCAGGCGCGGCAGCAGGTCCATGCCGGCCTGGCGCGCGACCGCCAGCGAGCAGACCGCCACGAACAGCGCATAGAGCGCCGTCAGCTCGGCCAGCGCCAGCCAGGCCAGCGGCCAGGCCAGGCCCAGCAGCGCGAGCAGGCCGCAGGTCCCGACCAGCAGCCCCGGCACCAGCTGCCGCAACGAGGCCGCGCGGCCGTGCTTGCGCATCACGAAGGGCTTCCAGTAGCCGTACTGCAGCTGCTGGCGGAACAGCGCGGCGAGGCCGGCGCGCGGCCGGTAGCTCGAGCGGATGCGCGCGCTCTGCCACACCAGCGCGCCGGCGCGGGCGAGGCGCAGGTTGTGCTCGTCGTCCTGGTTGCG
>CAZTTC010000437.1:0-1598 GCA_964616015.1 uncultured Methylibium sp. | reverse complement strand
GCCCGCGGCTCGAACTCGAAGCCGACCTTGCCTTCCTTGGCGTCCCAGCCCAGCCGCGCCTTGAACTTGCGGCGCGTCTTGTTGGAGACGAAGTTCTCGAGCAGCTCGGTCCGGCCCTCCTTGAGCAGCCGGGTCATCTGCTCGCGCGCCACCGGCTGCTGCAGGATGATCTTGCCGCTCTTGAAGTCGCAGGTCACGTGGGCGCCGACCGCGTGCTCGCAGACGTAGCTGCTGCCGTGCTCGTAGACATGGCCCTTGCACTTGGGGCAGGCGCCCAGCGACTCCTGGGCCGAGAAGTCCACCGGCGTGCCGTCGCCCTCGCCGCGCTTGGCGTCGTCGCCGAAGTCGAACTCGAGCTTCCAGTTGGCGATCTCGTCGTCGTAGGCGAGCTTGAGCTCCGCGGTGAAGGGCCAGCCGGCCTTGGAGCGAAAGCCTTCCAGCGGCCCGATCTTGCGGTGGGCGATGAAGGACTCGGCCTCGTCAATCTCGAAGCTGCGGCCACCGGGGATCTTGCTGATGCTGAAGCCGCAGGCGTTGTCTTCCTTCGCGTTCGTGCCGACGCAGGCGAAGCGGCGGTAGTTCTCCTTCACGACGCCGCCGCACTTGGGGCACGGCGTCTTGAGGGTCGCGTAGTCGCCGGGGATGGTGTCGCGGTCGTACTCCTTGGCCTTGGCGACGATGCGCTGCGTCATCGCGGCGATCTCGGTCATGAAGGCATCTCGGCTCAGGCGCCCGTGCTCCATCTCGGCCAGCTGGTACTCCCAGTTGCCGGTCAGCTCGGGCTGGGTCAGCTCTTCGACCTGCAGGCCGCGCAGCAGCGTCATCAGCTGGAAGGCCTTGGCGGTCGGGATCAGCTCGCGGCCGTCGCGGTGCATGTACTTCTCGAGCAGCAGGCCTTCGATGGTCTGCGCCCGCGTCGCCGGCGTCCCCAGGCCCTTCTCCTGCATGGCCTCGCGCAGCTCGTCGTCGTCGATCAGCTTGCCGGCGCCCTCCATCGCGCTCAGCAGCGTGGCCTCCGTGTAGCGCGCCGGCGGCTTGGTCTTGAGCGCGTTCACGTCCACGCTCTCGGTGCGGACGATCTCGCCCGGCCCGACGGCGACCAGGATGGAGTCGGCATCCTCGTTGTCGCGACCATAGACCGCCAGCCAGCCCGGCTTGACCATCACCTTGCCGTTGGTCTGGAAGCTGTGCGACCTGCCCGCGGCCTCGACCGTCGAGATGCGGGTGGTGACCATGAACTCGGCCGGCGGATAGAACACCGCGAGGAAGCGCTTGACCACCAGGTCGTAGAGCTTGGCCTCGATCTCGCTCAGGGCCTTGGGTGCCTGCAGCGTCGGGATGATCGCGAAGTGGTCCGAGACCTTGGCGTTGTCGAAGATGCGCTTGTTGGGCTTGACATAGCCCTCCTTCACTGCCTTCTTCGCATGCGCCGACAGCACGCGCAGCGGCCCGGGCAGGTCCTCGCTGGCCAGCATCTCCATGGTCTGCCTGACGACACTGACGTAGTCCTCGGGCAGCGCCTTGGAGTCGGTCCGCGGGTAGGTCAGCACCTTGTGCTTCTCGTACAGCGCCTGCGCGATCGACAGCGTGGTCTTGGC
>CAZTTC010000436.1:0-1631 GCA_964616015.1 uncultured Methylibium sp. | reverse complement strand
CGCGTGTCGTTGGCGCGCACGATGGCGCCCAGGTTGGCCGCGGTGCCGATGGCCGCCAGGCCCGCCACGCCGGCGCCGGCGACAAAGACCTTGGCCGGCGGGATCTTGCCGGCGGCGGTGATCTGGCCGTTGAAGAAGCGGCCGAAGGCGTTGGCCGCCTCGATCACCGCGCGGTAGCCGCTGACGCCGGCCATCGAGGTGAGCGCGTCCATCTTCTGCGCGCGCGACAACTGGCGCGGCAGCGCGTCGATCGCCAGCACGGTCGCCTTCCTGGCGGCCAGCTGCTGCATCAGCTCGGGGTTCTGCGCCGGCCAGATGAAGCCGATCAGCAGGCCGCCTTCGCGCATCAGCCCGACCTCGGCCGCGCTCGGCGCGCGCACCTTGAAGACGATGTCCGCCATCGCCCAGAGTTCGGCCGCACTGGCCGCGACCTCGGCCCCGGCAGCGCGGTAGCTGTCGTCGTCGAAGTTCGCGGCGTCGCCCGCGCCGGCCTCAATGGCCACCCGGAAGCCCAGCTTGAGGAGCTTCTCGACGACGGCCGGCACGGTGGCGACGCGCTTCTCGCCCGGGGCCGTTTCCCTGGGCACACCAATCAGCAATGCCATGAACCGATCTCCTCTCGCTTCCTTCTCTGGAGCCTGGTCATGGCAGGCGGACCACGGGTCGCTGCCTGGCTCTCGGCCACCCAAAGGGCGCGCAAGCTTACCCCGGCGCGGACGCCGGACCGACCCCGGATCGCCCCTATAGGATGGCGCCGATGAGCAGCCCCCGATGGAAACCCAGCGTCACCGTGGCCGCGGTGATCGAGCAGGACGGCCGCTTCCTGCTGGTCGAGGAGGAGACGCCCGAAGGCATCCGCCTCAACCAGCCGGCCGGGCACCTGGACCCGGGCGAATCGCTGCTCGAGGCGGTGGTGCGCGAGGTGCTCGAGGAAACCGCCTGCGTCTTCACGCCGACCGCGCTGCTGGGCGTCTACATGTCGCGCTTCGTGCGCAGCGCGCGGCCCGGTCGGGCCGCCGAGGATGTGACCTACCTGCGCTTCGCCTACTGTGGCCGCGTCGGCCCGCGCGACCCTGCGTTGCGGCTCGACGACGGCATCCTGCGCACGGTGTGGATGACGCCGGCCGAGATCCGTGCCGCGGCCGACCGCCACCGCAGCCCGGCGCTGCAACGCAACGTCGACGACTTCCTGGCCGGGGTGCGGCATCCGCTGGGCACGGTCTTCGTCGACCCTGGCCTCTACGACCCGGTCGAGAAGTCCTGAGCCGCGCGCCGCCCCGGCGCGCTTTCTAGAATCGTTGCATGGCAAAGCCTTTGCAGCGCGTGGTGGTGGGCCTGAGCGGCGGGGTGGACTCCGCGGTCAGCGCCTGGCTGCTCAAGCAACAGGGGCACGAGGTCGTCGGCCTGTTCATGAAGAACTGGGAGGACGATGACGACGACGCGCATTGCACCGCGCGCCAGGACTTCCTCGACGCGGCCAGCGTGGCCGACGTGATCGGCATCGAGATCGAGCACGTCAACTTCGCGGCCGAGTACAAGGACCGCGTGTTCGCCGAGTTCCTGCGCGAGTACCAGGCCGGCCGCACGCCCAACCCCGACGTGCTGTGCAATGCCGAGATCAAGTTCAAGGC
>CAZTTC010000435.1:0-1653 GCA_964616015.1 uncultured Methylibium sp. | reverse complement strand
ATGCCCTTCACCAGCCTGGGGCTGGTGGCCGAGTTCGCGTCCAGCCTGCTGTTCCCCGCGCTGGTCGGCCGCGCCAAGGCCGCCGAGAAGCTGCTGCTCGGCGATCCGATGAGTGGCGCCGAGGCCGTCGAGCTGGGTCTCGCCAACGCCGTGCTGCCGGCCGCCGAGGTGCTGCCGCACGCACGCCGCGTGGCCGAGCGCTTCAATGCGCTGCCGCCCAACGCCGTGCGCGAGACCAAGAAGCTGATGCAGCGCGCCGGCCGCGCCGCGGTGATGGAGCAGATCGGCGCCGAAGGCCAGGTCTTCAGCAGCCAGCTGCGCAGCCCCGAGGCGCGCGAGGCCTTCCAGGCCTTCTTCGAGAAGCGCAAGCCGGACTTCTCGAAGTTCTGACCCAGCAGGAGCCCCGCATGAGCAGCCTCCAGGGCAAGACCCTCTTCATCACCGGCGCCAGCCGCGGCATCGGCCTGGCCATCGCGAAGCGCGCCGCCGCCGACGGCGCCCAGGTGGCGATCATCGCCAAGACCACCGACCCCAATCCCAAGCTGCCCGGCACGATCTACAGCGCGGCCGAGGAGATCGCGGCGGCCGGCGGCCAGGCCCTGCCAATCGCCGGTGACATCCGCGACGAGGCCAGCGTGCTGGCCGCGGTCGCGCAGACGGTCGAGCGCTTCGGCGGCATCGACATCCTGGTCAACAACGCCAGCGCGATCAGCCTGACGCCGACGCACGCGACGCCGATGAAGCGCTTCGACCTGATGTTCGGCGTCAACGTGCGCGGCACCTACTTGTGCACCCAGGCCTGCCTGCCGCAGCTGATCGCCGCCGGCGAGAAGGGGCGCAACCCGCACGTGCTGAACATGAGCCCGCCGCTGTCGATGAAGCCGCACTGGTTCCAGCGCCACGTCGCTTACACGATGGCGAAGTACGGCATGAGCGAGTGCACGCTGGGCCACGCCGCCGAGTTCAGGCCCTACGGCATCGGCGTCAACAGCCTGTGGCCGCGCACCGCGATCGCGACCGCGGCCCTGCAGATGATCCCCGGCGTCGATGTCGCGAAGTGCCGCACCCCGGAGATCCTGGCCGATGCCGCCTGGCTGATCCTCACCAGCGACGCGAAGACCACCTCCGGCAACTTCTTCATCGACGACACGCTGCTGGCGCAGCACGGCGTCACCGACCTGGAGAAGTACAGCGTCACGCCGGGGACGAAGGACTTCATTCCCGACTTCTTTGTGGATTGAGTTCGATCTACGCGTCCGGCGTGTCCAGCAGGTCGCGCAGCTTCGACCAGCCATCGCGCAACCAGTAGAGGCGGCAGCGCGACAGCGACACCTGCTGCGCCCAGCTGGGCGGCAGGGCGCCGCCGAGGGCGCCGCCCTGCAGCTCGTCCCAGGGCTCGCTGTGGACGTGGCGCTTGAGCGCGAAGTCGACGAGCGCGGCGCTGGGCTGCTCGGTCACCAGTCGGAGGCAGGCGTCGTAGGCTGCCGCCCGTCCGCTGTCGGGCTCCCAGAGCAGGACATAAGGCTTGTTGACGCGGGCGAAGTGAAGGAAGGGATCGGCCTGCATAGTGGTCGGTACGGCGTGACGACTCTGGGCTGAACACGGTGCAACGCAGACGACTTTGCGCCGCGACATGGCGCCGTGCATGCTGGC
>CAZTTC010000434.1:0-1665 GCA_964616015.1 uncultured Methylibium sp. | reverse complement strand
CCGCCCTTGCGCGGGATCTTCTCGCCGGCGGCGACGTCGATCACGTAGATCGTCAGGTCGCTCAGCTCGGGGCTGAAGGTCGCGGCCAGGTTGTCGCCGCCGGACTCGATGAAGACGATGTCGGCATCGGGGTACTTCGCCAGCATGCGCTCGACCGCCTCGAGGTTGATCGACGCGTCCTCGCGGATGGCGGTATGCGGGCAGCCGCCGGTCTCCACGCCCATGATGCGGTCGGCCTCCAGCGCGCCGGCCACCGTCAGCAGGCGCTGGTCTTCCTTGGTGTAGATGTCGTTGGTGACGACGACCAGGTCGTAGCGCGTGCGCAGGGCCTTGCACAGCATCTCGACCAGCGTGGTCTTGCCCGAGCCGACCGGGCCGCCGACGCCGACGCGCAGCGCGGGGAGCTTCTTGCTGCGGCGGCTGCCGGCGGGCGTGGCGTTCATGGCGGGTCCTTGCGGTGCGGTCGACTCAGGATCGGAACAGCCGCGAGTATTGCGTCTCGTGCTGCGCCGACACGATGGCCAGCATCGGCGAGAAGGCCTGGCGTTCGTCCTCGGCCAGCGCCAGCGCATGCTCGACGGCCGGCGGGATGGCCTCGATCAGCGCGGCCAGGATGCGCTGGCCGGCGGCCTGCCCGAGCGGCACGGCCTTGATCGCGGCCTGCACCAGGTTCTCGGCCCAGCCGAAGGCGAGCGCCAGCAGCGACTCGCGCGGCGGCGCGCCCGCCAGCACCGCGGCCAGCGCAAAGGCCACCGGCCAGGTCGGCGACAGCGCGGCCGCCTCGGCGGCGCGCGGGTCGGCGGCGCCGCCGCGATTCTTGAGCCACTCGACGAGCGAGCGGCCCATCTGCTCGGTCTGGCGGCGCAGCTCGTGCGTCTCGCGGGTGGCGCGGACCCAGTCGTCGAGCGCGCGCACGGCCGCGAGGTCGCTGCGCTGCCAGGCGTCGAAGGCGCGGGCCGCGACGGCCAGCTCGCTGCGCGCGAGCGTGAGGTTCAGCTGATCGACCAGCCAGCGCGCCACCTCGGCCTCGCTGCGGGCCCGGCCCGAGTCGACCGCGGCCTCCAGGCCCTCGGAGTAGCTGAAGCCGCCCACCGGCAGGGCCGGCGACGCGAGCCACATCAGCTGCAGCAGCGGGCCTGCGGCAACGGCCGGGTCGGACATCGGCGGCACCCGCGCTCAGTGATCGTGGTCGTGCCCGCAGCCCGGGCCGTGCACGTGGGGCGCGGCCGCGGGCTTGACCGCGATGCCGACCGGGCGGCCGCGTGCCGGGCCGGCCGCGGCCGGCTCGTGCGCTTTGTCGTGCGCTTTGTCGTGCGCTTTGTCGTGCGCGTGACCCTCCCCATGCTCATGCGCGTGAGCGCCCGCGGCGTACGCACCGCCCTCGGGCTCGAACGGTGCCTGCACCTCGGTGACGACCAGGTGCATCGCGCGCAGCATGTCGGCCAGCACATGGTCGGGTTCGAACTGCAGCGCGTCGGCCTGCAGCTCCAGCGGCACATGGCGGTTGCCCAGGTGGTAGGCGGCACGCAGCAGGTCGAAGGGCGAGCCGTGTTCGGCGCAGGCCGTGACGCGCAGCACCGGCTGCGCCGCGGCGGCCACGCGCACCAGCGAGCCGTCCTCGGCCACCAGCACGTCGCCGCCGCGCACCACGCTGCCGCGCGGCAG
>CAZTTC010000433.1:0-1669 GCA_964616015.1 uncultured Methylibium sp. | reverse complement strand
CAGATGACGAAGAGCCTGACTGGACCCTCCAGCGCAGGCTCTTCGCGTTTTGGAGCCAAGCACGACCGAGCGCCGATGTGTCATTCCATCGTGGTTGAGGCCGCAGCCTCGATGGAATGGCATCCCGCTCCAGTGCCGATGCTCCAGGTGACAGGCGCCGCCTCTCGCGCCGGGTTCTCAAGTCGAGAACGAACCAGGAGACACGCATGAGCATGTTCAACAAGATCACGAAGACCTTCCAGTGGGGTCAGCACAAGGTCACCCTCGAGACCGGCGAAGTCGCCCGCCAGTCGGGTGGCGCCGTCGTCGTGGACATGGACGGCACCGTGGTGCTCGCCACCGTGGTCGCGGCCAAGAACCCGAAGCCGGGGCAGGACTTCTTCCCGCTGACCGTCGACTACATCGAGAAGACCTACGCCGCCGGCAAGATCCCCGGCAGCTTCTTCAAGCGCGAAGGCCGCCCGAGCGAGCTCGAGACGCTGACCAGCCGCCTGATCGACCGCCCGCTGCGCCCGCTGTTCCCCGAGGGTTTCTACAACGAGGTGCAGGTCGTCGTGCACGTGCTGTCGCTGAACCCGGAAGCGTCGGCCGACATCGCCGCGCTGATCGGCTCCAGCGCTGCGCTTGCCATCAGTGGCATCCCCTTCAACGGCCCGATCGGCGCCGCGCGCGTGGGCTACATCAACGGCGAGTACGTGCTGAACCCGGGCCCGACGCAACTGGCCGAGAGCAAGCTCGACCTGATCGTCGCCGGCACCGAAGCGGCCGTGCTGATGGTCGAGTCGGAAGCCGACCAGCTGCCGGAAGACATCATGCTCGGCGGCGTGGTCTTCGGCCATGAACAGGGCAATGTCGCCATCAAGGTGATCAACGAGCTGGTGCGCGACGCCGGCAAGCCCGAGTGGCAGTGGGCCGCCCCGGCCAAGGACGAGGCCTTCATCGCCAAGGTGGGCGAGCTGGGTGAGGCCAAGCTGCGCGCCGCCTACCAGATCCGCTCCAAGCAGGACCGCACCCAGGCGACGCGTGCCGCGTATGCGGAGGTGATGGCTGCGCTGGCGGCCGATGGCACCGCGGTCGACAAGGTCAAGGTCGAGAACCTGCTGTTCGACATCGAAGCCAAGATCGTGCGCAGCCAGATCCTGGCCGGCGAGCCGCGCATCGATGGTCGTGACACCCGCACCGTGCGCCCGATCGAGATCCGCTCGGGCGTGCTGCCGCGCACCCACGGCTCGGCGCTGTTCACGCGCGGCGAGACCCAGGCGCTGGTCATCACGACGCTGGGCACCGAACGCGACGCGCAGCGCATCGACGCGCTGGCCGGCGAGTTCGAGGACCGCTTCATGTTCCACTACAACATGCCTCCCTTCGCCACCGGCGAGACGGGTCGCGTGGGCTCGCCGAAGCGCCGCGAGATCGGCCACGGGCGCCTGGCCAAGCGCGCGCTGATCCCGGTGCTGCCGAGCAAGGACGAGTTCGCCTACGCGCTGCGCGTGGTGTCCGAGATCACCGAGTCGAACGGCTCCTCGTCGATGGCCTCGGTCTGCGGCGGCTGCCTGTCGATGATGGACGCCGGCGTGCCCCTGAAGGCGCATGTCGCCGGCATCGCGATGGGCCTGATCAAGGACGGCAACCGCTTCGCAGTGCTGACCGACATCCTGGGCGACGAGGA
>CAZTTC010000432.1:0-1679 GCA_964616015.1 uncultured Methylibium sp. | reverse complement strand
CCAGCGTCTCCAGCTTGTCGGCCAGCGCCAGCACGGTGCCGGTGTGGTTGCGCGGCAGCGTGTCGCCGGCGAAGCGCGGCTTGTAGTGGTCCTCGATCGCGATGGCCACGCCGTCGCGCAGGCCCTCGTGGCGCGCGTAGTAGCCGCCCATCACGCCCTGCAGCTCCGGGAACTCGCCGACCATGTCGGTCAGCAGGTCGGTCTTGGCCAGGCGCGCGGCCTGCCGGACCTTGCTGTCGAGGACGTCGAAGTGGTCCTTGTCTTCGGCCGTGTAGGGCACGGTGGCCATCCGCAACTGCGTGACGATCGCATGCGCGATCGCCGCGACCCGCACCGCGCGGTCGCCCTGGCTGCCGAGCTTGCCGTGGTAGACGACCTGGTCCAGGCCCGCGACGCGCGACTCGAGCGTGCGCTTGCGGTCCTGGTCGAAGAAGAACTTCGCGTCGGCCAGCCGCGGCCGCACGACGCGCTCGTTGCCCTCGACCACGCGGCTCGTGTCGGCGGGGCTGATGTTGCTGACCACGAGGAACTTGTTGGTGAGCCGGCCGGCCGCGTCGAGCAGCGGGAAGTACTTCTGGTTCGCCTTCATCGTCAGGATGAGGCATTCCGGGGGGACGTCGAGAAAGGCCTCCTCGAAGCGGCCGACCAGCACCTTGGGCCGCTCGACCAGGGCGGTCACCTCGTCCAGCAGGGCCGCATCGTCGATCGGCACGAGCCCCTGCTGCGCAGCCGCGTGCTGCAGCTGGCGCGCGATCTCGCCATGGCGCTGCTCGAAGCTGGCGATCACCGCGCCCTGCTCCAGCAACTGCTGCGCGTAGTGGTCGGCGTGCTGCAGCACCACCGGGTCCATCTGCGCCTCGAAGCGGTGGCCGTGGGTCTCGCGGCTGGCTTGCAGTCCGAGCGCACGCACCGGCACGACCTCGGCGCCGTGCAACGCGACCAGCCCGTGGACCGGGCGCACGAAGGCGACGCCGGTCCAGCCGTCCTCGAGCTGGTATTGCATCAGCTTGGGAATCGGCAGCCTCGCGATCGCTTCGTCGAGCGCCTTCTGCAGGCCTGCCGCCAGCATCGCGCCGGGCACGACGCTGTCGAGAAACAGCGCCTCGGCCTTGCCGTCCATGCGGCGCTCCAGCCGCGACACGGCGGTGGCGTCGGCGCCCAGGCTGGCGAGCTTCTTCAGCAGCGCCGGCGTCGCCTGCCCGTCGGCGCCGAGCCCGACGCTGGCGGGCATCAGCTTCACCGACTGGGCCTGGTCGGGGGCCGCCGGCAAGACCGCGCTCACGTGGACGGCCAGGCGACGCGGCGACGCGAAGGACGTGACGGCCGATCGGTCGGACGCGAGGCCCTGGGCCTGCAGCGAGGCCGCCAGGACCTCGGCGAAGGCCTCGCCCAGCTTCTTCAGCGCCTTCGGCGGCAGTTCCTCGACGAACAACTCGACCAGCAGGCTTTTCCTGTCGCTCATGCGGCCTTCCTGCTTTCGATCCGGGCCAGCACCTCGTCGGCCCAGGCCTTGGGCGCCATCGGGAAGCCCAGTCGCGCCCGGCTGTCGAAGTAGCTCTGCGCCACGCTGCGCGCCAGGTTGCGGATGCGGCCGATGTAGGCAGCGCGCTCGGTCACGCTGATCGCGCCGCGCGCGTCCAGCAGGTTGAAGGTGTGCGCGGCCTTGAGCACCTGCTCGT
>CAZTTC010000431.1:0-1682 GCA_964616015.1 uncultured Methylibium sp. | reverse complement strand
GGCGCAGCCGCGGCATGCCGCGCTTGCCTTCGATCGACTCGATCATCGCGGACTCTTCGCCGCAGATGTAGGCGCCGGCGCCGCGGCGCAGCTCGATGGTGGGCAGGTCCCGCATCGGCGGGTCGGCGCGCAGCGCCGCGAGCTCGCGCTCGAGGATCGCCCGGCAGCCGTGGTACTCGTCGCGCAGGTAGACATAGACCGCATCGATGCCGACGGCCCAGGCCGCGATCAGCAGGCCCTCGAGAAAGCGGTGCGGGTCGCGCTCGAGGTAGTGCCGGTCCTTGAAGGTGCCGGGCTCGCCTTCGTCGATGTTGACCGCCATCAGCCTGGGTGCGGTCTGGCCGCGCACGATGCGCCACTTGCGCCCCGCCGGAAAACCCGCACCGCCCAGGCCGCGCAGGCCGGACGATTCCATCGTCGCGATCACGCTCTCGACGTCGCGCTCGCCGCCCAGGCACTGCCGCAGCGTGCGGTAGCCGCCCGCATCGCGGTAGGCCGCGAGGCCGGTGTAGGGATCGGGCTCGTGGGTCGTGGCCTTGGCCGCCACGGCGGCCTGCACCGACGCCGGCGTCGCGTGGGCAATCGGGTGCTGGTGCACCGCGACGGCCGGCGCCTGCTCGCAGCGGCCGATGCAGGGCGCGGCGATCACGCGCACCTCGGTGCCCAGCAGCGCGGGCAGCCGGGCCAGCAGGTCCTGCGCACCGGCCAGCTCGCAGGCGATGCCGTCGCACACGCGCACCGTCAGCGCGGCCGGCGCCGGGTAGCTGCCGTCGGCGCCTTCGCGCACGACCTCGAAGTGGTGGTAGAAGCTCGCGACCTCGAAGACCTCGGCCACCGACAGCCGCAGCAGCTGCGCCAGCGCGGCCAGGTGATCGCTGCGCAACTGCCCGTGGCGGTCGTTGATGGCGTGCAGGTGCTCGATCAGCAGATCCTTGCGCAGGGGCCGGCCGGAGAGCAGCGCACCGACCGCCTCCAGCGCTGCGGGCGGAACCGGCCGTTCGCCGGTCATGCGCCGCGGCTTCGCGCCAGGTTCGCGCAGGACCTGGATCGGAATCACGGGGGCGTTCATCGTTCGGGAATTCCTCGGTCCGGTGACCGCAGTTCATATGCTTCAATCAGCATATGTAGTGTCGCCAGCTTGTCCAGGGAAGATAACGATGGCCCTGGCGCCAGATATGCACGAGGCCGCCGAATGATGCGCATCCAGATCACCCCCCACTGGGGCCTCGCGCAAGGCCCCGACGACGCCGTCGACACGACCGCGCTGCTGACCCTGCTGGCGGCGATCCAGGAGAGCGGCGCCATCGCGCAGGCCGCGCGCAGCGTCGGCCTGTCCTACCGCCACGCCTGGGGCCAGGTCAAGCGCGCCGAGCAGCTGTTCGGCCACCCGCTGGTCGACGCCGGGCGCGGCCGCGGCTCCACGCTCACCCCGCTGGCCGAAAAACTGATCTGGGCCGACAAGCGCATCGCCGCGCGGCTGTCGCCGCTGCTGAGCTCGCTGGCCTCGGAGCTCGAGAACGAGCTCGACCGCGCGCTGCCGCAACGCCCCGCCGGCTCGGCCGCGCTGCGCCTGCACGCAAGCCATGGCTTCGCGGTCGCGGCGCTGGTCGAGAAGCTCGAGGCCGCCTCGCTGTCGGTCGAGCTGCGCTACCGCAACAGCTTCGAGTCGGTGTCGGCGCTGG
>CAZTTC010000430.1:0-1721 GCA_964616015.1 uncultured Methylibium sp. | reverse complement strand
CGCCGGTTTTCCCCCCGTTGCGGCTTCACCGCTCCCCCCAGGGGCGCCGCTGGCGGACCGGCCAAGCCGGATCCGCGGCGGCCGCTCGAAGGGAACGGGACTTCGGAGGCGACGAAGCCCGGCGGGACCGGGCTTCGGTACGGGGCGAGCAGTAGCTCAGGCGGCCTTGGCGCTCAGGCAGGTCTTCATGAAGGCCTTGCGGTCGTCGCCGGTCTTGCCCTTGGCGTCGGCGTTGCAGGTCTTCATCTTGTCCTGCTGCGTGGCCTTCTTGGTCGACAGGCAGTCCTTCATGAAGGCCTTGCGATCGTCGCCCTTCTTGTCGCCGGCGTCCTTGTTGCAGGTGGCCATCTTGCCCTGCTGGGCGGTCGGCTTCTTGTCGTCGGCGGCGTGGACGCTGACGACGGCGGCCGCCAGGGCCAACGCAGTGAACAGGTGCTTCATGAGATCTCCTTCGGCTGTCGTGGGCTAGCGGCGAAAGTGCCGCCGGCATTGAAGCACGGGGCTCGCCCGCACCACAAGCGGCACAACGTGGGCCTGGAGTGGTCGTTGACCCGGCGACGGCTTGCCGTCAGCCGCGCTCAGATGATGCGCCGCGGATGCGCCAGCGCCTCGTGCGCGACGTGCAGCCGGCGCACCAGCACGCGGATGAAGGCCTCGTCGAAGAGGTGGCGGCAGCCCGGGCTCAGGCGCGCCAGCGACTCGGGCGTGAAGCTGATCGTCGTGGCCGGCTCGACGACGACGACGTCGGTGCTGTGGCGCCGCAGCTCGGGGTTGGGCGCGAGGTAGACCATCTCGCCGACCGAGGTGCCGGCACCGAGGTGGGCAACGCGCTGGCCGTCGCGGTGCACGTCCACCGCGCCCGCCGCGATGATGTGGAAGGTGTTGCCTTCCTCGCCGCGCCGGTAGATGCGGTGGTCGAGCGCGTGGCGTTGCCAGCTGGCGCGGTGCACCACCTCCCACAGCTCGACGTCGCCGAAGTGGCTGAAGAACTCGAGCGCGCGCAGCAGCGTGAAGCGCTCCGAGTCCAGCACCGCCTGGCGCTCGCCGCGCGGCACCTGGCGGTTGGTGACCAGGGCCGACAGGGCCTGCGCGAACTCGTCCCAGCCGGCGTGGCGCTCGCCGGGGTGCTTGGCCAGCGCGCGCTGGATCACCTCGTCGAGCGCCGGGTCCACGCCGCTGCGCAGGCCGCTCAGCGACGCCGGCTTGGCGCTGTAGATCTGCGCCATCAGCACCGACTGCGCGCTGGCGTCGAAGGGCGGCCGCCCGGCGACCAGGTGGTAGAGCACCGCGCCGAGCGAGTAGATGTCGGCGCGCGCGTCGAGCGTGCCGCCGTCGAGCTGCTCGGGCGACATGTAGGCCAGCGAGCCGACGCGAAACACCTGGGTGGTGTCGGCCTGCAGGTTGAGCACGCTGCCGAAGTCGCTGACCTTGACGTCGACGATGTCGCCGGCCGCATTGGTGCTGGCCAGCAGGTTGGCCGGCTTCACGTCGCGGTGGATCAGGCCCTGGCGCGAGACATAGCCCAGCGCCATCGCGCACTTGAAGCCGATCTCGACCAGCTGGTCCAGCGGCAGCAGCTGGTCGGGCCGGCAGAACGGCCGCAGCGTGGTGCCGGCGACGTACTCCATCACCACGTAGGGCTCGGTCGGGTCGGGCACCGCGTCGAAGATCTGCACGACGTTGGGGTGCTGCAGGCGCCCGACCAACGCGGCCTCGGCGGC
>CAZTTC010000429.1:0-1767 GCA_964616015.1 uncultured Methylibium sp. | reverse complement strand
CACGGCGCGCTTCTCGTCGCCGCTGGGCGTCTACGACTTCCAGAAGCGCAGCAGCTTGATCGAGGTCAGCGAGCCGGGCGCGCAGACCTTGGGCGCGATCGCCGCCGAGCTGGCCTGCGGCGAAGGCCTGCAGGCGCACGCGCGCGCGGCCGAGATGAGGATGAAGCGATGAACGGCGCACCGCTGGCGCCGCGCCTCGCGCGCTTCATCCGCCAGGATGTGCAGTCCATGCACGGCTACGCGATCCAGCCGTCGGCCGGTTTCGTGAAGCTCGACGCGATGGAGAACCCCCACCGCCTGCCCGAGGCGCTGCAGGCCGAGCTCGGACGGCGCCTCGGCGCCCTGGCGATCAACCGCTATCCCGGCACCCGCATCGACGAGCTGCGCGCCGCGCTGGCCCGCCACGCGAAGCTGCACGAAGGCTGCGCGCTGATGCTGGGCAACGGCTCGGACGAGCTGATCTCGCTGCTGGCGATGGCCTGCGACGTGCCCGGCGCCGTCGTGCTCGCCCCGGTGCCCGGCTTCGTGATGTACGAGATGTCGGCCAGGCTGCAGGGTCTGAAGTTCGTGGGCGTTCCGCTGACAGCCGACTTCGAGCTCGACGAGGCGGCGATGCTGGCGGCGGTGCGCGCGCACAGGCCGGCCATCACCTATCTCGCCTACCCCAACAATCCGACCGCGAACCTGTGGGACGACCACGTCATCGAGCGCATCGTGGAAGCCGTTCGCGAGCACGGCGGCCTCGTGGTCATGGACGAGGCCTACCAGCCCTTCGCGAGCCGGAGTTATCTCGATCGTCTGCCGCGCCACGACCACGTGCTGCTGATGCGCACGCTCAGCAAGTTCGGACTGGCCGGCGTGCGCCTGGGCTACCTGATCGGGCCGGCCGCGCTGGTGGCCGAGGTTGACAAGCTGCGCCCGCCGTACAACGTCAGCGTGCTGAACTGCGAGGCGGCGCTGTTCGCGCTCGAGCACGAGGACGAGTTCGCGCGCCAGGCTGCGGTCCTGCGCGCCGAGCGCACGCGGCTGAGCGCGGCCTTGCGCGCGCTGCCCGGCGCGACACCCTGTCCGAGCGAGGCCAACATGGTGCTGGTGCGCGTGCCCGACGCGAAGGCGGCCTTCGAGGGATTGAAGGCCCGCGGCGTGCTGGTGAAGAACGTCTCTGCCCTGCATCCGCTGCTGACGAACTGCCTGCGCCTCACCGTCGGCCTGCCGGACGAGAACGACCAGATGATTGCCGCCTTGAAGGACTGCCTGTCATGAGCCACACCGACCGCATCGCCGAAGTCCGCCGCGACACCGCGGAGACGAAGATTCGGGTGCGCATCAACCTCGACGGGGCCGGCGCGTCCCAGCTCGCCACCGGCATCGGCTTCTTCGACCACATGCTGGACCAACTGGCCCGCCACGGCCTGATCGACCTCGAGATCGAAGCGGACGGGGACCTGCACATCGACGGCCACCACACGGTGGAGGACGTCGGCATCACCGTCGGACAGGCCTTCGCGAAGGCGGTCGGCGACAAGAAGGGCATCCGCCGCTACGGCCACGCCTATGTGCCGCTGGACGAGGCGCTGTCGCGCGTGGTGGTCGATTTCTCCGGCCGGCCCGGCCTGCACATGCGCGTGCCCTTCAAGGCGGGGATGATCGGCGCGCTCGACACGCAGCTCGTCTACGAGTTCTTCCAGGGCTTCGTCAACCACGCCGGCGTGACGCTGCACATCGACAACCTGTTCGGCGACAACGCCCACCACCAGTGCGAGACGG
>CAZTTC010000428.1:0-1791 GCA_964616015.1 uncultured Methylibium sp. | reverse complement strand
GGCTTCTTCATGTTGGCCTTGCACCAGCGGGCGGCCTCGGCCTCGTCGGGGCCGCCGATCTCGCCGATCATGATCACGGCGTCGGTGTCCGGGTCGTCGTTGAAGAGCCGCATCACGTCGATGTGCTTCAGGCCGTTGATCGGATCGCCGCCGATCCCGACCGCGCTCGACTGGCCGAGACCCAGCTCCGTGACCTGGGCCACCGCCTCGTAGGTCAGCGTGCCCGAGCGGCTGACGACGCCGATGCGGCCCTTGCGGTGGATGTGGCCCGGCATGATCCCGATCTTGATCTCCTCGGGCGTGATCAGCCCGGGGCAATTGGGGCCGAGCAGCAGCGTCTTCTTGCCGCCCGCGGCCTCCTTGGCCCGCATCTTGTTGCGCACCTCGAGCATGTCGCGGACCGGGATGCCCTCGGTGATGCAGATCGCAAGGTCCAGGTCGGCCTCGACCGCCTCCCAGATCGCCGCGGCAGCGCCGGCCGGCGGCACGTAGATGACGCTGACGGTCGCGCCGGTCTGTGCCCTGGCGTCCTTGACGCTGGCGTAGATCGGGATGCCCTCGAAGTCCTCGCCGGCCTTCTTGGGGTTCACGCCGGCGACGAAGCAGTCCTTGCCGTTGGCGTAGTCGCGGCAGCCGCGGGTGTGGAACTGGCCGGTCTTGCCGGTGATGCCCTGGGTGATGACCCGGGTGTCCTTGTTGATCAGGATGCTCATGCGTCGTGCCCTCGGATCAGTGCTTCTTGACGGCCGAGACCACGGCGGTCGCGGCCTCGGCCATCGTGTTGGCCGCGATGATCGGCAGGCCGCTCTCCGCCAGCATCTTCTTGCCGAGGTCCTCGTTCGTGCCCTTCATCCGCACCACCAGCGGCACCTTCAGACCGACGGCCTTGGAGGCGGTGATCACGCCATCGGCGATGGTGTCGCAGCGCATGATGCCGCCGAAGATGTTGACCAGGATGGCCTTGACCTCCGGGTTCTTCAGCATGATCTTGAAGGCCTCGGTGACCTTCTCGGCGGTCGCGCCGCCGCCCACGTCCAGGAAGTTGGCCGGCTCGCCGCCGAACAGCTTGATCGTGTCCATCGTCGCCATCGCGAGGCCGGCGCCGTTGACCAGGCAACCGATGTTGCCGTCGAGCTGGATGTAGGCCAGGTCGAACTTGCTCGCCTCGACCTCGGCCGGATCTTCCTCGTCGAGGTCGCGGTAGGCGACGATCTCAGGGTGGCGGAACAGCGCGTTGGCGTCGAAGTTGAACTTCGCGTCCAGCGCGACCAGCTTGCCCTTGCTGTCGCAGTTGAGCGGGTTGATCTCGACCAGCGAGGCGTCCGTCGCCATGTAGCAGCGGTACAGGTTCTGGAACAGCGTCGCGGCCTGCGCGTGCGAGCCCTCGGGCAGGCCGACCGCGGTGGCGATCTTCTTCGCCTGCGCGTCGCCCAGCCCGGCGAGCGGGTCGATCAGCTCGGTGATGATCTTCTCGGGGGTGCTGTGCGCGACCTCCTCGATATCCATGCCGCCTTCGCTCGAGGCGATGAACGCCACCTTCTGCGTCGCGCGGTCGGTGACCAGCGAGACGTAGTACTCCTTCTTGATGTCCGCGCCTTCCTCGATGTAGAGCCGGCGCACCTTCTGGCCCTCCGGGCCGGTCTGGTGCGTCTTGAGCTGCATGCCGAGGATCTGCGCCGACAGCGCCTTCACGTCGTCGAGCGATTTCGCGACCTTGACCCCGCCGCCCTTGCCGCGGCCGCCGGCATGGATCTGCGCCTTCACGACCCAGACCGGGCCGCCCAGCTTCTG
>CAZTTC010000427.1:0-1824 GCA_964616015.1 uncultured Methylibium sp. | reverse complement strand
GCCCAACATCGACCTGCCCGAGAACCGCAAGTTCGTCGCCGACTTCGAGGCCGCCGCCAAGGCCAAGCCCGACCTCTACGGGGCCGACAGCTACGGCGTGCTGTTCTTCTACAAGGCCGCGGTCGAGAAGGCCAGGAGCACCGACACCGCCAAGGTCCGCGACGCGATGCGCGGCCTGCAGTGGGCCACGCCGCAGGGCGTGAAGACGCTGCGCGCCGGCGATCACCAGGCGATGCAGGACATGTACGCGGTGCGCGTCAACGGCGGCCAGTTCGAGATCGTCGGCAAGGTGCCGGCGGCCGCGGCGATCGGCCCCGACCGTTGCGAGAAGTTCTGAGCCCACCGCCATGCTGGACTGGTTGCAGTTCGTCCTCGCGCCACAGGTCGTCAACGGCCTGTCGATCGGCGTCGCGGTGGTCTTGATGGCGCTCGGGCTGACGATCATCTTCGGCCTGCTCGACGTCATCAACATGGCCCACGGCGAGTTCTACGCGCTGGGGGCCTACGCGGCGGTGGCGCTGCTGGGCCTGGGCCTCGGCTTCTGGTGGGCGCTGCTGCTGACGCCGCTGCTGATGGCAGTCGTCGGCTATGCCTGCGAGCGCCTGCTCATCCAGCGCGTCTTCCACAGCAAGGACCGCCACACGCTGACGCTGCTGCTGACCTTCGGGCTCGCGATCATCCTGGAGGACGCGCTCAAGATCGTCTTCGGCGCCAACCCGCTGCGCCTGGAGGCGCCGATCTCCGGCGCGACCGAGATGTTCGGCCTGTTCTTCCCGAACTACCGGCTGTTCCTGATGGCGCTCGGCGGCGCGGTGATCGCGCTGGTGTGGATCGTCGTCTTCCGCACGCGGCTCGGGGCGATGGTGCGCGCCGCCGCCTTCGACCGCCACATGGCCGCCTCGCTGGGCGTGCCGGTGAAGGCGGTCTATGCCGGCACCTTCGCCTTCGGCGTGGCGCTGGCGGGGCTGTCGGGCGTGCTGCTGGCGCCGATCTATTCGGTCTTCCCCACCATGGGCCGCGACTTCGTGCTGATCGCCTTCAGCGTCGTGATCATCGGCGGCATGGGGTCGATCAAGGGGGCGGTCATCGCCGGTCTGCTGCTGACGCAGGTGCAGTCGATCTCCAGCCTCTACATCTCGCCGGTGTGGAGCGACCCGCTGCTGTTCGGGATCATGGTCGCGGTGCTGATGTGGCGTCCGCAGGGCCTCTTTGGAAAGCTCGGTCATGGGTGATGACGTTTCCCCCCGTGGCGGCCCCGCCGCTCCCCCCCAGGGGGGCGCCGCTGGCGGACCGGCGGAGCCGGATCCGCGGCGGCTGCTTGGTGGGCCGTGCCACGTCGACCGCTGCGCGCGTCGACGTTTGCCGATCTGAACGGGGCAGCGGTGGCCTCGTCGCTCGACCAGCTGATCGAGGCGCTGCGGCGCCTGCCCGGGGTGGGCGTCAAGTCGGCGCAGCGGATGGCCTATCACCTGCTGCAGCACGATCGCACGGGCGCGCAGCAACTGGCACGCGCGCTCGAAGGCGCGGTCGCGACCATGCGGCACTGCGCGCGCTGCCACACCTTCACCGAGGCCGAGGTCTGCAGCACCTGCCTCGATCCCTCGCGCGAGCGGCGCCAGCTCTGCGTCGTCGAGACACCGGCCGACCAGGCCGCGGTCGAGCGCACCGGCAGCTACCACGGCCTGTACTTCGTGCTGATGGGGCGGCTCAGTCCGCTCGACGGCATCGGCGTGCGCGACATCGGCCTGGCTGCGCTGCTGGAGCGTGCCACCGACGGCGAGGTGCAGGAGCTGATCGTCGCGACCAACTTCACCGCCGAGGGCG
>CAZTTC010000426.1:0-1837 GCA_964616015.1 uncultured Methylibium sp. | reverse complement strand
GCAACGGAGGTGGGACATCTCACCCTCTCGATGACGGCGCCAATGGCACGCAGCTTCGCTTCCATCTGGTCGTAGCCGCGGTCGAGGTGGTAGATGCGGTCGATCAGCGTCTCGCCGTCGGCCACCAGGCCGGCGATCACCAGGCTGGCCGAGGCGCGCAGGTCGGTGGCCATCACCGTGGCGCCGGACAGCTTCGGCACGCCGGTGACGACCGCGGTGTGCCCGTCGACCTCGATCCGCGCCCCCAGGCGTACCAGCTCGTTGACGTGCATGAAGCGGTTCTCGAAGATCGTCTCGGTGACCAGCGCCGTGCCCTCGGCAATGCAGTCCAGCGCCATGAACTGCGCCTGCATGTCGGTCGGGAAGGCGGGGTACTCGCTGGTGCGGAAGCCCACCGCCTGGAGCCGCCCTTCGGAGCGCACGCGCACGCCGCCGCCCTCCGCCTCGATCCGGGCACCGGCCTCGCGCAGCTTCTCGATCACCGCGTCCAGGTGCTCGGCCCGCGCGCCCTTCAACAGCACGTCGCCCCCGGTCGCCGCCACCGCGCACAGGAAGGTGCCGGCCTCGATGCGGTCCGGCACGATGCGGTGTCCCCCGGCCGGGGCGTGCAGGCGCTTCACGCCCTGGATGCGGATCTGGCTCGTGCCCTGGCCTTCGATGCGGGCGCCCATCGCGATCAGCAGCTCGGCCAGGTCCGGGATCTCCGGCTCGCGGGCGGCGTTCTCGAGCACCGTCTCGCCCTCGGCCAGCACGGCGGCCATCAGCAGGTTCTCGGTGCCGGTCACGGTGACCATGTCGGTCGTGATGCGGGCGCCCTTCAGGCCCTGCGGCGCCTTGGCCAGGATGTAGCCGTGCTCGACGCTGATCTGCGCGCCCATCGCCTGCAGGCCCTTGATGTGCTGGTCCACCGGCCGCGAGCCGATCGCGCAGCCGCCCGGCAGCGACACCGTGGCCTCGCCGAAGCGCGCCAGCAGCGGCCCCAGCACCAGGATCGAGGCGCGCATGGTCTTGACCAGGTCGTAGGGCGCCTCGGGGCTGGTCACGCGGCTGGCGTCGATCGTGACGACATCGGCCCGGTCGGCGCTGCGTTCGGCGCTCGCGCCCATGTTGCGCAGCAGCTTCAGCGTGGTGGCCACGTCCTGCAGGCTGGGCACGTTGTGCAGCGTGACCGGCTCGTCGGTCAGCAGCGCGGCACACAGCTCCGGCAGCGCCGCGTTCTTGGCGCCGGAGATGCTGACCTCGCCCTTCAGGGGTCGGCCGCCGCGGATGAGGAGTTTGTCCATGCTGCGGTTGCTTCAACCGCCCCCTCCACGCGCCTGCACGACCCGCCCTCGGCAACGAGGGAGCGCACAGGCCGCGCCAACAGGGCGGCCCGTGTTCAGTGGTGGTGGGCGACGGCGCCGCGGGCCACGGGGCCCTGCAGCGCGAATTCGGCCGGCGTCAACGTCTTCATCGACAGCGCGTGGATTTGATCGCGCATTCTATCGCCCAGGGCCGCATAGACGCGCTGGTGGCGCTGGATGCGGCCGAGGCCGTCGAACTCGGCGGCGACGATGGTGGCGAAGAAATGGCGCCCGTCGCCTTCCACCTGCAGGTGCTCGCAGGCGAGCCCTTGCGCGATGTAGCGCTGCACGTCATCGGCGGTCGGTTCAGCCATGGCAGGAGTGTATCGGCGGGGCGATGGGTCCGCGGCGTCCGGCTCAATGGCGCAGCTTGTAGCCGGTCTTCAGCAGGTGCAGGCCGATCGCCGCCACGACGGCGAAGCTCGTCGCCACCACCGCCAGGCTGAGCCAGGGCGAGACGTCGCTGACGCCGAAGAAACCGCGTCGGAAGCCGT
>CAZTTC010000425.1:0-1837 GCA_964616015.1 uncultured Methylibium sp. | reverse complement strand
GCCCTGCTTGACCAGATCCCAGGCGCCCTGCCCCTTGATGCTGCGGCCCATGAACTCGATCTCGCCGCCGGCCACCGGCTGCAGGCCCGTGATGGCCTTCAGCGTGGTGGTCTTGCCGGCGCCGTTGGCGCCGATCAGGCTGACCAGCTCGCCTTGCCTGACCTCGAGCGTCACGCCTTTGACGGCCTGGATGCCGCCGTACGCGACCTTCAGGCCGGTGACCTTGAGCAGGGTGTCCGTCATGACTGGTATTCCGATCGTCCTGAGTCCTGAGCCTGTCGAAGGATCGAAGGATCAATGCGCCTTGTGCCCGGCGCCGAGGTAGGCCTCGATGACCTTCTCGTTGCGTTGCACGTCCGCGGGCTCGCCCTCGGCGATCTGCTTGCCGTAGTCGAGCACGGTGACGCGGTCGCACAGTCCCATCACCAGCTTCACGTCGTGCTCGATCAGCAGGATGGTGCGGCCGTCCTTGCGGATGCGGTCGATCAGCTCGCGCAGCACGACCTTCTCGGTCGCGTTCATGCCGGCGGCCGGCTCGTCGAGTGCGATCAGCTTCGGGTCGGTGGCCAGCGCGCGCGCGATCTCGAGCCGGCGCTGGTCGCCGTAGCTCAGCGTGCGGGCCTTGTACTCGGCGTATTTGCCGATGCCGACGTAGTCCAGCAGTTCCTGCGCGCGCTGGGCGATCGCCGCTTCCTCGTGCTTGAAGCCGCGCGTGCGCAGCACGGCACCGACCAGTCCGGACTTCGTGCGGACGTGGCGGCCGACCATCACGTTCTCGAGCGCCGTCATGTCGGCGAACAGCCGGATGTTCTGGAAGGTGCGGGCGATGCCGGCCTTGGCGACCTCGTGCACCGCGCTGGGCTTGTAGGGCTTGCCTTCGAGCTCGAAGGTCCCGGAGTCGGGCGTGTACAGGCCGGTGATGACGTTGAAGAAGGTGGTCTTGCCGGCGCCGTTGGGGCCGATCAGGCCGTAGACCTGCCCGCGCATGATGCGGATGCCGACATCGCTGAGCGCCTGCAAGCCGCCGAAGCGCTTGGAGACCTGGGTGACCTGGAGAACGGTGTCGCTCATGGCGTTCTCCTTCACGGCGCGACGGCCGGGTTGCCGGTCGGCGCGACCTTGCCGTGCTCGGGCGACGGCCACAGGCCGCGCGGCCGGGCCAGCATGATGGAGATCATCGCCAGCGCGATCAGCAGTTGGCGCAGGATCGCGGCGTCGAGTCGGCCGCCGGTCATCGCCTGCAGCGGGCCGGCGACGTAGCGCAGCACCTCCGGCAGCGCGGCCAGCAGCAGCGCCCCGACGATCACGCCCGGGATGTGGCCGATGCCGCCCAGCACCACCATCGCCACCACCATGATCGACTCCTGCAGGGAGAAGGACTCCGGCGAGATGAAGCCCTGGAAGGTGCCGAACATGCTGCCGGCCACGCCACCGAAGGTCGCGCCCATGCCGAAGGCCAGCAGCTTGAGGTTGCGCGTGTTGATGCCCATGGCCTTGGCCGCGATCTCGTCCTCGCGGATCGCCATCCAGGCCCGACCGATGCGCGAGCGCTCGAGGCGGTAGCAGATCACCACGCTCACGATCACCATGGCGAGGAAGAGGTAGTAGTACAGCGTGACGGGCGGAAGCTCGATGAAGCCGAGATCCAGCGGTTTGCCCAGGTTCAGGCCGAAGAAGTTGACCGAGTCGATCTGCGAGATGCCCTTCGGCCCGTTGGTGATGTTGACCGGCGCATCGAGGTTGTTCAGGAACACGCGGATGATCTCGCCGAAGCCCAGCGTCACGATCGCCAGGTAGTCGCCGCGCAGCTTGAGCGTCGGCGCGCCCAGCACCACGC
>CAZTTC010000424.1:0-1839 GCA_964616015.1 uncultured Methylibium sp. | reverse complement strand
GCCAGAGCGACCTGATGATCGTCGCCGGCACGCTGTGCAACAAGATGGCGCCGGCGCTGCGCAAGGTCTACGACCAGATGGCCGAGCCGCGCTGGGTGCTGAGCATGGGGTCGTGTGCCAACGGCGGCGGCTACTACCACTACAGCTACAGCGTCGTGCGCGGTTGCGACCGCATCGTGCCGGTCGATGTCTACGTGCCCGGCTGCCCGCCGACCGCCGAGGCGCTGCTCTATGGCGTGCTGCAACTGCAGGCCAAGATCCGGCGCGAGAACACGATCGCGCGGTAACGCGCGATCTCTCGTACATTTACGCGCGCTGACACCGCATGGACTACAAACTCGATGTCTTGCAGCCGGCGCTCGAGGCCGCGCTGTCCGGCCAGGTCGTCACGCTGAAGCGTGAACGCGGCGAGCTGACGCTGACCGTCAAGGCGGCCGACTACCTCGGCGTCTGCGGCACGCTGCGCGACCACCCGACGCTGAAGTTCGAACAGCTCATTGACGTCTCCGGCCTCGACTACTCGACCTACAAGGACGGCGCCGGCTCGCCCTACGACGACGGCCCGCGCTACTGCGTGGTGCTGCACCTGCTGTCGATCACCCACAACTGGCGGTTGCGCGTCAAGGTCTTCTGCCCGGACGACGACCTCCCGGTCATCCCCTCGGTCAACGAGATCTGGTCCTCGGCCAACTGGTTCGAGCGCGAGGCCTTCGACCTCTACGGCATCATCTTCGACGGCCATGCCGACCTGCGGCGCATCCTCACCGACTACGGTTTCATCGGGCACCCCTTCCGCAAGGACTTCCCGGTGTCCGGGCATGTCGAGATGCGCTACGACGCCGAACAGAAGCGCGTCATCTACCAGCCGGTGACGATCGAGCCGCGCGAGATCACGCCGCGGATCATCCGCGAAGACAACTACGGCGGCTTGTCATGACGACCCCCCCCGTTGCGGCTGCGCCGCTCCCCCCCAGGGGGGCGGCGCTGGCGGACCGGCGGAGCCGGATCCGCGGCGGCTGCTCGCGTGGCCATGTCGTGCGGGAGTTGGTGCACTCTCATGGCTGAAATCAAGAACTACACACTCAACTTCGGGCCGCAGCACCCCGCGGCCCACGGCGTGCTCCGGCTGATCCTTGAGCTCGATGGCGAAGTCATCCAGCGCGCCGACCCGCACATCGGCCTGCTGCACCGTGCGACCGAGAAGCTGGCCGAGAGCAAGACCTACATCCAGTCGCTGCCCTACATGGACCGTCTCGACTACGTGTCCATGATGTGCAACGAGCACGCCTACTGCCTGGCCATCGAGAAGCTGCTGGGCGTGGACGTGCCGATCCGTGCCCAGTACATCCGCGTGATGTTCTCGGAGATCACGCGCATCCTCAATCACCTGCTGTGGATCGGTGCGCACGGGCTGGACTGCGGCGCGATGAACATCCTCATCTACGCCTTCCGCGAGCGCGAGGACCTGTTCGACCTCTACGAGGCGGTCTCGGGCGCGCGCATGCACGCGGCCTACTTCCGCCCGGGCGGCGTCTACCGCGACCTGCCGGACACGATGCCGCAGTACCAGGCCTCGAAGATCCGCAACGCCAAGGCGATCGCCAAGCTCAATGAAAACCGCCAGGGCTCGATGCTCGACTTCGTCGATGACTTCTGCGCACGCTTCCCGAAGAACGTCGACGACTACGAGACGTTGCTGACCGACAACCGCATCTGGAAGCAGCGCACCGTCGGCATCGGCGTGGTGACACCCGAGCGCGCGCTGAACCTCGGTTTTTCCGGCCCGATGCTGCGCGGCTCGGGCATCGCCTGGGACCTGCGCAAGAAGCAGCCCTACGA
>CAZTTC010000423.1:0-1865 GCA_964616015.1 uncultured Methylibium sp. | reverse complement strand
AGCCAGCTCACGGCGTCGTGCGCCGCCACGTAGGCGCCGGTGATGGCCGCGGTGCGGGTGCCGCCGTCGGCCTGGATCACGTCGCAGTCGAGCGCGATCGTGCGTTCGCCCAAAGCCTTGAGATCGAACACCGCGCGCAAGGAGCGGCCGATCAGGCGCTGGATCTCCTGGGTGCGACCGCTCTGCTTGCCGCGCGCGGCCTCGCGGTCGCTGCGGGTGTGGGTGCTGCGCGGCAGCATGCCGTACTCGGCCGTGACCCAGCCGGAGCCGCTGCCGCGCTGGTGTGGCGGCACTTTCTCCTCGACCGAGGCGGTGCACAGGACCCGGGTATCGCCGAAGGCGATCAGCACCGAGCCCTCGGCGTGCTTGGTGTAGCGGCGGGTGATCGTGAGCGGGCGCAAGGCGTCCGCGGCACGGCCTAGCGTGCGGTCGAAACTCATCGGTGTCCTTTCAGGACTTCTTGGATTCGGACGAGCGCCGGATGGCCTCGTTGATCTCGCGGATCGAGCGATCGATCTCGGCTTCGTCCAGCTCGTCGGGCTCGCCGGAGCCGGCGCCGACGCTGGCCTGGATCGTCGAGGCAAACACCTCCTCGCCCAGGGTCTGGGTGGAGATCGCCTGGATGGCGTCGGTGTTCTCCGCCGCCTCCCACTCGACCGACAGCACGGTGACGTTGTCGCTCTTCGGGCCGCCCTTGCGCAGGGCCTGCTCGACCAACTCGGGCACCGCGTCGGAGATGGGCCGCGTGGCGAGCTGCTCGGTGATCACGTCGTCGGCGACGCTGCCCCACAGGCCGTCGGAGCACAGCAGCAGGCGATCGCGCTCCTGCAGGATCAGCGGGCCGACCGTGTCGACCACCGGCTTGCCGGGGCTGCCCAGGCAGGTGAAGAGGACGTTGCGGTTGAAGCGCTCGCTCATCGGCACGACCTGGGCCATCGTCTCCTGCAGCTCCGAGTAGCTGTGGTCGCGGGTGCGTGCGACGAGCTTGTCGCCGCGCACCAGGTAGAGCCGCGAGTCGCCGCAGTGCGCCCAGTAGGCGGTGTTGCCCTGCAGCACGCAGGCGACGATGGTCGTGCGCGGCGTGTCGATCAGTGCCTTCTCGGTGGCGTAGCGGATCAGCTGGTGGTGGCCGGCGATGATGGCGTCGTGCAGGAAGCGCATCGGGTCCTTGAGCACCGGCTTGGCATCGCGCTGGAACATCGCCGCCAGGGTCTGGAGCGCCAGTTGCGAGGCGACCTCGCCCTCCGGATGCCCGCCCATGCCGTCGGCCAGCGCGAACAGGCCCGAGTCCCGCGTGTAGCAATAGCCCATGCGGTCTTCGTTCTTCTCGCGGCCGCCCTTGCGGCTGACCTGGTAGACCGAGAAACGCATGCGACTTCCGTCCCCGGCTCAGGCCTTGGCGCCTGTCTTGATGTTCTCGAGTTGCAGCTTCAGCCGCTCGCTGAAGCTGAGCTTGGTGTAGCGGCGCTCGGTCTCGCGCGCCAGTTCCTTCTGCAGCGCGAACACGCTCTGCGGGCGGCTCAGCGGATCGAGCGACATGCACCACTCGGTGACCTCGATGAGGTTGTCCGAATAGACATTGCGCAGCCGCGACAGCGACAGGCCCAAGCGGTCCTTGTCCAGCCGCTGCGGCGCGTCGTTGGGCGGGTAGCCCTGCATGCAGGCGTAGATGCAGGCGCCGATGGCGTAGATGTCGGTCCAGGGGCCGAGCGTGCCGTCGCGGCGGTACATCTCGGGCGCCGCGAAACCCGGCGTGTACATCGGGCGGATGAAGTTGCCTTCCTTGCTCAGCACCTCGCGCGCGGCGCCGAAGTCGAGCATCACGGCCGTGTTGTCGGTCGTGTCGAGGGTGTTGGCCGGCTTGA
>CAZTTC010000422.1:0-1875 GCA_964616015.1 uncultured Methylibium sp. | reverse complement strand
CCGAACTTGAAGCTCGTGTACAGCACCCAGGTCGTGTACATCGTGAACTGCGCGAGCCCCGTGCAGGCCAGCACCGCCACCAGCATGCCGATGCCCTTCAGCTCGGCCAGCTCGCGCAGCGAGGTCAGCGGGTTCGCGGCCCGCCAGCTGACGGCGCGGCGGCGGTCGGCCGGCAGCGACTCGGGCAGGACGAACCAGCCGTACAGCAGGTTCGCCATGGCCAGCGCTCCGGCCGCGAAGAACGGCAGGTGCAGGTCGATCGCCCCCAGCAGCCCGCCGACCACCGGACCAGCGATGAAGCCCAGGCCGAACATCGCCCCGAGCAGCCCGAAGCGCCGCGCGCGCTCCTCGGGCGGAGTGATGTCCGCGACATAGGCGTTGGCCACGGCCGCATTCGCCTGCACCGCGCCACCGACCAGGCGCACGGCGATCAGCATCCACAGCGCTGTCGCCAGCGCCGTCGCGAAGAAGTTCAGCGCCAGCCCGCAAAAGCCGAGCAGCAGCACCGGGCGGCGGCCGTAGCGGTCCGACAGCGCACCGAGGATCGGCGCGCCGAAGAAGTTGGCCAGGCCGAAGGCGAAGGCCACCACCCCGTACCAATAGGCCTGTTCGGCCTGGCTGGACGTGAACGAGCCCACCAGGGGCGGGAGCACCGGCACGATGAGCCCGATGGCCATCATGTCGATGAAGACCGTGACCATGATGAAGGGCATCGCCGCCTGGCGGCCCATC
Source organism: uncultured Methylibium sp. (assembly GCA_964616015.1). Lineage (GTDB taxonomy): Bacteria > Pseudomonadota > Gammaproteobacteria > Burkholderiales > Burkholderiaceae_C > Methylibium. The sequence continues at coordinate 1,143 of CAZTTC010000422.1, read as the reverse complement.
AGCGGGGCGGAAGCGCTCAACAGGAAGATCCTTCAGAAACATCCAATGGCTTGGCCGGGACACGCAGCGCCCGGCCGTCCCAGCGGTCGCCGCGGAGCCGGCTCCGCCGGTCCGCCAGCGGCGCCCCCTGGACGGGAAGCGGCGATCTGCACGTCGTGCACGTGGCTCTCGCGGATGCCGGCCGAGGTGATCTCGACGAACTCGGCCTTCTCGTGCAACTGGTCGACGGTCGCGCAACCGCAATAGCCCATCGACGCGCGCAAGCCGCCGGCCATCTGGAACAGGATCGCGATCACCGAACCCTTGTAGGGCACGCGGCCCTCGATGCCTTCCGGCACCAGCTTGTCGGCGTTGGGGTTGGCCCCCGAGCTGTCCTGGAAGTAGCGGTCGGCACTGCCCTGCTGCATGGCACCGATCGAGCCCATGCCGCGGTAGCTCTTGTAGCTGCGGCCCTGGTACAGCACGATCTCGCCCGGCGCTTCCTCGGTGCCGGCGAACATGCCCCCCATCATCACGGTGTTGGCGCCGGCGGCCAGGGCCTTGGCGATGTCGCCGGAGTAGCGGATGCCGCCGTCGGCGATCAGCGGGACGCCGCTGCCCTTGAGCGCGGTGGCCACGTTGTCGATCGCGGTGATCTGCGGCACGCCGACGCCGGCGACGATGCGGGTGGTGCAGATCGAGCCCGGCCCGATGCCGACCTTGACGCCGTCGGCGCCCGCCTCTGCCAACGCCAGCGCCGCCTCGCCGGTGGCGATGTTGCCGCCGATCACGTCGACCTGCGGATAGTTCCTCTTGACCCAGCGCACGCGCTCGATCACGCCCTTGCTGTGGCCGTGCGCCGTGTCGACGACGATCGCATCGACGCCGGCCTTCACCAGCGCCTCGACGCGCTCCTCGGTGCCCTCGCCGACACCGACCGCGGCGCCGACCCTCAGCTTGCCCTGCGCGTCGCGCGCGGCGTTCGGGAAGTTGGTCTGCTTGGTGATGTCCTTCACCGTGAACAGGCCGCGCAGCTCGTTGGCGGCGTTCACCACCACCACGCGCTCGAGCTTGTGCCGGTGCATCAGCGACTTGGCTTCCTCGAGCGTGGCGCCCTCGTTGACCGAGACGAGGCGCTCGCGCGGCGTCATGATCTCGCGCACC
>CAZTTC010000421.1:0-1880 GCA_964616015.1 uncultured Methylibium sp. | reverse complement strand
CCGCATCGTCGAGGAAGCGTTGCGCAACGTCGAGCGGCACGCGCAGGCGCGCAGCCACGACGCCGGCCAGCAGAACGGTCGCGAAGACCGTGTGGTGCAGACCGCGCACATGCGCCAGCGCCGGATCGGCCGCTTGGCGAACCGTGACTTTCCAGCCCAGGCTGGCGTCGTCGGGGTCCTTGTCCAGATGGCGACCGACGATGTAGGTTCCGCCCTCGGTCAGGTCGTCGCCAGCCTGGAGCGTGCGCCCGACCCAGTTCTGCGGCCCGACCATGACCACCCCGTCGCCGTCGGACAGCACAAGTTCCAGGCGCCGCTTGCTGTCGAGCGAGCCCAGCAGTTCGGCCTGCAAGCGGTCGATCCATCCCCAGGCCAGGTGGCCGCCCACCACGCCCACCAAGCCACCACTGTCCAGGCGAATCGGCGCGGCAACATCGACGAAGCGCAAGGGCTGACCATCGGACGCCCGCGGCAGGTGCTTCTCCAGCAGCACGGCCTTGTGCACGTCGCCCAGGTGCGGGCCCGCCTGCGCCGCCGCGAACCACGGCCGTTGCGCCACGCTCTCGCCCTGCAAGATGCCGCCGGTGGCCGTCATGACCCTGCCGTGAACGTCGGCCACGCCCAGCCACGCAAACTCCGGGAACTGCGCCTGCACCGCATCCAGATGGAGCCGCAGCGCATCCGAGCCTTTGTGCCCGGACGCCGCGATCTGCGCAGCGGTAGCCTGGACGATCGACAGCCGATTGCGCAGATTCATGCCCAGACCGTGATCGACCTGAGTGGCGAACTGCGCCATCAGCCGCTCGGTGCTCTCGCGCGCAGCACGCTCAGCCTCCGAAGCGGCCAGATTGCCGGCCACCAGCGAGGCCAGCGCCACCACGGCCAGCATCGACCAGCCGATCGCCGCCGACAGATGGCGGCGCGGATTCAAACTTGACATCAGCCCCACGGACGCCCCCGCCTCATCGACAGGCTACGACCGCGAAAGGAAATGACGACATGGTGCCGGTCGTCACTGGGCCGAAACCGACCCGTCGAATACATTGCATGACATGTACGCCATTTTTCTCCGTGACGGCGCGACCGAGTCCGGCGCCAACGAGATGTTGCCATGATGGAAGAACTGATCCTTGCGGTGGCCCGGGGGGCTGGCCTCTCGCCGGAGCAGGCGGCCTTGGCCGTGGCAGCGGCCTTGCGCTTCTTCACCGCGCGCCTGCCGTCGTCGCTGGTCGGAGAGTTGCATGCAAGGCTCGGCACGCGCAAGCCTTCCGACACACCCGGCGCGGGAGATGCAAGATGAGCGAATCCGCCCCGGCGGCCGAACGGCTGCGGCTGCTCATTGTTGACGACCAGCCACTGATCCGGCGTGCCCTGGCGATGACCCTGGGCGTCGAGAGCGATATCGAAGTGGTCGGCCAGGCCGTTGACGGTATCGACGCGATCGAGCAGGCGCTGGCTCTCGTGCCCGATGTGATCGTGATGGACCTGCAGATGCCGCGCGCCAGCGGCGTTGTCGCCACGCGCGAGATCACGGCCAAGCTGCCATCCGTCGGTGTGGTGGTGTTGACCACGTTCGACCAGGACGATCTTGTCTTCGAGGCGATCCGCGCCGGCGCCCGCGCCTACCTGCTGAAGGACGCTGTCGAGGAAGAGGTGCTGGACACCATTCGCGCCGTGCATCGCGGCGAGTCACGGCTGTCGCCGTCGATCGCGCGCAAGGTGATGGAGCAGTTCCGCCGCTTCGGCGCACTGCCGGCCCAGGTTCGCGCCGAGGAGGTGCCGACGCCGTCGCCGGCGAGCGCCCCACCGGCAGCCCCCGTGCGCGCCAGCGCGTCGAGTCTCGAGGAGCCACTCACCGACAAGGAAGAGCGCATCCTCCA
>CAZTTC010000420.1:0-1898 GCA_964616015.1 uncultured Methylibium sp. | reverse complement strand
GCCAGCAGGTCGGGCGCGCGGGCGTGCGCATCGAACTCGCGCCAGCCTGCCGCGGGCTGGCCCACGTCAGGATGCGGCGCCGGCGCTTCGAGGTTGATGCCGATGCCCGCGACCATGTAGCGCTGCCCGTCGGGCAGGGCGACCGTCTCGATCAGCACACCACCGAGCTTGCGACCGGCGCGGCCGGCCTCGACCAGCCACAGGTCGTTGGGCCACTTCAGGCGCACCCCGGCATGCAGGGCCTCGGCCAGCGCGACGCCGACCGCCAGCGACAGCCCGGACCAGTCCGCCGGCGCATAGGCCATGCCGAGCGAGAAGGTCAGCGACGCCGGTCCGTCCGGGCCCGGTGCGGGCGAGGTGTCGGACACCCAGGCGCGACCCATGCGCCCGCGGCCCGCGGTCTGGCGCTCGGCGACCAGCAGGCAGGGCGCGGCGTCGCCGCTGCGGGCACGTTCCAGCAGGCGGGTGTTGGTCGAGTCGGTCTCGACCAGTCGCTCGACCGTCAGGCCGGGCCGCAGTGGCTCGAGCTGGGCCCACAGGGCCTCGAGCGGCCAGCGCAGGGGCGCAGCCGCACCACCCGGCGCGTCGACCGAGCGGCGTTGCGGCGGCGGGCTGTCGGACACGGTGGAACAGGTCCTAGCGCTTGGGGGCCAGCATCGTGCCGCGGCACTTCTTGGCGCCGCATCGGCACTCGTACTGCTTCTTCAGCTTCTTGGTGTACTTCTCGTCGATCACCAGGCCGTAGTCGTAGAACAGCTCTTCGCCAGGCTGGATCTTGCGCAGCGTCTTGATGAAGACGCGCCCGCCCTGCTCGTCGGCCTCGCAGTTGGGCTTGCAGGCGTGGTTGATCCAGCGCGCCGCATTGCCGCCAACGTTGGCGTCGATGACGTGGTCGTCATCGATGCTGAAGTAGAAGGTGTGGTTGGGCTCGTCCGGGTTGTGCGGGTGGCGCCGCAAGGCCTCCGGCCAGTCGATCACCTCGCCAACATATTCGATCAAGGCCTCGCCCTTCTTCAGCTTCTCGACCGCGAACACGCCCTTGCCGTGGACGCCCGAGCGACGCACCCGGATGCGCCGCCCGCCGGTGAGCGGCGGTGCTTCGGCGGCGGGCTTCTTCGGCGAGGCGGGGGACTTGCGGCCCTTCGATTGCGTCATGTTCGAGTTTGGCTACATTGAATTCATGGGTGCGCGCGCGCGTAGGCGCGTGCGCGCGAGAGCCCGGATTGTAGGGACGCCCCGGGGCGCCTGGACGCCGAGGGCGTGCCGCAAGCGGCATCGAAGGACTTCGAAGACATGAGCAAAGCATTGGTGATCGCCGAGAAGCCGTCCGTCGCGCAGGACATCGTCCGTGCGCTGACGCCGACGGCCGGCAAGTTCGAGAAGCACGAGGACCACTTCGAGAACGAGCACTACGTGGTGACCTCCGCGGTCGGCCACCTGGTCGAGATCAAGGCGCCCGAGGAGTACGACGTGAAGCGCGGCAAGTGGAGCTTCGCCCACCTGCCGGTGATCCCGCCGCACTTCGACCTGGCGCCGATCGACAAGGCCAAGAGCCGGCTGGCCGCGGTGGTGCGGCAGGTCAAGCGCAAGGACGTGACCTCGCTCATCAACGCCTGCGACGCCGGGCGCGAGGGCGAGCTGATCTTCCGGCTGATCGTGCAGTACGCGGAAGGCAGCTCGAAGAAGCCGACGACCAAGCCGGTGCGCCGGCTGTGGCTGCAGAGCATGACGCCGCAGGCCATCCGCGACGGCTTCGAGGCGCTGCGCAGCGACAAGGAACTGCTGGGCCTGGCCGACGCCGCGCGCAGCCGCAGCGAGGCCGACTGGCTGGTCGGCATCAACGGCACGCGCGCCATGACAGCCTTCAACTCGCGCGACGGCGGCTTCTTTCTCACCAC
>CAZTTC010000419.1:0-1947 GCA_964616015.1 uncultured Methylibium sp. | reverse complement strand
ACGGCGACTACGCGCAGACGATGACGCGGCAGTTCTTCTTCGACGCCTGGCACCGCCTCGTGCTCGACCGGCTGACACGCTCGCGCGACGAGCGCGTCGCGGCCATCGCTGCCAAGGCGCTGAAGGAGGTCGATTACCACCTGCGCCGCAGCGCCGATTGGGTGATCCGCCTGGGCGACGGCACGGACGAGAGCCACCGCCGCATGCAGCTGGCCGTCGAGACCCTGTGGGAGTACGTCGGCGAGCTGTTCACCATGGACGCGGTCGATGGCGAGCTGCTCGCACGCGGCATCGGCTGCGACTACGCATCGCTGCGCAGCGACTGGGATGCGCAGGTCGATGCAGTGTTTGCCGACGCCGCGCTGGCGCGCCCGGCGCGCGACTGGGCCCAGCTCGGCAGCAAGCGCGGCGTGCACACCGAGCAACTCAGCCGCCTGCTGGCCGAGATGCAGTCGGTGCACCGCGCCCACCCGGGAGCGCGCTGGTGAGCGCTGCAGCGGATGCGGTCGTCGGCGTCGATCGCCCGACGCTCGATCAGCTGTGGTCCTGGCTGGGCGAGGTGCCCGACCCCGAGATCCCGGTCATCTCCATCGTCGAGCTGGGCATCGTGCGCGACCTGGCCTGGCACGGCGACGCGCTGCACGTGACGGTCACGCCGACCTACAGCGGCTGCCCGGCGACCGAGGTGATCCAGGGCGACATCGTGGCGGCGCTGGCCGCGCGCGGTGTCGCCGACGTGAAGGTCGCGCTGCAGCTCGCGCCGGCCTGGACCACCGACTGGCTGGCCGGGCCGGCACGCGAGAAGCTGCGCGCCTGGGGCGTCGCGCCGCCGCTGCCGAGGGCAGCGATGCTGCGCGCAGGCAAGGTGATCGAGATCGTCGGCCTGCAGCCACCGGCACCCGCCGTGCCTTGTCCACGCTGCGGCTCCCTCCACACCCGGCTGACCAGCGCCTTCGGTTCGACGCCCTGCAAGTCGCTGCACGTCTGCAACGATTGCCTCGAGCCCTTCGACCACTTCAAGTGCCATTGAGCGGCGCGACGTCATGAACCACTTCCACCCGCTGCGCATCGCCCGCCTGGAGCACGACACGCGCGAGGCCCTGGTGCTGCAGTTCGACGTCCCCGCGACCCTGCGCGACTCCTTCCGCTACGAGCCGGGCCAGCACCTCACGCTGAAGCACCGCGTCGGCGGCGAGGAACTGCGCCGCTCGTACTCGATCTGCAGCGCGACCCAGGACGCTACGCTGCGCGTGGCGATCAAGCGCGTGCCCGGCGGCGCGTTCTCCGAGTGGGCGCACCGCGAGCTGAAGGCCGGCGAGACGATCGAAGTGCTGCCGCCCGAAGGCCGCTTCTTCCGCGGCCTGCCCGCGGCGGGCGGGCCCAGCCACCAGCTCGCCGTCGCGGCCGGCAGCGGCATCACGCCCATCCTGTCGATCGCCAAGACGACGCTGCAGTCCGACCCGCAGGCGCGCTTCACGCTGGTCTACGGCAACCGCGCCTCGTCGACGGTGATGTTCCGCGAGGAGCTGGCCGCGCTGAAGGACCGCTACCTGGACCGCTTCAACCTGGTCCACGTGCTGAGCCGCGAGCACCAGGACGTGGAGCTCTTCAATGGTCGCATCGACGGCGCCAAGGTCAAGGCGCTGCTGGCGCACTGGCTGTCCGTCGACGATGTCGATCAGGCCTACATCTGCGGTCCCGAGGCGATGATGCTCGAGGTGCGCGAGGCCCTGCAGGTCTGCGGCCTGGCGAAGGACCGCATCCACGTCGAGCTGTTCGGCGCGGCTTCAAGTTCCTCCCGGCCGGTCGTGCAGCGCAAGCGCGTCGTCGCCGCGGCCGACGCCGCTTGCGAGGTGACGCTGGTGATGGACGGTGCCCGGCGCCTCTTCACCATGCCGCGCGACGGCAGCGTCTCGGTGCTGGACGCCGCGCTGCAGGCCGGCCTGG
>CAZTTC010000418.1:0-1956 GCA_964616015.1 uncultured Methylibium sp. | reverse complement strand
CGGATCGACAATCGCTGGGTGTCCATGGGGCCCGATCGTTCAGGGCCCTGCTCCCTTGGCACCAGCCCGAAACACCACGCGATTGGCGGGCAATCGCCATCAACCGTCGCGGTGCGGCGCTGAGCCATGAGAAAAGGAACGTTTCCGTGTTCGACCGGCTGAAAGCATGGGCAAAGAGGATCAAGCGCGACGGCGTGACGCTGTGGTTCGCGTCCCGGCATCCCGCGGTGCCCTGGCTCGCGAAGGCGCTCGCCGTCTTCGTCGTCGCCTACGCGCTCAGTCCCATCGACCTGATTCCGGACTTCGTCCCCGTGCTGGGCTACCTTGACGACGTGATCCTGCTGCCCGCCTTGATCTGGGCGGCCATCCGGCTGATCCCGGCTCCGATCGTTGGCGAGTGTCGCGAGCAGGCGGACCACTGGATGAGCCAGCAGGGCAGAAAGCCGACCAGTCGGGTTGGCGCACTCCTCATCGTCGCGATCTGGATCGGCGCGAGCCTTGCCCTGTGGCAATGGCTCATCAAGCCCTGGCTGGGGTCTTGATTCGCACGTGCGGACTCCCGGGCGAAGTCGAGACGTCGCGCCGTCCCCTTCACGCGACTGCCGGTCCTTCGCGCACCACCATCTCCTGTCGCTCGCGCCGTCTGCGCATCAGCAGGTACGCCGCCGGTATCACGAACATCGACAGCAGCGGCGCGGTGATCATGCCGCCCACCATCGGCGCGGCGATGCGCTGCATCACCTCCGAGCCGGTGCCGGTGCCCCACATGATCGGGAACAGGCCGGCCAGGATGACCGCGACGGTCATCGCCTTCGGCCGCACCCGCAGCACCGCGCCCTCGCGGATCGCATCGAGCAGGTCGGCCTCGCCGGTCTTGCCTGCGGACACACGCGCCTCCCAGGCCTGCTTCAGGTAGAGCAGCATGATCACGCCGAACTCCGCCGACACGCCGGCCAGCGCAATGAAACCCACAGCGCCTGCCACCGACAGGTTGTAGCCCAGCAGGTACAACAGCCAGATGCCTCCCACCAGCGCGAACGGCAATGTCGCCATGATCAGCAAGGCTTCGCCGAAGCGCCTGAAGGTCAGGTACAGCAGCACGAAGATGATCAGCAACGTGAACGGCACGACGACTTTGAGCTTGGCCGTGGCACGCTCCAGGAACTCGAACTGCCCCGACCACGACACCGAGTAGCCAGGCGGCAGCTTGACCTTCTCGCCGACCACACGCTGCATGTCCTGCACCGCGCCGCGCAGGTCGCGGCCGCGGATATCGACATAGACCCAGCCCGACAGCCGTGCGTTCTCGCTGCGCAGCATCGGCGGGCCGTCGGTGATGCGGATGTCGGCCACGTCCGACAGCACCAGGCGAGCCCCGCGCTCGCTGACGATGGGCAGCTTGCGCAGCTTGTCCAGCGAGTCGCGCGTTTCCCTCGGGTAGCGCATGTTGATCGGGAAGCGCTGCAGGCCTTCGACCACCTCTCCCCCCGCCCCGCCGATGTTGTCGCCGCCCACCGCCGAGGTGATGATCGACTGCACGTCGGCGATGTTCATGCCGAAGCGTGCTGCCGCGTCGCGGTTGATCGTCACGTCCACGTAGCGCCCGCCGGTCAGGCGTTCGGCCAGTGCGCTGCTCACGCCGGGAACGTCCTTCAGCGCCTTCTCGATCTCGCCGGTGATGCGGTCGATGGTCGTGAGGTCGGCGCCGGCCACCTTCACGCCGACGGGGCTCTTGATGCCGGTGGCCAGCATGTCGATGCGGTTGCGGATCGGCGGCACCCAGATGTTGGCCAGGCCGGGCACCTTGACGATGCGGTCCAGTTCGTCGACCAGCTTGTCCTGTGTCATGCCGGGTCGCCACTCGCTCTTCGGCTTGAACTGGATGGTGGTCTCGAACATCTCCAGCGGCGCGGGGTCGGTGGCGGTTTCGGCGCGGCCGGCCTTGCCGTACACGCT
>CAZTTC010000417.1:0-1959 GCA_964616015.1 uncultured Methylibium sp. | reverse complement strand
GTGCAGGATTCGAACCTGCGACCAACGGATTAAAAGTCCGCTGCTCTACCGACTGAGCTAACAACCCGCCGTAGAGCCATTCATTATAAGCAGATCCGTTATCGCGGCTCAAGCTCACCGAGCGCCGGCCACGAGGATCTCGACCGCCTCGCCGGCCGCCACCAGGCCGAAGGTGGCCGTCACGCTGACAGTCGATCCGTAGCCGTGGCAGTTGAGACTGCCGTCGACATCACACGCCCCGTCGGGCTCGCGCACCGGCTCGCGCGAGAACACGCAGCGCAAGCCCATCGGCCCCTTGCGCGCAGCGCCGTGCTGCTGTCGCAGTCGCTGTCGCAGGGCCGCGAGCAGCGGATCGTGCGTGGCGTTCGCCAGGTCGTCGACCTCCACGGCCTGGGCCTGGCGCTTGCCGCCCGCGGCGCCCACCGTCACCAGCGCCGGGCCCTGCGCCAGGGCCCACGCAGCCAGCGTCGCCTTCGCACGCACCTGGTCGCAGGCGTCGATCAGCAGATCGACGGGCGCGGGCAGCAGGCCGGGCCAGGTCTCGGGTTCGACGAACGCCTCGACCGCATGCACCGCGCAGCCGGGGTGGATCTGCGCAATCCGATCGCGCAGCGCCTGCACCTTGGCCTGCCCGAGCGTGGCATCGAGCGCCTGCACCTGGCGGTTGATGTTGGACTCGCTGACGTGGTCGAGGTCGACGAGCACCAGCGCTGCGACGCCGCTACGCGCCAGCGCCTCGGCGGCCCAGGAGCCGACGCCGCCCACACCGACCACCGCGACGCGCGCGGCGCGCAGCCGCGCGTAGCCGGCATCGCCGTAAAGCCGCCGGAGCCCGCCGAAGCGCCGCTCGAGGTCGGCATCGACCGGGGTCAGCGCCGCCGGCGCGGGCGCGTGCACCGGGCGCCCCTCACTTCAGCGAGGCGATGCGCTCGCGACCGGCCTGCGCGGCTTCGCTCTTCGGGTAGGTCTTGAGCAGCTCGTCGAGCGTCTTGCGCGCGGCCTTCGGGTCCTTCAGCTCGATCTGGCAGTTGGCGATCGACAGCAAGGCCTCGGGCGCCCGCGGGTGGTCGGGTGCGCCGCTCACCAGGGCGCGGAAGGCCGGGATCGCCTCCTTGTAGTCGCGCTTGCCATAGTGGGCATTGGCCAGCCAATACTGCGCCGCGCTGGCGTAGCCGCTGGTGGGATAGCGACGCTGGAAGGCGGACAGTGCGTTCACGGCCGGCGCGAACTCGCCCTGCCGCAACAGGCCGACGGCATCGCCGTAGAGACGCGTCTCCTCGGGGTCGGCAAGGAACTCCTTGCCGTCCAGCGTGACCTTCTGGGGCTCCATCTTGCGCAGCCGCTCGTCGACGCCTTGCTGCACGTCCTTCTGCTTGCGCTGCAACTCGGCAACGTCGCGCTGCAGCTGCTCGTCCGTCCCGCGGAGGCGGGCCAGGTCGCCGCGCAGCTGCTCGATCGTCGCGTTGAGCTCGAGCAGGCTGCGCCGGAGCTGGTCGACCTGCGCGCTCAGCTCGTCCTGGCGCGCCTTGGCCGCCTTGTCGCTCTGCTCGACGCGCGAGCGCACGTCGAGGATGGCGCGCCGCGCCTCGTCGTCGTCGAACAATCCGGCCTGCACAGTGCCGGCGCCGAGCAGCACCAGCATCGCCGCCGCCCCACGTCCGGCCCAGCGGCCGCCGCGGCCCGGCTCCGCCGGTCCGCCAGCCGCGCCACGTGCAGGAGAAGCGGCGAAGCCGCCACGAGGGTGGTCCATGTCCTATCGGTCGCGCAGTTCGGCGCGGCGGTTCTTGGCCCAGGCGGCCTCGTCGCTGCCGGTGGCGGCCGGGCGCTCCTTGCCATAGCTCACCGACTCGACCTGGCCGTCCTGCACGCCCAGCAGGGTGAGTGAGCGGGCCACTGCCTCGGCCCGCTTCTGGCCCAGGGCGAGGTTGTATTCGCGCCCGCCGCGCTCGTCGGTGTGGC
>CAZTTC010000416.1:0-1960 GCA_964616015.1 uncultured Methylibium sp. | reverse complement strand
CCCAAGCAAGGCGCCACCCTCCCGGAGGGTCGATCGCCGTACCCGGCGAGCGGGGGGCACGCATGACCCGTCTCAACGTCGTGCTGCTGCTCGCGCTGATCGCCAGCAGCCTCTATCTCGTGAAGATCTCCTACGAGTCGCGCCGCCTGTTCACCGAACTCGACCGCGCGCAGGCGCTGGCGTCGCAGTTGCAGAGCGAGCACGAGCGCCTGCAGCTCGAGGCGCGCTCGCAGGCCACGCCCTTGCGCGTCGAGAAGGTGGCGCGCGAGAAGCTGGCGATGCGCAATGCCTCGCCGGCCGTCACCGAATACGTGGATGCGCCGGCCGCTGCGGCCAGCGCGGCCGGTGGGGGGGTGCGATGAGCTGGTTCGGCCAGGCCAAGGACGCCACCCCCGGCGCGCGCCGCCTGCCGCGGCCCGCCAGCGGCGCCGTGGGCCTGCGCAGCGTGCGCTACGCGAGCAGCCCGCTGCTGGCCTCCAAGACGCCGCCGTGGCGCTCGAAGTTCCTGGTGGCCGCCGTCGGCGCCGGCTTCCTGCTGCTGCTGGGGCGCGCGACCTACGTGCAGGTCATCGGCACCGAGTTCTACCAGCAGCAGGGCGCCAACCGCTACGAGAAGCAGTTCCGCCTGCAGGCCAGCCGCGGCCGCATCACCGACCGCAACGGCGAGCTGCTGGCCTCGAGCGTCGAGACCCCGACCATCTGGGCCAATCCGCGCGAGCTGAAGGCCACGCCGGCCGAGAAGCGCCAGCTCGCGCGCCTGCTGGACATGACGCTGGCCGACCTGGACCGCCGGCTGTCCGACGACTACAGCTTCATCCACCTCAAGCGCCAGGTCGACGATGCGCTGGCCCTGCAGGTGCGCGCGCTCAACATCAAGGGCATCCACCAGATGGTCGAGTTCCGCCGGCGCTACACCGCCGGCGAGGCCACGGCGCATGTCGTCGGCTTCACCAACGTCGAGGACCGCGGCCAGGAGGGCGTCGAGCTGGCCTTCCAGGAGGTCCTGGCCGGCCGCGACGGCACGCGCCGCGTGATCCGCGACCGGCTCGGCCGCGTGATCGAGGACATCGGCGAGATCGAGCCTCCGGTCGATGGCCGCGACGTGCAGCTCGCGATCGACACCAAGATCCAGTTCTTCGCCTACCGCCGCGTGCGCGAGGCGGTGGCCGAGCACCAGGCCAAGGCCGGCAGCGTCGTCGTGCTCGACGTGCAGACCGGCGAGGTCCTGGCGATGGCCAACTACCCGAGCTATTCGCCCGGCGATCGGCGCAACCTCAGTGGCGGCCAGCTGCGCAACCGCGCGATGACCGACACCTTCGAGCCCGGCTCGACGATGAAGCCCTTCATCGCGGCGCTGGCGCTGGAGACGCGGCGCGTGCAGCCCGACACCCGCATCGACACCAGCCCCGGCCGCATGCAGATCACCGGCAGCACCATCAGCGATGCGCACCCGCACGGCGTGCTGACGGTCGAGGAGATCATCCAGAAGTCCAGCAACGTCGGCACCGTCAAGATGGCGATGCAGATGCCGGCGCGCGAGATGTGGGAGCTCTACAGCGCCGTCGGCCTGGGGCAGAAGCCGCAGGTCGCCTTCCCCGGCGCGGTCACCGGCCGGCTGCGGCCGTACAAGAGCTGGCGGCCGATCGAGCAGGCGACGATGAGCTACGGCTACGGCCTGTCGACCAGCCTGTTCCAGCTGGCACGCGCCTACACCGTGTTCGCGCGCGACGGCGAGCTGATCCCCGCCAGCATCACGCGCCTGGATCCGGCCGTGCCGCCGGCGGCCGGCTCGCGCGTGTTCTCGCCCGAGACCACGCGGGCCGTGCGTCACATGCTGCAGATGGCGGCCGGGCCCGGCGGCACCGGACCCAAGGCGCAGACCGTCGGCTACTCGGTCGGCGGCAAGTCCGGCACCGCGCACAAGCAGGAAGGCAAGGGCTACGCCGACAAGAAGTACCGC
>CAZTTC010000415.1:0-1979 GCA_964616015.1 uncultured Methylibium sp. | reverse complement strand
CCGGGGACGATGTCGCCGTTCCAGCACGGCGAGGTCTTCGTCACCGACGACGGCGCCGAGACCGACCTGGACCTCGGCCACTACGAGCGCTTCATCACGACGCGCATGCGCAAGACCAACAACTTCACCACCGGCCAGATCTACAAGTCGGTGCTGGAGAAGGAGCGCCGCGGCGACTACCTCGGCAAGACGGTCCAGGTCATCCCGCACGTCACCAACGAGATCCAGGAGTACGTGAAGCGCGGCGCCGTCGAGGGCGTGGACGTGGCCATCGTCGAGATCGGCGGCACCGTCGGCGACATCGAGTCGCTGCCCTTCCTGGAGGCGGTGCGCCAGATGAGCCTGAAGCTGGGGCCCAACCAGACCGCCTTCGTGCACCTGACCTACGTGCCCTGGATCGCCGCGGCCGGCGAGTTGAAGACCAAGCCGACCCAGCACACGGTGCAGAAGCTGCGCGAGATCGGCGTGCAGCCCGACGCCCTGCTGTGCCGCGCCGACCGCCGCGTGCCGGCCGAGGAGCGCGAGAAGATCTCGCTGTTCACCAACGTGCCCGAATGGGGCGTGATCTCGATGTGGGACGTCGACACCATCTACAAGGTGCCGCGCATGCTGCACGAGCAGGGCCTCGACGGCCTGATCTGCGACAAGCTGCGCCTGGCCACGCCGCCCGCCAACCTCAAGCGCTGGGACGACCTGGTGCAGGAGGTCGAGCACCCGCAGGCCACGGTGCGGCTCGCGATGGTCGGCAAGTACACCGACCTGTCGGACTCCTACAAGTCGCTCAACGAGGCGCTGCGCCACGCCGGCATCCACAACCACGCACGCGTCGAGATCGAGTACGTCGACTCCGAGACCATCACGCCGGACAGCGTCGGCCAGCTCGGCGCCTTCGACGCGATCCTGGTGCCAGGCGGCTTTGGCAAGCGCGGCATCGAGGGCAAGGTCTGTGCAGCCCGCTTCGCGCGCGAGAAGAAGATCCCCTACCTCGGCATCTGCCTGGGCATGCAGGTCGCGACCATCGAGTACGCGCGCCACAAGGCCGGCCTCGAGGGCGCCAACAGCACCGAGTTCGAACCCACGACGCCGCACCCGGTGATCGCCCTCATCGACGAGTGGCAAGACGCCGACGGCAGCATCCAGAAGCGCGATGCCCTCTCCGATCTCGGCGGCACGATGCGCCTGGGCGCGCAGAGCTCCGACGTGAAGCCCGGCACGCTGGCGCACCAGATCTACGGCAGCGTCGTGACCGAGCGCCACCGCCACCGCTACGAGGCCAACGAGCACTACCTCGACCGCCTGCAGCAGGCGGGCCTCGTGATCAGCGCGATCACCCAGCGCGAGAAGCTGACCGAGATCGTCGAGCTGCCGCAGGCCGTGCACCCCTGGTACGTGGGCGTGCAGTTCCACCCCGAGTTCAAGTCCACGCCCTGGGCCGGGCATCCGCTGTTCATCAGCTACGTGAAGGCGGCGCTGGCCCATCAGGCGGCGCGCAGCGAGCAACCCTCGATCAAGGCGGTGGCGTGATGAAGCTGTGCGGTTTCGAGATCGGCCTGGACCGACCCTTCTTCCTGATCTCCGGCCCCTGCGTGGTCGAGAGCGAGCAACTGCAGATGGACGTGGCCGGGCGGCTGAAGGAGATCACCGCCACGCTCGGCATCCCCTTCATCTTCAAGTCCAGCTACGACAAGGCCAACCGTTCCAGCGGCACGTCCTTCCGCGGCCCGGGCATGGACAAGGGCCTGGAGATCCTGGCCAAGGTGAAGAAGGAGCTGAACGTGCCGGTGCTGACCGACGTCCACTCCGAGGCCGAGATCGCCACCGTCGCGAAGGTCGTCGACGTGCTGCAGACACCCGCCTTCCTGTGCCGCCAGACCGACTTCATCCGCGCCGTCGCGCAATCGGGCCTGCCGGTCAACATCAAGAAGGGCCAGTTCCTGGCGCCGCACGACATGAAGAACGTGATCCAGAAGGCGCGCGAC
>CAZTTC010000414.1:0-2002 GCA_964616015.1 uncultured Methylibium sp. | reverse complement strand
TCGGTCGAGAAATAGCGTCGCAGGGAAGCGAACATGTTCGGTGGCGTTTCAGCAGCAGGGCGCCGCGGGCGAAGGCGTCGCCGGAGTGTCGGGGGGAGCGCGAGGTCGTCGTCGCCGGCCGCGAGGCGCGCGTCGCTGCTGGGTGTGCCGCGCAGTGAACGCCACCATCCCGACCGGTTGCGATACGCGGTCGATAATACCCCAGGGGTGTCTCGCAACTGCGTCGAAATGCAGCAGCGGCGCGGTGTCCCGGCCCTGTCTCCACAGCTTCCTCCACCCCGCCCATGGCCCTGACCCCCCACGACGTGAGCCGCATCGCGCTGCTGGCGCGGCTCGAGCTGAGCGAAGCCGAGCAGGCCCAGATGCTCGGCCAGCTCAACGGCTTCTTCGACATCGTCGAGCGCATGCGCGCGGTCGACACCACCGGCGTCGCGCCGCTGTACACGCCGCTGTCGGCGGTGCAGGACGTGGCGCTGCGGCTGCGCGAGGACGTCGCCGCCGAACGCATCGACCGCGAGGCCAACCAGCGCAGCGCCCCTGCGGTCGAGGGCGGTCTGTACGTCGTGCCCCGGGTGATCGAATGAGCACGGACCTTCATCAGCTCGGCGTGGCGGGGATCGGTGACGCGCTGGACCGCCGGCAGGTGTCCAGCGAGGAACTGACGCGGCACCTGCTGGCACGCGTCGCGGCGCACGACGGGCTGGGCGCCTTCCTGTGCACCGACGTCGATCTGGCGCTGGCGCAGGCCCGGGAGGCCGACGCACGCCGCGCCGCCGGGCAGGCCCGCGGCCGGCTCGACGGCGTGCCGATCGCGCACAAGGACATCTTCGTCACGACCGACTTCCCCAGCACTGCCGCGTCGAAGATGCTCGACGGCTACCGCTCGCCCTTCGACGCGGCGGTGGTCGCCAAGCTCAAGGACGCCGGCACGGTGACGCTCGGCAAGCTCAACTGCGACGAGTTCGCGATGGGCGGCAGCAACGAGAACTCCTCCGTGCGGCCGGCCCGCAACCCCTGGGACCCGGCGCGCATTCCCGGCGGTTCATCGGGGGGCTCGGCGGTGGCCGTCGCGGCGCGGCTGGTGCCGGCTGCCACCGGCACCGACACCGGCGGTTCGGTGCGCCAGCCGGCGTCGCTGTCCGGCGTCACCGGCATCAAGCCGACCTACGGCCGCTGCTCGCGCTACGGCATGATCGCCTTCGCGTCCAGCCTCGACCAGGCCGGGCCGATCGCACGCAGCGCCGAAGATTGCGCGCTGCTGCTGGGCGCGATGAGCGGCTTCGACGAGCGCGACGCGACCTCGGCGCAGCAGCCGGTGCCCGACTTCGCCGCGGCGATCCGCGCGCCGCGTGCCGGCGCGACCGCCGCGAAGCCCTTGAAGGGCCTGCGCATCGGCCTGCCTCGGGAGTTTTTCGGCGCTGGCGTCGCCGCCGACGTGACGCAGGCGGTGCGCGCGGCGCTCGCCCAGTACGAGCAGCTCGGCGCCACCCTCATCGACGTGTCGCTGCCGCGCACCGAGCTGTCAATCCCGGTCTACTACATCATCGCGCCGGCCGAGGCCAGCTCCAACCTCGGCCGCTTCGACGGTGTGAGGTACGGCCACCGCGCGGCGCACTACACCGACCTGCTCGACATGTACCGCAAGAGCCGCAGCGAGGGCTTCGGCCCCGAGGTCAAGCGCCGCATCATGATCGGCACCTATGTGCTCAGCCACGGCTACTACGACGCCTACTACCTGCAGGCGCAGAAGCTGCGCCGCATGATCGCCGACGACTTCCAGCAGTGCTTTGCGCAGTGCGACCTGATCGCCGGCCCGGTGGCGCCGACGGTGGCGCGCAAGATCGGCTCGCAGACCGACCCGCTGGCCGAGTACCTGGCCGACATCTTCACGCTGCCGGCCAGCCTGGCCGGCGTGCCGGGCATGAGCGTGCCGGCCGGCTTCGGCGAGGGCGGCATGCCGGTCGGCCTGCAGCTGATCGGCAACTACTGGCAGGAGGCCGCG
>CAZTTC010000413.1:0-2006 GCA_964616015.1 uncultured Methylibium sp. | reverse complement strand
AGGCCAGCGTGACCATGATGAAGTAGATGCCCTTGGTGCGCAGCGACAGCGCACCGACCGCCAGCGCGTACGCCGCCGCCGCCAGCACCGACACCGGCAGCAGCCACCACAGCGACGCACCCTGGCTCTGCGGGCTGAGCAGCGCCGCGGCGTAGGCTGCGATGCCGAAGAAGGCCGCGTGGCCGAAGCACACGAGTCCGGTCTGGCCGACCAGCAGCTCCAGGCTCAGCGCAAAGATCGCCAGCACCATGATCTTGACGACGAGGTCGAGGTAGAAGCCGGAGGCGACGGTTGGGGCTAGCGCGAGGAGCGCCACACCTATCAGCACCGAGATGAGTCGGGTGTTCATGTCAGTGGGCTGGGCGAGTGGCGCGGCAGGCGGTGCCCCCTGAGGGCGCGAGAGGGGGCGGTCGGCGCTGCGCGCCGACTCCACTGCGGTGCTCGGGCTGGCGGCGCGTCGCGCAACTCGCTACGTTCACTTCGTTCACTGCGCTCGGACAGGCGCGCCGAGTCAGCCTACGAAGCGCGCTGCGCGCGCCGCCTCCAGCCCTGTGCTCCTCGTCGCCCCCAAACGCGCCCCCACCGGGCACCGCCTGCCGCGCAGCAACGCTCGTGGTGTGCGGGCGCGTGCCACCGTCGGTTCGGCCAAGCCGGGGCCGGGCGGGCTGGGGGGCGTATGCGAGGTGCCGAGGGGCGCAGGGTTCGTGGTCCGCGCGCGCAGCGCGCCTCGTGAACTGACTCGTCGCGCTTGTTCGAGCACAGTGAACGAAGTGAACGGAGCGAGTTGCGCGGCGGGACCATGAACCTGAGCACCCGAGGGAAGCCGCAGCGAAGCGAAGGCCGCCGAACCTACGGCCCCCAGCCCGCCCGGCCCCGGCTTGGCATCGCTCCACAGCAGGCATGACGATCATCCTCAAGCTGCCTTGAACAGGCCTTCCGGCCGCCAGAGAAGAATCGCCGCCATCAGCACATAGACGAGAACCCCCGCCGCCTGCGGAAAGAACACCTTGCCGAAGGTATCGACCAGGCCGACCAGCAAGGCCGCCAGCATCGCTCCCCGCACCGAGCCGATGCCGCCGATCACGACGACGACGAAGCAGATGATCAGCACCTGCCCGCCCATGCCCGGATAGACCGAGCTGACCGGCGCCGCGATCATGCCGGCCAGGGCCGCCAGCGCCACGCCCGCCGCGAAGACGATGCGGTAGAGCAGGCGGATGTTGATGCCCAGGGCCTGCACCATCTCGCGGTTGCTGGCGCCGGCGCGCACCCGCATGCCCAGGCGCGTGCGCGCGATCACGAGGTACATGCCCAGCGCCACCAGCACGCACACCGCCGAGATGAAGAGCCGGTAGACCGGGTAGGTCATCACGTCGCCGAGCGGGATGCTGCCGGCCAGGAGGGGCGGCGGCGCGACGCCGTGCACGTCGTCGCCCAGCAGGATGCTGCGCAGCTCCTCGAAGACGAGGATGAGGCCGTAGGTCATCAGCACCTGCTGCAGGTGCTCGCGCTCGTAGAGGTAGCTGAAGAACAGCCACTCCAGCAGGTAGCCGAAGGCGACGGCCAGCACCAGGCCAAGGAGCAGCATCGTGAAGAAGCCGCCGCCGAAGCGGGCGACCAGCGGCGACAGCGCGAAGGCCATGTAGGCCCCGACCATGTAGAAGCTGCCGTGGGCGATGTTGATCACGCCCATGATCCCGAAGATCAGCGTCAGCCCGCTGGCCACCAGGAACAGCAGCAGGCCGTACTGCACGGCGTTCAGGCACTGGATCAGGAAGGTGGCGAAGTCCACGGGGCGAGGGCGGCGACGTGCCGGGGCACGCGGGGGAAAAAAGAGCGCGCCACGCGGCGCGCTCCGTTGGATGACGCCGGGCTCAGAGCTTGCAGCCGCGCGCCGGGTCGGCAAGCGCCTTGACGGCGACGCCGGCGACCTTGTTCTCCTTGCCTTCGACCTTGCGCAGGTAGATGTCCTGCACCGGGTTGTGCGCCTTGCTCAGCGTGAAGGC
>CAZTTC010000412.1:0-2019 GCA_964616015.1 uncultured Methylibium sp. | reverse complement strand
CCATGACGACCAAGTTCACCGACGACCACGAGTGGATCAACATCGAGGACCACGACGCCGCCGTCGTCGGCATCACCCCGCATGCGCAGGACGCTCTGGGCGATGTGGTCTTCGTGGACCTGCCCGAGGTCGGCAAGAGCTTCAAGAAGGGCGAGATCGCCGGCGTCGTCGAGTCCGTCAAGGCGGCCGCCGACCTCTTCATGCCCGTCAGCGGCGAGATCGTCGAGGTCAACGAGGCCCTGCGCGGCGACCCGGCGCTGGCCAACAGCGACCCGATGGGCGAAGGCTGGTTCTTCAAGGTCCGCATCAGCGACATGACCGAGTTCGATCAGCTGATGGACGGCCCCGACTACGACAAGCTGCTGGCTTCTCTTTGAGCGGTCATCCGTGGTCCGTGATCTGTGATCTGTGATCAGACGCCGCACGGGCCGCTTGCAACCGATCAGTGATCACGAGTCTCTGGTCACCCCCTTCAGGAGCACACCATGCTCATGCCCACCGCCCTGTCCCTCGCCCAACTGGAAAACACCGCCGAGTTCACCGCCCGCCACATCGGCATCGAGCCGGCCGAGGAGAAGCACATGCTCTCGGCGATCGGTGCCGCCTCGCGGCGCGCGCTGATCGATGCCATCGTCCCGGCCAGCATCGCGCGCGCGACGGCGATGGACCTGCCGCCGCCGGTGACCGAGGCGCAGGCGCTGGCCGAGATCAAGGCCATCGCGGCGAAGAACCGGGTGTTGAAGAGCTTCATCGGCCAGGGTTACCACGGCACGCACACGCCGGGCGTCATCCTGCGCAACCTCCTCGAGAACCCGGCCTGGTACACCGCCTACACGCCCTACCAGGCCGAGATCTCGCAGGGCCGGCTGGAGGCACTGGTCAACTTCCAGACCATGGTCTGCGACCTGACCGGCCTGCCCATCGCCAACGCATCGATGCTGGACGAGGCCACCGCCGCCGCCGAGGCGATGACACTCGCCAGGCGCAGCGTCAGGAGCAAGAGCGACACCGTCATCGTCGCTGGCGACTGCCACCCGCAGACCATCGAGGTGATCCGCACGCGCGCCGCGCCACTGGGGCTGCGCGTCGAGGTCGGCATCGCGCCGGCACTGATGGAACGACACGACTGCTTCGCGGTGATCGCGCAGTACCCGGGCACCGGCGGCAGGGTCCACGACCTGCGGCCGCTCGTGGAAGCCGCGCACGCGAAGAACGCTGCCTTCATCGTCTGCGCCGACCTGCTGGCGCTGACGCTGCTGGCGCCGCCCGGCGAGTGGGGCGCCGACATCTGCGTCGGCACCACCCAGCGCTTCGGCGTGCCGATGGGCGCCGGCGGCCCGCACGCGGCCTTCCTGGCCTGCCGCGACGAGTTCAAGCGCTCGATGCCCGGGCGTCTGGTCGGCGCCAGCATCGACGCGCACGGCAAGCCAGCCTACCGGCTGGCGCTGCAGACGCGCGAACAGCACATCCGCCGCGAGAAGGCCACGTCCAACATCTGCACGGCGCAGGTGCTGCTGGCGGTCATCGCCGGCATGTACGCGGTCTACCACGGGCCGCAGGGCCTCAAGCGCATCGCGCAGCGCGTCGCCTCCTACACCGCGGTGCTGGCACACGGCCTGCGCGCGATGGGCTTCCCGCTGCACGGCGACACCGCCTTCGACACGCTGACCGTCGAGACCGGCATCGAGACCGACGCGATCCTGGGGCGCGCGCTCGCCGCCGGCGCCAACCTGCGCCGCATCGCGCCGACCGCGCTGTCGATCGCGCTGGACGAGACGACGACGCGCGCCGACCTGACGGCGCTGTGGTCCTGGTTCGCGCGCTCGGCGGCCATGGTGCCCCGGGTCGAGGCCTTCGAGCACGGCGCCGACCCGCTCATCCCGAGCGAGCTGCGCCGCACCAGCGCCTTCCTGACCCACCCGGTCTTCAACACCCACCACAGCGAGACCGAGATGCTGCGCTATCTGCGCAGCCTGGCCGACAAGGACCTGGCGCTGGACCGCACGATGATCCCGCTGG
>CAZTTC010000411.1:0-2025 GCA_964616015.1 uncultured Methylibium sp. | reverse complement strand
GCGAGTACGTCTTCGTGCGCGAGATCCCCAAGTCGCCGGTCGGCAAGGTGCTGCGGCGCAAGCTGGTGGCCGGCGAGTACGAGGCCCATGAACTTCTCCCTCTCCCTTTGGGAGAGGGCGAGGGGTGAGGGTGGCCCGGCCGCGGCCCTCCCCCTGGCCCTCTCCCAGGGGGAGACGGGACCACTGCGCAACTTTCGAAGGATTCCTATGAAGCTCAACGACCTCAAGCACCCGGCGCACACGCTGCCGACCGAGCTGGACGGCTTTCGCGTCGAGATCGACGCCGCGCGCCAGCGCGCCGACATCGTGCTGCACCGCCCGCCCTTCAATGTGATCAGCATGCTGGGCCGCGAGCAGCTGCGCATCAGCTTCGAGGCGCTGGACGCCGACGAGCGCGTGCGCGTCATCGTGCTGCGCGCCGAGGGCGAGCATTTCTCCAGCGGCGGCGACATCCGCGGTTTTCTGGAGGCCACGCCCGAGCACGTGTCCAAGCTCGCATGGAACGTCGCCGCGCCGGCGCGCTGCAGCAAGCCTGTGATCGCGGCCGGCCGGGGCTACTGCTTTGGCGTGGGCTTCGAGATCTCGCTGGCCTGCGACTTCCGCCTCGTCACCGAGACCACGCTGTATGCGCTGCCGGAGCAGAAGCTGGGCCAGATCCCCGGCTCCGGCGGCTCGGCGCGGCTGCAGAAGATGGTGGGCATCACCCGCACCAAGGACATCGTGATGCGCTCGCGCCGCATTCCCGGCGCGCAGGCCGCCGACTGGGGCGTGGCCACCGAGTGCGTGCCCGACGCCGAGCTGGAGAAGGCCACCGATGCATTGGTGGACGAGCTGCGCGGCTTCTCGCCGCTGGCCCAGCGCACCGCCAAGAAGCTGCTGAACGACACCGAGGACTCGCCGCTGTCGATCGCGATCGAGCTCGAAGGTCATTGCTATTCGCGCCTGCGCAGCTCGCAGGATTTCAAGGAGGGCGTCGAGGCCTTCCACAGCAAGCGCAAGCCGGTCTTCACCGGCCTTTGAACCCAGTTCCGTTCGGGCTGAGCCTGTCGAAGCCCCCTGCCCTTTCACGCCGGCCCTTCGACAAGCTCAGGGCGAACGGCGAGTGATGCCACCGACCCCTCCAGGAGACAAACCATGAACACTCCCCTCAAGACCCTGGCCGCCGCCATCGTCACGGCCTTCGCCGGCACGGCGGGTGCCCAAGGCACGCCGATCAAGATCGGCGTCGTCACGCCGCTCTCGGGCACCTACGCCGGGATCGGCCAGCAGGTGAAGTGGGGCCTGGATCTCGCCGCCGCGCAGATCAACGCCGCCGGCGGCGTGATGGGCCGCCCGCTCGAGCTGCTCTACGAGGACGAGGAGGCCAATCCCGCCGTCGCCACGCAGAAGGCCGAGAAGCTGTTCCAGGTGGCCAAGGTCGACTTCCTCACCGGCACGGTCAACTCCGGGTCGACGCTGGCCGTGGGCCAGGTGGCCGAGCGCAACGACCGGCTGATCGCCACCACCGTGTCCTTCGCGGACTCGATCACCGCGGACAAGTGCTCGCCCAACGTCTTTCGCGTCAACGCGCGGGCGGGCATGCAGTCGGCCGCGCTTGCGGAGTGGGTCGCCAAGGACAAGCCGAACGCCAACGTCTTCTACCTCGGCCCGGACTACGAGATGGGCCGCAGCACCGTCGCGGCCTTCAAGTCCGCGGCCGAAGGCAAGGGCGCCAAAACCGTGGGCGAGGTCTTCGCGCCGCTGGACAACAAGGACTACTCGCCCTTCTTCGGGCAGATCCGCTCGTCCCGCCCGGCGGTGATCTACACCTCGGTGGCCGGCAACGACACGGTGCGCCTGTTCACGCAGATGGCCGAGTTCGGCGTCAACCGCAACGTGCAGATCGTCGGCGCGTCGGGCACGGTGACCTCGCAGAACCTGTCGGCGATCGGCAAGGCCGCCGACGGCTTCGTCACCGGCGTCGGCTACTCGCCCAACATCGACCTGCCCGAGAACCGCAAGTTCGTCGCCGACTTCGAGGCCGCC
>CAZTTC010000410.1:0-2026 GCA_964616015.1 uncultured Methylibium sp. | reverse complement strand
ACCTGTCCAAGGACGTGCTCGCGCTGCAGCGCCTGAAGGAAGCGGCCGAGAAGGCCAAGATCGAGCTGTCCAACAGTGCGCAGACCGACATCAACCTGCCCTACGTGACCGCCGATGCCTCGGGCCCGAAGCACCTGAACATCAAGCTGACGCGCGCCAAGCTCGAGGCCCTGGTCGAGGAGCTGATCGAGCGCACCATCGCGCCCTGCCGGACCGCGATCAAGGATGCCGGCGTGTCGGTCGGCGAGATCAACGACGTGATCCTGGTCGGCGGCATGACGCGCATGCCCAAGGTGCAGGAGAAGGTCAAGGAGTTCTTCGGCCAGGAGCCGCGCAAGGACGTCAACCCGGACGAAGCCGTGGCCGTCGGCGCGGCGATCCAGGGCCAGGTGCTGGCCGGCGATCGCAAGGACGTGCTGTTGCTCGACGTGACGCCGCTGTCGCTGGGCATCGAGACGCTGGGCGGCGTGATGACCAAGATGATCACGAAGAACACCACGATCCCGACCAAGTTCGCGCAGGTGTTCAGCACGGCCGACGACAACCAGCCCGCGGTGACGATCAAGGTCTTCCAGGGCGAACGCGAGATGGCCGCCGGCAACAAGATGCTGGGCGAGTTCAACCTCGAGGGCATCGCGCCGGCGCCGCGCGGCATGCCGCAGATCGAAGTCAGCTTCGACATCGACGCCAACGGCATCCTGCACGTCGGCGCCAAGGACAAGGGCACCGGCAAGGAGAACAAGATCACCATCAAGGCCAACTCGGGCCTCTCCGAGGACGAGATCCAGCAGATGGTGAAGGACGCCGAGCTCAACGCCGCCGAGGACAAGAAGAAGCTCGAGCTGGTGCAGGCCCGCAACCAGGCCGACGCGATGATGCACAGCGTCAAGAAGAGCCTGTCCGAGCACGGCGACAAGCTCGAGGCCGAAGAGAAGACCAAGATCGAGTCCGCGCTCAAGGACGTCGAGTCCGCCCTGAAGAGCGAGGACAAGACCGAGATCGAGGCCCGGACCGAGGCCCTGATGGCGGCCAGCCAGAAACTCGGCGAGAAGGTCTATGCCGACATGCAGGCGGCGCAGGCTGCGGCCGGGTCCGCCGGCACAGCGCCGCAGGATGCGCCGCAGGGCGAGGCGAAGCCGGCCGACGACAACGTCGTCGACGCCGACTTCAAGGAAGTCAAGAAGTGATCATGGCAGCCTGAGAGCCTCATGGCCAAGCGCGACTACTACGAAGTCCTGGGCGTTCCCAAGAACGCCAGCGACGATGACATCAAGAAGGCCTATCGCAAGCTGGCCATGAAGCATCACCCCGACCGCAACCAGGGCGACGGGGCGAAGAAGGCGGAGGAGGCCTTCAAGGAAGGCAAGGAAGCCTACGAGATGCTGTCCGACAGCCAGAAGCGGGCCGCCTACGACCGCTTCGGCCACGCCGGCGTCGACCCGGCCATGGGCGGCGGGCGGCCCGGTGCCGAGGCCTACGGTGGCTTCGCCGAGGCCTTCGGCGACATCTTCGGCGACATCTTCGGTGGCGCCGGCGGCGGCGGACGCCGCGGTGGCGGCGGCCAGCAGGTCTATCGCGGCAGCGACCTGAGCTATGCGATGGAGATCACGCTCGAGGAGGCTGCCCGGGGCAAGGACTCGCAGATCCGCATTCCGAGCTGGGACGACTGCAAGACCTGCGACGGCAGCGGCGCCAAGCCGGGCACCAGCGCCAAGACCTGCCCGACCTGCAACGGCTCGGGCCAGGTCCACCTGCGCCAGGGCTTCTTCAGCATCCAGCAGACCTGCCCCAACTGCCACGGCAGCGGCAAGATCATTCCCGACCCCTGCACGGCCTGCAACGGCGCCGGTCGCATCAAGAGCAACAAGACGCTCGAGGTCAAGATCCCCGCCGGCATCAACGAAGGCATGCGCATCCGCTCGGCCGGCAACGGCGAGCCGGGCACCAACGGCGGCCCGCCGGGTGACCTGTACATCGAGATCCGCATCAAGCAGCACGACATCTTCGAGCGCGACGGCGACGACCT
>CAZTTC010000409.1:0-2051 GCA_964616015.1 uncultured Methylibium sp. | reverse complement strand
AGACCGGGAACAGGTCGTAGAAGACGCCGAGCGGCAGGCCTTCGCTGAAGTACAGCAGCGCGACCCAGAACATCTTGCGGCGGTAGGCGGGGCGCGCATCGGCGGTCATCGACGGCATTCTAGGGAGCGGGCCTGCGGGACCATGGGCAAGTTGGCGACGCGGGTTCCCGGGCGGGACTACATTGCGCTCACGGCCCGACCCTGGGCCGTGCCATCCCCTGAGAGGAGTTCCGCCGATGAACAAGCTGCTGCCCCTGGTGCTCGCGCTGGCCGCCGGCACCGCCTTCGCCCACAACTGCCCGAACGAGATGAAGGCGATCGACGCCAAGCTCGCCACGGCCCCCAAGCTCGCCGACGCCGACCTGGCCAAGGTCAAGAGCCTGCGCAGCGAAGGCGAAGCCGCGCACAAGGCCGGCAAGCACGACGACTCGATGAAGGCGCTCGGCGAGGCCAAGAAGATCCTCGGGATCTGAGGCGCCGGGTCCGCGCTCCGGCGCGGACCCTTGTTCCGCGCGCTCCGGCGCCGACCCTTGTTCCCGCGCGCTCCGGCGCCGACCCTTGTTCCCGCGCGCTCCGCCCGCAACTTGGCGGGATGACCACGTCCCCCGCCTCCAGCCCGATGAGCACCGCCACGCCGCCCGGCGCCGAGACGGTGCTGCGCCCCCGCACCGTCGAGCGCCTGATCGCCGGCACGCCGACCAGCGACGGTGCCGGCGTCAAGCTCACGCGCGTGCTGACCCAGCCGCTGCAGCGCCGTCTCGACCCTTACCTGATGCTCGACGCCTTCGGCAGCGACGACCCGGACGACTACATCGCCGGCTTTCCCGACCACCCGCACCGCGGCTTCGAGACCGTGACCTACATGATCGCCGGCCGCCTGCGCCACCGCGACAGTGCCGGCCACGAGGGCCTGCTGCAGAACGGTGGCGTGCAGTGGATGACGGCCGGGCGCGGCCTGATCCACAGCGAGCTGCCGGAGCAGGAGTCCGGCCGCATGGAAGGCTTCCAGCTCTGGCTCAACCTGCCGGCGCGCGACAAGATGGGCGAGCCCGGCTACCGCGACATCCAGAGCGAGGAGATCCCCGAGTTCAGCCTCGACGGCGTGACCGCGCGGCTGATCGCCGGGCGCAGCCACGGCGTCGAGGGTGCGGTGCAGCGCGAGGCGACCGCGCCGCTCTACCTCGACCTGCACTTCGCGCCCGGCGCGCACTTCGCGCAGGGCCTGCCGCCCGCGCACAACGCCTTCGTCTACGTCTACCGCGGCGGCCTGCGGATCGGCGAGACCGCGGTGCCGCTGCAGCGCATGGCCATCCTCGCCAACACGCCGGACAGCGACGGCGTGCGGCTCAAGGCGTGCGGCGAAGGCGCGCGCGCCCTGCTGATCGCCGGCCAGCCGCTGAAGGAGCCGATCGCGCAGTACGGTCCCTTCGTGATGAACAGCAACGAGCAGATCTTCCAGGCCGTCGAGGACTTCCGCGCCGGACGCCTCGGGTGACTCAGCCCAGCGCCGCGCGCGCCGCCAGCGCACGCTCGCGCACGTGGCAGCCCTCCAGGTGGTCGTTCACCAGGCCCATCGCCTGCATGAAGGCGTAGACGGTCGTCGGCCCGACGAAGGTCCAGCCGCGCTGCTTCAGGTCCTTGCTCATCGCCACCGACGCGGGCGAGGTGGTCAGCGGCTTCAGCACGGCCAGCGTGATGCGCTTCGGCCGCTCCGCCGACGTCGGCTCATGGCGCCAGGCCCAGGCCGCGAGCGAGCCGAACTCGGCGCGCAGCTCCAGCACGCGGCGGGCGTTGTTGATCGTGGACTCGATCTTGCCGCGGTGGCGCACGATGCCGGCGTCGCCGAGCAGGCGCTCGACGTCGCGCACCCCGTAGCGCGCCACGCGTTCGGCATCGAAGCCGTCGAAGGCGGCGCGGAAGTTCTCGCGCTTGTTGAGGATGGTCAGCCAGCTCAGGCCGGCCTGGAAGCCCTCGAGGCAGAGCTTCTCGAACAGCCGCCGGTCGTCGGTGACCGGGAAGCCCCATTCGTGGTCGTGGTAGTGGC
Organism: uncultured Methylibium sp.; assembly: GCA_964616015.1. Lineage (GTDB taxonomy): Bacteria > Pseudomonadota > Gammaproteobacteria > Burkholderiales > Burkholderiaceae_C > Methylibium. Next base: position 7 of record CAZTTC010000409.1, on the reverse strand, counting down.
GGTAGGC
>CAZTTC010000408.1:0-2064 GCA_964616015.1 uncultured Methylibium sp. | reverse complement strand
CCAGGCCCTCGCGCGCCGCGGTCTCGTAGGCGATCAGGCCCAGGTCGGCGGTGGCGTAGCACTGGTAGGCGTCGACGCCGCGCGCGCGCAGCGCGTCGCGCAGCGAAGGCGGGAAGGCCTCGCCGGACACCAGGGCCTTGGTCAGCGAGGGCAGGGCGACGCCGGTTTCCGCGGCCTTGTCGAGCAGGATCTTCAGGAAGCTCGGCGTGCCTGCGTAGCCGTGGGTGCGCAGCTCGGCCATGGCCTGCAGCTGCAGCTCGGTGTTGCCGATGCCGCCGGGGAAGACGGTGCAACCGAGCGCGTGGGCGCCGGTCTCCATCATCGAGCCGGCGGGGGTGAGGTGGTAGCTGAAGCTGTTGTGCACCAGGTCGCCGGCGCGGAAGCCCGCGGCGAACAGCGCGCGCGCGGCGCGCCAGTAGTCGGGTGCCAGTCCCTCGGGTTCGTAGATCGGGCCGGGCGACTGGAACACGCGGCGCGCGCCCTGCGGCCGGACGAGGCCGCGCCAGCCGATGCCGGCGAAGCCGCCGAACGGGTCGCCGACCTGTCGATCGGCTCGTGCGGCCTGCTGGCGCTCCAGCAACTCGTGCTTGCGCGTCACGGGCAGCGCAGCCAGCGCGCCGCGGCTGGTGATGGCCGCGGCGTCGACGCCGCGCAGGATGTCGGCGAAGGCGGGGCTCGCGCGCTGCGCCTGCGCCACCTGCGCCGGCAGGGCGGCCATCAGCGCTTGTTCGCGTTGCGCCGGGTCGCGCGTCTCCAGCGCGTCGAAGAACTCAGTCATCGCTGTCGCTCCAGCGCGCGAACTGGCGCTTGAATTCCTCGGTGTAGTGCCGCACGTCGGCGGCGCTCTTCAGCAGCTTCACGGTCCATTCGGGCGAGCGCGCCGGCCGCTTGACGGTGCGGGCGCGGATCGCGCCGTCCTCGAGCGTCAGCTCGACCAGCGGATCGCCCTTCCACTCGAAGCGCCCGGCGCGTTCGAGCAGGCGCATGTCGCGCAGATGGCGCTTCAGCATCGCCAGGGCCTCGTCGGCCTTGAACGGCGGCGGCGCAAACCCGAATTCGTCGCTCATTGCATCCTCAGGCTAGCCAGCGTTTCCTGCGCTTGTAGCTCTTGACGTCGCGGAAGCTCTTGCGGTCGCCGCCGCCGACGCCCAGGTAGAACTCCTTGACGTCCTCGTTCTCGCGCAGCGCCTTGGCCTCGCCGTCCATCACGATGCGGCCGTTCTCCAGGATGTAGCCGTAGTCGGCGTAGCGCAGCGCCATGTTGGTATTCTGTTCGGCCAGCAGGAAGGTGACCTTCTCGCGGGTGTTGAGGTCCTTCACGATCTCGAACACCTCCTCGACGATCTGCGGCGCCAGGCCCATCGACGGCTCGTCCAGCAGCACCATCTTCGGATTGGCCATCAGCGCCCGGCCGATCGCGCACATCTGCTGCTCGCCGCCGGAGGTGTAGGCGGCCTGGCTGCCGCGCCGCTGCTTCAGGCGCGGGAAGTAGTTGTAGACCTTGTCCAGCGTCTGCGCGACCGCGGCCTTGCCGTCCTTGCGCGTGTAGGCGCCGGTCATCAGGTTCTCCTCGATGGTCAGGTGGGCAAAGCAGTGCCGGCCTTCCATCACCTGCACCACGCCGCGCTCGACCATGTCGGAAGTCGACAGCGCCTCGATCCGCTCGCCGCGCAGCTCGATCGCACCCTTGGTGACCTCGCCGCGCTCGCCGCGCAGCAGGTTGCTGACGGCCCGCAGCGTCGTCGTCTTGCCCGCGCCGTTGCCGCCCAGCAGCGCCACCACGCGGCCCTCGGGCACCTGCAGCGACACGCCCTTCAGCACCAGGATCACGTGGTTGTAGATGACCTCGATGCCGTTGACGTTCAGTAGCGGAGCACTCATTCGGTACCTCGAAATCCTTCCAGCACGCACCGCGGAGCCGGCTTCGCCGGTCCGCTGGTGCGGCCCCCTCGAGGGGGAGCGGCGTCAGCCGCTCGGGGGTGGGTCAAGTCTGGCAGTCTTCGGGCGAGCGACGCGTCAGCTTCTTCTCGGCCGCGTACTTGTCGGCAGCCGCCTTGACCATCG
>CAZTTC010000407.1:0-2071 GCA_964616015.1 uncultured Methylibium sp. | reverse complement strand
GCGCCGCAATAGGACATGTAGGTCGACACGCCCATCTTGGACATGATCTTCGACAGGCCCTTGCCGATCGCCTTGACGTAGTTGTAGATCGCCTTCTCGGCGCTCAGGTCGCCGGACAGCTCGTCGTGCAGGGCAAGCAGCGTCTCCATCGCCAGGTAGGGATGAACGGCTTCGGCGCCGTAGCCCGCCAGCACGCCGAAGTGATGCACCTCGCGCGCCGATCCGGTCTCGACCACCAGCCCGGCCGTCGTGCGCAGGCCCTCGCGGACAAGATGCTGGTGGATGGCCGACAGCGCCAGCAGCGCCGGGATCGCGACGAACTCGCGGCTCATCCGGCGGTCCGTGATGATCAGGATGTTGTGGCCGCTCTTGATCGCGTCCACGGCCTCCGCGCACAGCGAGGCCAGCTTGGCCTCGACGCCTTCGTCGCCCCAGGCCAGCGGGTAGATGATGTCGAGCTCGTAGGACTTGAACTTGCCGTGCGTCGGCTTCTCGATAGCGCGAAGGCGCGCCATGTCCTCGAAGTCGAGGATGGGCTGCGACACCTCGAGGCGCATCGGCGGGTTCACCGCGTTGATGTCGAGCAGGTTGGGCTTGGGGCCGATGAAGCTGTTGAGCGACATCACGATGGCCTCGCGGATCGGGTCGATCGGCGGGTTCGTGACCTGCGCGAACATCTGCTTGAAGTAGTTGTACAGCGGCTTGTTTTTGTCCGACAGCACCGCGAGCGGCGAGTCGTTGCCCATCGAGCCGATGCCTTCCTCGCCGGCTTGGGCCATCGGGCTCATCAGGAACTTCAGGTCCTCCTGCGTGTAGCCGAAGGCCTGCTGGCGATCGAGCAGGGTCTCGGCGAAGGCCGGGGCGGCGGCGGACGGCGCCTGCACGTCCTCGAGCTTGATGCGCACGTTCTCGATCCACTGCCGGTAGGGCTTGGCCGAGGCGTAGGTGGTCTTCAGCTCCTCGTCGTCGACGATGCGGCCTTGCTCGAGGTCGATCAGGAACATCTTGCCGGGCTGCAGGCGCCACTTCTTGACGATCCTGTTCTCGGCAATGGGCAGCACGCCCGACTCCGAGGCCATCACCACGAGGTCGTCGTCAGTGACGATATAGCGCGCCGGGCGCAGGCCGTTGCGGTCGAGCGTGGCCCCGATCTGCTTGCCGTCGGTGAACACCATCGCGGCCGGGCCGTCCCAGGGCTCCAGCATCGCGGCGTGGTACTCGTAGAACGCGCGGCGGCGCTCGTCCATCGTCGTGTGCTGCTCCCAGGCCTCGGGAATCATCATCATGGCCGCGTGCGCCAGCGGGTAGCCCGCCATCGTGAGCAGTTCGAGCGCGTTGTCGAAGGTCGCGGTGTCGGACTGGCCCTCGAAGCTGATCGGGTAGAGCTTGTCCAGGTCGTCACCGAGCACCGGCGACTTCATCACGCCCTGGCGCGCACGCATCCAGTTGAAGTTGCCCTTGACCGTGTTGATCTCGCCGTTGTGCGCGACCATGCGATAGGGGTGGGCCAGCGGCCACTCGGGGAAGGTGTTGGTCGAGAAGCGCTGGTGCACCAGGGCCAGCGACGAGACGACACGCTCGTCGGCCAGGTCCTGGTAGTAGGTGCCGACCTGGTTGGCCAGCAGCAGGCCCTTGTAGATCACCGTGCGGCAGCTCATGCTGGGCACGTAGTACTCGTGGCTGTGCGTGAGCTTCAACGCCTGGATCGCGCTGCTGGCCGTCTTGCGGATCACGTAGAGCTTGCGCTCCAGCGCGTCCGGCACGATCACGTCCGTGCCGCGGCCGATGAAGATCTGGCGAATCACCGGTTCCTTGGCACGCACCGTCGGCGACATCGGCATCTCGCGATCCACCGGCACGTCACGCCAGCCGAGCAGCACCTGGCCTTCGACCCGCACCGCGCGCTCCAGCGCCTGCTCGCAAGCCAGACGCGAGGCGTGCTCCTTGGGCAGGAAGATCATGCCGACGCCGTACTCGCCCGGAGGCGGCAGTTCGACGCCCTGCTGGGCCATCTCGGCGCGGTAGTACTCGTCGGGGATCTGGATCAGGATGCCGGCGCCGTCGCCCATCA
>CAZTTC010000406.1:0-2097 GCA_964616015.1 uncultured Methylibium sp. | reverse complement strand
CCCGGGTCATTACGGCATGCTGGGCATGCGTGAACAAGCGGATCTGATCGGTGCCGAATTGACCGTGCGCAGTGCGCCGGGTCAAGGCACCGAGGTGCGGGCGGAGATCGCGGCGTGAGCAAAGGGATTCCCTCGGTTCGGCACCTGTCTCGACTTGGCGATCCTGGCCGGCTGATGCGCACGCCGGCGCGGAGCGGCTCGCGACCGGCCTGATGAACATCCGCTGGCAGATGCTGGTTTGCGCGCGTCTCGTCGTCACGGCCTCGATGCCGTTCGCGGCGCTGAATGCCACGGCCGAACCGCGGCTCGACGCCTTCTCAGCGGGGTTCGAGGGGCGCAAGGCGATCGCGCTCATCGACGCACGGGCCGAAGCCGTCGCGACCTTGCGTCGCTCGTCGTCGTATGCGATCTACACGCTGAAGGCCACGATCCGCTGGACGGTGATCTCACGCAGCTTCGAGCTTTGCAGCGTCGTGCGCTTCGACGGCGACCGACTCGTTCCCATCGCGTACGGGTACGTGGACCAAGGGGATCCCCGTCGTGACGTCCGCACCGACTTTGACTGGTCATCCGGCAAGGCAGTCACGCAGCTCGGCAACGGCGAAGTGAGCAAGATCGAGATTGCGTGGCCGGCGTGGGATCCGGTGTCGTTCCAGCTCGGCGTGATGGCTGCGGCGCGGTCCAGAAGGGCGGGCGAGATCGAAACCCATACCGTGATCGAGCGCGGCGTGCGCAAGACCTATCGCGTGGTCTACGAAGACCCGGCGACTGCGGTGGTGGCCGGCTCGTCGCGTCCCGTTGTCGCCGTACGCGGCGAGAGGGAGGGCGGTGGTGGCATTCGGCTGCTGCTCGACCCGACGCGTGACTACAGGCCTTTGCGCATCGGCATCGAAGATGTGGACCTCGACCGCGTCGCGGACCGCGCGACGCCGGCCGCGCTCGCGGCGGACGAAGTCCCGTCGTGCCCGCCTCCTCGCCGGCCCTGATGGGCCTGACCTGCAGATGATGGCCGGCACTGCCACCGTGACCACCGGTCTCCTAGAGTGCAGAGCTTTGGGGGAGAACATGCAGTCGAGGGTGTCGGCATGAGCAGCCAAGAGCGGGTGAGCCTGTCGGCCGTTGCCGTGACGCTGGCGGGCGTGGCCCTGTTGTGGGTTCCGGTGCTGTTGCTGCACCTGACACCGGCTCTGTTCGCCGCACTGATCACTTACGGCGGCACGCGTGCGATCACGGCGCTGTTGACGCAGCGGTGGCCGCAACTGCGGCATGCGCAGGCGTGCTCGCTTGGTCTGCTGGTCGGCGGCGTCGCGCTGGTGGGCTCGATTGCGATCGAGCGTGCCGCTGAAGCTGCCGCGGAAGGCGGAGGCTACGCTGGCCTGATGCAGCAGATGGCCGCGGCGCTCGAACAGTTGCGGGCCATGCTGCCGGCCGCGCTGGCACCGCACCTGCCGGTATCGCTCGACGCCTTGCGCGAGGCGGCCGCGAACTGGCTGCGTGGCCACGCAGCCCAGGTTCAGCTCTGGGGCGGACACACCGTGCGCGGTATCGGCTACGCCCTGGCGGGCGTGGTGATCGGCGCGCTGCTGGCGATCCAGCTTCGGCCGCCGGCGGAGACTTCGGGTGGCGCGCCGCCCGTCGCCGGCAGCCTGCGCCGTGGCTTCGACAGCCTGGTGGCCGGGTTCACCGCAGTCGTGTTCGCGCAGTTGCGCATCGCGGCGCTGAACACCGCCCTTACCGCGTTGTATCTGCTGGTGGTGCTGCCACTGCTCGGCTCGCCGCTGCCGCTGGCCGGGACGCTGGTGGCCGCGACCTTCGTCGCCAGCCTCGTCCCCGTGCTCGGCAACCTGGTGTCCAACACGATGATCGTCGTGGTGAGCCTGACGCAGTCGGTCGCGATCGCCGGACTGTCGCTGGTCTGGCTCGTCGTCATTCACAAGCTCGAGTACTTCCTCAACGCCCATATCGTCGGCACCCGCATCCGCGCGCAGGCCTGGGAACTGTTGGTTGCGATGCTGGTACTGGAGGCGCTCTTCGGGCTGGCGGGGCTCGTCAGCGCGCCGGTGATCTACGCCCAGGCCAAGGCGGTGTTGATCGAGC
>CAZTTC010000405.1:0-2120 GCA_964616015.1 uncultured Methylibium sp. | reverse complement strand
GCTGCGCCGCAAGCGGCACGTGACGCGAAAGGATGCGCGATGCTTCGGTCCCTGCAGCGATGGATGGGCGTGCTGCTGTGGGGGATCGCTGCGACCGCGCCGGCCCAGTCCGCGCGCGTGGTCGACCTGCCGACCCGCCCTGGCGTGACGCAACGGCTGCTGGTGCTGGGCCCGGCCGAGCCTGCGGCCGCGGTGATCCTCTTCGCCGGCGGCCACGGCGGCCTGCAGATCTCGCCCGACGGCGCCCTGCGATGGGGGCGAGGCAACTTCCTCGTGCGCACACGACAGCAGTTCGCCGACCAGGGTCTGATGGTCGTGGTGCTCGACGCGCCCTCGGACCGGCAGGCACCGCTCTACCTGTCGGGCCACCGGCAGACGCCGGAGCACGTGGCCGACGTGAAGGCGGTCATCGCCTGGGCCCGCCAGCAGGCCCGGCGGCCGGTGTGGCTGATCGGCACCAGCCGGGGCACGCAGTCGGTCGCCTACGCGGCGACGCAGCTGAGCGGCGCCGATGCCCCCGACGGCCTGGTGCTGACCGCGACCATCCTGAGCGACGAGCGCGGCCGTCCCGTGCCCGAGATGGCGCTCGACACGCTGCGCATCCCGGTGCTGGTCGTGCATCACGAACACGACGGCTGCCGTCTCTGCGCCTTCGCCGGCGTGCCGCGCCTGATGGAGCGGCTGGCAGGCACGCCTCGCAAGGAGCTGGTGGCGCTCCGGGGCGGCACGGACCGCGGCGACCCCTGCGAGGCCGCCGGCCACCACGGCTTTGCCGGACTGGAGGCCGAGGCCGTCGGGCGGATCGCTCGCTGGATCCTCCAGCCCTGACCCCGCCGACGCGCTGGACAAGCGGCCCTCGCCGCCGCTAAGCTGGGCCGGCCGATCACGAGGACTGCCGATGATGCTTCGCCCGCTCGCCCTGTCGTCGACCCTGGTTCTGCTGGCGCTCGCCGCGCAGGCGCAGCCACGGCCCGCCTACACGCTGGACCCGCCCGGCGCCGCCCAGGCCCGCGCCGAATACGCCTGCGCACGCGCCAACTGCGTGCCGTCCAAGGCGCCCGGCAAGGCCTGAAGCTCGGTGCGCGTCGTTGCCGGCCTGCTGCTGTTGTCGCTGCCCTGGGCCGCGATGGCCCAGCCGCGCATGGAACGCGCCGAGGCCGAGCAGTTGTTCACCGCGGCCGGCTTCGGGGTGGTCGACGGCCAGCCCAGGAACCGGTGCGCCCACACCGCAAAGCCCAAGGTCAGCTTCGTCGACCTCAACGGCGACCGACAGCCCGAAGCCCTGTTCATCGATCAAGGCGCCTGCTACGCGCCGGCCGGCCGCTACTACGCGGTGCTGGCCAAACAGGACGGACGCTGGCGCCAGGTGGTGCAGGGTGACGGTCAGGTCAAGTCGCTGGCCGAGCGCAGCCCGCAGGGCTGGCTGGACCTGCAGGACCTGAGCGCGGATTGCCAGCGCCTGTTGCGCTACGACGGTCAGCGCTACCAGCCGCGGACCGATTGCAACGGCAAGCGCCTGGCGCAGGCGGCCGCGCCCGCAGCCCCAGGGGCGCCGACCGCGGCCGCGGACGGCGGCACGGCCAAGCCGTCGGCGGCCGACGAGGCGGCGGTCTTCAAGGCCGCCGGCTTCCAGCGCAAGGGCAAGCGCTGGGTCTCCGGGGACTGCGACGATCCGTCCTCTGCGAGCTATTCACCGGGCCGTGTCGACGACTACAAGGATCTCAACGGCGACGGGCGGCCCGAGGCCGTGCTCGGCGAGGGCGGCACGTACTGCTATGGCAACACCGGCCAGGGCTTCTGGCTGCTCAGCCAGCAGGCCGGCGGCGGCTGGAAGCTGCTGGCGCAGAGCCAGGGCATCCCGCGGTTCCTGGCCACGACCGGCAAGGACGGCTATCCCGACATCCAGATCGGTGGCCCGGGTTTCTGCTTTCCGGTCGTGCGCTGGAACGGCAAGGAATACAAGACCCAACGCTGGGAGTACGAGGGCAAGGCCTGCAAGCGGGCGTTCTGACCGCGCGCGAGACGGGTCCCTACTGCGTCGCGCGGCGCAGCGTCTCGACCACCGGCCGCGTCAGCACCTCGCGCAGGCCCCACCAGCCGGCCGCCAGCGCCAGCAGCGC
>CAZTTC010000404.1:0-2131 GCA_964616015.1 uncultured Methylibium sp. | reverse complement strand
GGTAGTCGAGGATCGCCTTCGGGTGCACGCCGATGTTGTTGTTGATGATGAACTCGAGCCGCGCCAGGCCGACGCCGGAGTTGGGCATCTGCGCGAAGTCGAACGCGAGCTGCGGGTTGCCCACGTTCATCATGATCTTGACCGGGCAGTACGGTAACTCGCCGCGCTGCACGTCGCTGATCTCGGTCTCGAGCAGCCCGTCGTAGATGTAGCCGGTGTCACCCTCGGAGCAAGCCACGGTGACCAGTGCACCGTCCTTCAGCGTCTCGGTCGCGTCGCCGCAGCCCACCACTGCCGGGATGCCGAGCTCGCGCGCGATGATCGCCGCATGGCAGGTGCGCCCGCCGCGGTTGGTGACGATGGCGCTGGCGCGCTTCATCACCGGCTCCCAGTTCGGGTCGGTCATGTCGGTGACCAGCACGTCGCCGGGCTGCACCTGGTCCATCTCGGCCAGGCTGTGCACGATGCGGACCGGGCCGGTGCCGATCTTCTGGCCGATGGCACGCCCCTCCGCCAGCACCGTGCCGGAGCCCTTGAGCTTGTAGCGCTGCTCGGCCTTGCCTTCGGCCTGGCTCTTCACCGTCTCGGGCCGGGCCTGCAGGATGTAGAGCTGGTTGTCGCCGCCGTCCTTGCCCCACTCGATGTCCATCGGGCGGCCATAGTGCTGCTCGATGATCAGCGCGTACTTCGCGAGCTCGGCCACGTCGGTGTCGGACAAGGAGTAGCGGTTGCGGTGCTCGGTCGCCGTGTCGACCGTCTTCACGAGCTTGCCGCTCGCCGCCTTCTCCTCGGGAGAAGAGAACACCATCTTGATCAGCTTGCTGCCCAGGTTGCGGCGGATCACCGCCTGCTTGCCGGCCCTGAGCGCCGGCTTGTGGACGTAGAACTCGTCCGGGTTCACGGCGCCCTGCACCACCGTCTCGCCCAGGCCATAGCTGGAGGTGATGAAGACCACGTCCTTGAAGCCGCTCTCGGTGTCGATCGTGAACATCACGCCGGCTGCACCGAGGTCGGAGCGCACCATGCGCTGCACGCCGGCCGACAAGGCCACGTCGGCATGCGCGAAGCCCTTGTGGACGCGGTAACTGATCGCGCGGTCGTTGTAGAGACTGGCGAAGACCTCCTTCATCTTGTGCAGCACGTCGTCGATGCCGACGACGTTGAGGAAGGTCTCCTGCTGGCCGGCGAAGCTGGCATCGGGCAGGTCCTCGGCCGTGGCCGACGAGCGCACGGCGAAGGACGCGCCCGGGCTGCCGGCGGTCAGCTTCGCGAACTCGGTGCGGATCGCCGCGGCCAGGTCGGCCGGAAAGGGTTGTGCCTCGACCCAGCCGCGGATCTGCGCCCCGGCCTCGGCGAGCGCACGCACGTCGTCGGTGTCGAGCCTGGCCAGGCGATCGTTGATGCGGGCCTCGAGTCCGTCGTGCCGCAGGAACTGCCGGAAGGCATGCGCCGTGGTCGCGAAGCCGCCGGGCACCCGCACGCCCGAGGCCGCCAACTGGCTGATCATCTCGCCGAGGCTGGCGTTCTTGCCGCCGACCGCCTCGACGTCGGTCATCCTCAGATGTTCAAGCGGGACGACCAGGGCGGTCGCGTCGAAGGTGGCCATGATGGGGAAGCTCCGTGATGTGATGAAACCGGGGCGCCCATCGCCGGCCAGCCGGCCACGCTCGCGCCTGCGCTTGTACTGGTACTGGTCGGCGCGGGGCTCATGGCTGGGGGTGGGTGCGAATTTGCTTTAGATTGTACGGGTCACGCTTTCAGCGCCCTCCCCCCAGAACCGTGCCTCGCGGCACCTGCAGGCCATGCCCAATCGCTCGGTCTTCTTCGTCTCCGACGGCACCGGCATCACGGCCGAGACCTTCGGCAATTCCATCCTCAACCAGTTCGCGGCGCGCCCAAGGCATGTGCGCCGGCCCTTCATCGACACCGCCGACAAGGCGCATCAGGTGGTGCGCGAGATCGACGCCACCGCCGAGCGCGAAGGCAAGCGTCCCATCGTCTTCATCACGCTGATCGACCCCGCGGTGCGCGACATCGTGACCGCCTCGCGCGCGCTGGTGCTGGACATGTTCCAGACCTTCGTCGAGCCGCTCGAGGCCGAGTTCGGCATCAAGTCCAACCACCGCGTCGG
>CAZTTC010000403.1:0-2139 GCA_964616015.1 uncultured Methylibium sp. | reverse complement strand
CTGAGCGTCGATCATGAACCGATCCCGGCACCCTTCGCAGGCGAAGCCATCGGCGAGGCGCACGCGCTTGCCCGCTCATGTTGGGCGCCTGGGTCACGGGCTGCTGCTCGTGGCCTTGGGCGTGCTCGTCTGGCTTGCCACCGCCCCAGCGGCGCATGCCCAGGTGCTGTACGAGTGGCGTGAACCCGGCGGCACCACCGTGTACTCGCAGATGCCGCCGCGGCCTGCTGATGGTGTGCTGCTGCGCAGCCTGAAGCTGGCCGAACTGCCTCCCGCGGAGCAGGTCCCGGCGGCGCGTGTCGCCACCGCCAGCGGACCGCCCGGCGACAGCCGCGCGGCCTGGCAACAGGCTGATGCTCGTGTGGCCACCGCGCTGGCTCGTGTGCAGGCCGCCGAGCGCGCTGCACGCGAGGGGCAGTCGCCGCGCCCGGGGGAACGTCGTCACCTGGTCAACGGCCACAGCCGTCTCAGCCGTGCGTACTTCGACCGTGTCTCGGCACTGGACGCTCGGGCCGCGCAGGCGCGCGTCGCCTTGCAGTCAGCCTATGCGGAACGAGATGCGCTGACGGGTTCACGCTGAAGCGCGGCCGCTCGGCAGATTCTTCGCATGAGAGGCTCAACTTGGCGCGCAGCGCTGCGGCCGATGCGCCGAGCGCTGATGCGGCTCGACACGCCGTGGCGGCATCTCGTCGTGGGCACGGCGGTTGGAGCGCTGGGTGCGCTGGCGGTGGCGGCGTTCAGGCAGGCCCTGTTTGCGCTGGAGACGCTGCTTGTCGGCGCCAGCGGCGGCCACCTCGTGTCCGCCGCGCAGAAGCTTCCGGCCGACATGCGCATGCTCGCACCGGCGCTGGGGGGACTGGCGGCGGGCCTGCTGCTCTGGTTCGCCGAGCGCGGTCGCACGGCGCCTGCAGCCGGTGCGCCTTTGCGCCATGGCGGCGACTACATCGAGGCCGTGGCCATCGGCAACGGAAGGCTGGACATCCGCGGTGGCCTCCTCAAGGTGGCCTCCTCAAGGTGGCGGCGTCGATGCTGGTCGTGAGCACAGGAGGCGCGGTCGGCCGCGAAGGCGCGATGGTGCTGCTGGCGGCCATGCTGGCTTCGCTGCTCGGTCGCATCATCGGTCGCGGCGCGGATCTGCGGCTGGTGGTGAGCTGCGGTGCGGCGGCTGGGCTTGCGGCGGCCTATCACGCGCCGCTCGCGGGCGCACTGTTCGTGGCCGAAATCCTGCTCGGCTCGCTAGCGCTGGCCCAACTCGGCCCGGTGGTGGTGGCCGCGGTGATGGCGTTCGGCGTCTCGGTGACGCTGGGCGAGCGCTCGGTGCTGTTCCCGTTGGCCACCGTCACACTGCCCGGCCTCGGGCAAGTCGGACTGATGTTGATGTTCAGCATCATCGGCGGCGTGCTCGGCGCATGCCTGTTGCGCTGGCTGCGAGCCGCTCGAACACTGTTCGTCCGGTCGCGGCTGCCGCTGCCCGCTGCCTTCGCGTTGGGCGGGCTGGCGGTCGGCGTGCTGTCGTTGTGGCGGCCTGAGGTCTGGGGCAATGGCTACAGCAGCATCCATCAGCAGCTCACGAGCCCTGCGGCCTGGTCAGTGGTGGCGCTCGTGCTGGCGCTGAAGCTGCTCGCGATCGGTGCCACCACTGGATCGGGAGCGCCCGGAGGGGTGTTCACGCCGACGCTGTTCGCCGGCGCCGCCGTAGGAGCGTTGGCTGCTTCGGCCCTGGCGGCCGGGGGCGTGACCGCGGCTTCCGGGCCGCTGTATGCGGTGGTCGGGATGGCCGTGCTGCTGGCCGCGACCACCCACGCGCCCGTGATGTCGTCATTGATGGTGTTCGAGATGACCGGCCAGTACGCCTTGCTGCCTCTGTTGCTGCCGGCGTGCGTCATTGCCGCGCTGGTGTCGCGACGGTTCGCGGCGATGTCGGTGTATGGCCTGGGCGGGCCCGCCCACAAGGCGCATGACCAACGAGTGACGACCCGCACTGCCTGAACGGCTGCGTGCTGCCTAGAGTCGATCAAACCGAGGATCGGTGCAACGCGCGAAGGACCATGCCATGAACAGGATTGCCGAGTTCATCCACGAGGTGGACGAGCACAGGGTTCCAGACGAAAAGCGCCGCGAACTCCTGCTGGCCGCCAC
>CAZTTC010000402.1:0-2160 GCA_964616015.1 uncultured Methylibium sp. | reverse complement strand
AGGTCAGCTTCGGCTCGGCCGGCAACGGCTCGGCCCAGCACCTGGCGCTGGAGCTTTTCAAGCAGCGCGCCAAGGTCGACGCGATCCACGTGCCCTACAAGGGCAGCGCGCCGGTCATCACCGACCTGATCGGCGGCCAGATCAACTACGCCTTCGAGACGATGACCGCCGCCACGCCGCACGTGAAGGGCGGCAAGCTGCTCGCGATCGCGCAGACGCGCGCCAAGCGCGCCAAGGGCCACCCGACGGTGCCGACGATGGTGGAGCAGGGCTACGCCGACTTCGAGGCCACCACCTGGTACGGCCTGGTCGGTCCCGGCAAGCTGCCGACGCCGGTGGCCGACAAGATGAACGCCGACATCAACACCGTGCTGGCGATGCCCGACGTGCAGGAGAAGCTGGACAGCTACGGCGCCGAGGACGGCGGCGGCTCGCGCGAGAAGTTCACCGAGTTCATCCGCGCCGAGATCGCGAAGTGGTCGCAGGTGGTGAAGGCCGGCGGCATCAAGTCCGACGCCTGAGGCCGGTCGCGCCCGCGGCGGGTCAGCGTGGCGCGCAGGTCGTCGTGGCGACCACGGCGTCACGGCGCAGTTCGATCGTGCGTGCTGCGTTCTCGGGGGCGTCCTTCACGCGCAGCAGCAGCAGGTCGTTGCCCGAGAAGTGCACCGCGAGTTCGCGCGTGCGGCGCGTCGCCGACCCGTCGGACTCGGGTGCGGCCGCGCCGTCGAACAGATCCGCGACCAGCGGCGCCGACAGCTGCCGGGTGTCGACGTCGAGCACCAGGCAACGCGGCCTGGCCCCGCCGAGCTCCTGCGGCAGCAGCGGCAGCCACACCAGCCCGAGCAGCATCGTGACGCCGACGACGGCCACCACGACGAGGGCGAGGTAGGTCATGACCAGCACGCCCATCAGCCAGTTCGCCGAGCGCGACACCGCCGACAGCACCCGGGTGGCCCGCGACCCGCCGGCCGGCAGCTCGCGGCCCGCCACCGCCGAGCCGTAGCGGCGCGGCCGCGCCAGGCCGCTGCCGGTGCCGCCTTCGTCGCGCGACACGACCAGCACCACGTAGGCCACGAAGGCCGTCACCAGCAGGCCGCCCAGCGCCCTCACCACCGGCTCGAGGTCGGCCGCGACCCAGTCGTCCAGCACGGCCGCGAGCACGACGCCGAACAGACCGACGGTCTGCAGCGTACCCAGCCAGCGGTTCGTGGCTTCGCGGCGCCCGCGGCGTGCCGCTTCCCAGGCGACCCAGCGCCGCAGCAGCAGGCGCGCCCCGAGCGCCGCCAGCGCGAGCGCCGCCAGCGGCAGGCCCATCAGCAGCCCGGCGACGAAGTACTGGAAGTCGAGCGCTGGCAGCACGCCGAGCGATTCGCTCCAGGCGTGCAGCGCCCGGGCCAGATAGCCCAGCACGTAGGCTGCGCCGCCACCCAGGAGCACCAGGGACTTCAGTTCCGACAGGCGCTCGTGCCAGCGCTTCACGCCGGCCGGGTCGGGCAGCGCACGCGCCTGTTCGAGCCGGCGCCGCGCACGCCGGCGCGGGCCGTCCTCGCGAGGCAGATCGGTGTCGGCCGCCATGCGGGCCAGTCTAGACCCGCCGTGCCGCGCGACCTACTCGTAGCGCCGCGCGTCCTCGATCACCTTGCCGTCGTTGGGCAGCGTGCCGGGCGCCAGCAGCTCGACCTCGCCGCGCATCTTGGTGACGTCGCGCAGGCTCTCGGCGATGCGCGCGGCGAGGTCCTCGGCCGCGGTCGGTGCTTCGGCCCTCAGGATCATGCGGTCGTTCGCCATCTCGCCGCTGACCACCAGCCGCGCCTTGCGCAGCTCGGGGTGGCGGCGCACGACCTCGGCGACCTGGGACGGATGGACGAACATGCCGCGGACCTTGGTGGTCTGGTCGGCGCGACCCATCCAGCCCTTGATGCGCGGGGCGGTGCGCCCGGTCGGGCACTGGCCGGGCAGCACCGCCGACAGGTCGCCGGTGCCGAAGCGGATCAGCGGGTAGTCGGGGTTCAGCGTGGTCACGACCAGTTCGCCGACCTCGTCGGTCGTCACCGGGTCGCCGGTGCCGGGCCGGACGATCTCGACGATCACCTGCTCGTCCAGCACCAGGCCCTCGCGCGCCGCGGTCTCGTAGGCGATCAGGCCCAGGTCGGCGGTGGC
>CAZTTC010000401.1:0-2170 GCA_964616015.1 uncultured Methylibium sp. | reverse complement strand
CGCCTGCTTGGACTTGGCCTGCACCGAGAACGAGTTCATCGTGTCCAGGAACTTGACCTTGTCGACGCCGTTCTTGGCGACGAAGTCGCCGATCGCCTCGGGGGTGTTGAGCGGATTGCGCTCGACGTGCATCGCATTGAAGACCTTGCGGTGCAGCGAATCGACCAGGCCCATCGTCTCGATCGCGAAGTACAGCTTCTGGTGCAGCACGAACGGCACCTCTCGGAAGGCCACCGGCAGGCGCCGGAAGTTCACGTCGGCCGGCAGCTTCTTGACCCAGGCGTCGAGCATGGGCTCGAAGGCATGGCAGTGCGGGCAGCCGTACCAGAAGAACTCGACCACCTCGAGCTTCTTCGGGTCCTGGGTCGGCTGGCGCTGCGTCAGCTTGACGTAGTGCTGGCCCTCGATCGGGCCGCCCTGGGCCCGCGCCAGCGGTGCGAGCCCGGCCAGCGGGGCGACGAGCGCGAGGGTCGTGAAGTCACGACGTTTCATGAGCATCCCTTTCAGTCAGCGATTCGAGCGACCGGGCGATGGAGTCGGTGCCGCCCGGCGAAGTTCATTTCTGCACCCGCACCAGCGCCGTCGTCATGCCGGCACCGTCCAGCGTGTCCTTCACCTTCTCGGCGTCGGGCCGCTGGTTGAAGGGCCCGATCCGCACCCGGTACATCAGGCGGCCCGACTGCTCGCGCTCGGTGATCTTGGACTCGAAGCCCTGGATCGCGAGCCTGGCGCGCTGGGCCTCCGCTTCCTCGGTGCGGGAGTAGGCGCCGACCTGCACGAAGTAGACAAACGCATCGACGGCGCCGGTGGTGGACAGGTCGGTGCCGGGCCGGGCCGGTGCGCCGATCGGGGCCGAGGCCGTGGGAGCCGCCGGCCGCGCGACGGCGGTGCCGCCCGACTGGGCCGGCGCGCCCGGCAGCGGCGGGGCCGAGGCGGCGCCCTTGCCCTGCAGCGGCGCGTTCGGGTCCCAGTTGCGGTTCTTCTCGGCCTCGGCGGCGTCTTGCTCGGCGGTGCGCTGCGGCACCTTGTTGATGAAGGGGATCGGCACCTTGGTGACGTACAGCGCGACGCCGAGCGCCAGCGCCAGGCCGACCAGCAGGCCGACGATGAGTCCGACCAGGAAGCCGCCGCGTTGCAGGGGTTTGGGAGAAGAGGGCATGAACGCTCCGGTCGTCACATCTTGTCGGGCGCGCCGACACCCAGCATGGCCAGGCCGTTGCGCAGCACCTGGGCCGTCGCGGCCAGCAGGGCCAGCCGCGCGCGCGTCAGGGCCGCATCCTCGCCGAGAAAGCGCTCGGCCGCGTAGTAGCTGTGGAAGGCCCCGGCCAGGTCGCGCAGGTAGAAGGCCACGTCGTGCGGCGCCAGGTCGGCGGCCGCCCCGGCCAGCATGCCGGGGAAGGCAGCCAGCTCGAGCATCAGCGCGGCCTCGGTCGGGGCCGTCAGCAGCGCCAGGTCGGCGCCGGCCAGCGCGGCCACGTCGCCCCCGGACGCGTCGCGCCACTGGGCGATGACCGACTGGATGCGCGCATGCGCGTACTGCACGTAGAAGACCGGGTTCTCGTCGCTCTTCTTCAGCGCCAGGTCGACGTCGAAGACGAACTCGGTGTCGGCCTTGCGGCTGATGAGGAAGAAGCGCACCGCGTCGCGGCCGGTCCAGTCGATCAGGTCGCGCAGGGTCACGTAGCTGCCGGCTCGCTTGGAGATCTTGACCTCCTCGCCGCCTTTCATCACGGTGACCATCTTGTGCAGCAGGTAATCGGGGTAGCCGGCGGGGATCCCGACCCCGGCGGCCTGCAGTCCGGCGCGCACCCTGGCGATGGTGCCGTGGTGGTCGCCGCCCTGCACGTTGATGACCTTGTGGAAGCCGCGCTCCCACTTGGCGACGTGGTAGGCGACATCCGGCACGAAGTAGGTGTACTGCGCACCATCGCCGGCCGACGCGTCGGACCCGGGCGGGGCCGACTTGCGCATCACGCGGTCCTTGTCGTCGCCGTACTCGGTGCTGCGCAGCCACAGCGCGCCGTCTTTCTCGTAGGTCTTGCCCGACGCGACCAGGCGCTCGACCGTGGCCTCGACGCGGCCCGTCGTGTACAGGCTGGACTCGAGGAAGTAGTTGTCGAAGCGCACGCCGAAGGCCTGCAGGTCCAGGTCCTGCTCGTGGCGCAGGTAG
>CAZTTC010000400.1:0-2171 GCA_964616015.1 uncultured Methylibium sp. | reverse complement strand
GGCCCAGGAAGTCCAGCATCAGCGCGCCCGACCAGATCATCGCGATCGGGTTGGCGATGTTCTTGCCGTAGATGTCGGGCGCGGAGCCATGCACCGGCTCGAACAAGGACGGGAAGCGCCGCTCGGGGTTCAGGTTGGCCGACGGCGCGAGGCCGATCGTGCCGGTGCAGGCCGGCCCCAGGTCCGACAGGATGTCGCCGAACAGGTTGCTCGCGACCACCACGTCGAAGCGCTCGGGCTGCAGCACGAAGCGCGCAGCCAGGATGTCGACGTGCTGCTTGTCCCAGCGCACCGCCGGGAACTGCTGCGCCATCGCGGCGACGCGTTCGTCCCAGTAGGGCATGGAGATCGCGATGCCGTTGCTCTTGGTCGCGGCGGTGAGCTGCTTCCTCGGTCGGCGCTCGGCCAACTCGAAGGCGAACTTCAGGATGCGGTCCACGCCGTGTCGCGTGAACACCGACTCCTGCAGCACGAACTCGCGCTCGGTGCCTTCGAACATGCGGCCGCCGACCGAGGAGTACTCGCCCTCGGTGTTCTCGCGCACGATCAGCATGTCGATGTCGCCGGGCTGCTTGTTCGCCAGCGGCGAGGGCACGCCCGGCAGCAGTCGCACCGGCCGCAGGTTCACGTACTGGTCGAAGTCGCGCCGGAACTTCAGCAGCGAACCCCACAGCGACACATGGTCCGGCACGACGGCCGGCCAGCCCACCGCGCCGAAGTAGATCGCATCGAAGCGCGACAGGATCGCGGCCCAGTCGTCGGGCAGCATCTGCCCGGTCTTCTGCCACCAGGCCGCCGAGGCCCAGTCGAAGGATTCGAAGCCGAGCGCGAGGCCGAAGCGCCGCGCCGCCACCTCGAGGACCTTCAGGCCCTCCGGCATGACCTCCATGCCGATGCCGTCGCCGGCGATGACTGCGATGCGGTGGGCCTGCGGTGCGCTCATGCCGCGATGGTAGCGAGCCACCGCCGGCCGCCGCGGCTGCCGGTCTCAGGCCTGCGGCGTGCGGATCAGGTGGTCGAAGGCCGACAGCGCCGCCTTCGAGCCCTCGCCGGCCGCGATGACGATCTGCTTGAACGGCACCGTCGTCACGTCGCCGGCCGCGAACACGCCGGGCACGCTGGTCGCGCACTTCGCGTCGACGACGATCTCGCCGTACTTCGACAGCTCGACCGTGCCGCGCAGCCACTCGGTGTTGGGCACCAGGCCGATCTGCACGAAGACGCCCGCCAACTCGACCGAGCGCGTCTCGCCGCTCGCACGGTCCTTGAACCGCAGGCCGGTGACCTTGCTGCCGTCACCGGTGATCTCGGTGGTCTGGGCGTTCACGTGCACCGTCACGTTGGGCAGGCTGGCGAGCTTGTTCACCAGGACCGCATCGGCCTTGAGCCGGTCGGCGAACTCGACCAGCGTCACGTGCTCGACGATTCCGGCGAGATCGATCGCGGCCTCGACGCCCGAGTTGCCGCCGCCGATCACGGCGACCCGTTTGCCCTTGAACAGCGGGCCGTCGCAATGCGGGCAGTAGGCCACGCCCTTGTTCGCGTACTCGGCTTCACCGGGCACGCCCACCTTGCGCCAGCGCGCGCCGGTCGCCAGCACGATGCTGCGGCCCTTCAGCTCGGCACCGTTGGCCAGCTTCACGGTCGCGTAGCCGCCCGGCTGCGACGCGGGCTCCAGCGTCTCGACGCGCTGGCCGTTCAGCAGGTCGACGCCGTAGGCGCGCACGTGGGCTTCCAGGTCGGCGGCGAAGCGCGGACCCTGGGTCTCCTGGACCGAGATGTAGTTCTCGATGCCCAGCGTGTCGAGCGTCTGGCCCCCGAAGCGCTCGGCGACGATGCCGGTGCGGATGCCCTTGCGCGCCGCATACACGGCCGCCGCCGCCCCCGCCGGGCCGGCGCCGACGATCAGCACTTCGTAGGGCGCCGCGTCCTTCAGCCGCGCGGCCGCGCGCGCCGCCGCGTTGGTGTCGACCTGGGCGAGGATCTCGGACAGCTCCATGCGGCCCGACCCGAAGGGCTGGCCGTTCAGGAACACCATCGGCACCGCCATGATCTGGCGCGCCTCGACCTCGGCCTGGAACAGCCCGCCGTCGATCGCCGTGTGGCGCACGCGCGGGTTCAGCACCGCCATCAGGTTGAGCGCCTGGACCACGTCGGGGCAGTTGTGGCAG
>CAZTTC010000399.1:0-2173 GCA_964616015.1 uncultured Methylibium sp. | reverse complement strand
CCGCCAAGCTGGCCGCCGCCTTCGCCACCAAGCACGGCGCGTCCAACCTCGGCCTCATCACGCTCGACGCCTACCGCCTGGGCGCGCACGAGCAACTGCGCGCCTACGGCCGCATCCTCGGCGTGCCGGTGCACACCGCGCACGACCGCAGCGCGCTCGAGGACCTGCTGGACCTGCTGTCGGCCAAGAAGATGGTCCTGATCGACACCGCCGGCCTGGCGCAGCGCGACGCGCGCACCAAGGACCTGCTGGACATGCTGGCCCACCCGTCGATCAACCGCCTGCTGGTGATCAACGCCGCCGCGCAGGGCGAGACCATCGACGACGTGATGACGGCCTACCGCGCCTCCACCTGCCGCGGCGTGGTGCTGAGCAAGCTCGACGAGGCTGTCAAGCTGGCCCCGGCGCTGGACGCGGTGATCCGCCACAAGCAGAAGATCGTCGCCATCGCCAACGGCCAGCGTGTGCCCGAGGACTGGCACCGCCTGTCGGGCCAGGCGCTGGTGCACCGCGCGCTGCGCGCGGGCGGCAGCCCGGCCTACCACTTCGACGCCGACGAGATGAATCTCGTGTTCGCGGCCCCGCAGCGCGTGCGCCGCGCGCCGACCCCCGCGGCCCGCGCCTGATCCCGCGCCATCTCGCCGCTCACGATGCCCGCCTCCGCGCCATGACCCACGCCTCCCGCCCCGTCCGGCCCGCCACCGACAGCTGGTTCAACCAGCTCGACGAACTGCCGCCCGGCCCGGCCACGCGCATCGCCCCACCGCCCTTCGGCGGCGGCAGCCAGGACCGCCCGGTCGACCAGGCCCAGGGCCTGCGCCGCCTGTTCACGAGCCACACGCTGCGCTGCATCCCCATCGTCTCCAACCCGCTGATCGCCTTCGGCGGATCGCTGCTCGAGCGCCTGTGCACCGCCTACGCCGAGCTCGGCCTGCGCACCCTGGTCGTCGATGCCGGCGAGCACGCCCGTACGCCGGTCGAGCTGGCGAACTTCGACCTCGCCGAGGGCGTGGAAGCGCTGAGCCCGCAGGTCAGCTACCTGGCCGCGCGCGGCCTGCCGCTGCGCTACGTCGATGCCAGCGGCTCGACCTCGGCCTTCCTGGACGCCGTGGCCGAGGCCGCGCCCGACACCGACGTGCTGCTGGTTCACGCCAGCGCCTCCGACCTGGCGCGCCTGTTCGCGCGCCGCGTGCAGGAGCTGCAGGCCCAGTTGCTGCGCCCCGTCGTGCTGTGCGACGAGCAGGCCGACAGCGTGACCCATGCCTATGCCGCGATCAAGCTGCTGGCGATGCGCGCCGGCCTGATGGCGCACGACCTGCTGCTGAGCGCGCCGCCCGACTCCGACCGCGCCGCCCGCGTGGCCGAGCGCCTGGCACGCTGCGCCGACGACTTCCTCGGGGCCGTGCAGCACGACTGGGTCGCCGTCGACCCGGCCGAGGCCGCCACCGACGCCCCCAGCCTGCGCCTCAGGCGCCTGGCGCGCGAGCAGCTGGCCTGCGCCCTGCCCCAGCCGCTGAGCGACAGCGCCTTCGCCGCGCTGACGACCGAGAGCGACGGCCTGCGCAGCGTGCTGCCCGCGCAAGGCTCGCGCCACACCGACCGCACGGCCTGGTCGCGCTGACCCGCATCCGTCCCGAAACGAACGACGCCCCGCCAGGAGCCCCGTCATGTACACCGCCGCCGGCCGACTCGACACCCACGCGACGCTCAAGCAATACAGCCCGCTGGTCAAGCGCCTCGCGCACCAGATGATCGCCAAGCTGCCGGCCAACGTCGAGATCGACGACCTGATCCAGGTCGGCCTCATCGGCCTGACCGATGCGATGACGCGCTTCGACAGCGCCCAGGGCGTGCAGTTCGAGACCTTCGCCACCCAGCGCATCCGCGGCGCCATGCTCGACGAGCTGCGCGGCAGCGACTGGATGAGCCGCGGCAACCGCAAGCAGCAGCGCGAGATCGAGACCGCGGTGCACAAGCTGCAACAGACGCTCGGCCGCGCGCCGAGCGAGGGCGAGATCGCCAGGCAGATGGGCCTGTCGCTCGCCGACTACCAGGAGCTGCTGGGCAAGGTGCGCGGCACCCAGCTCGTGTACCTGGAGGACATGTCCGGCGACGACGGCGATGCCGACTTCCTGGACCGCCACGTCGCCGACGAGAACGAGAACCCGCTCGC
>CAZTTC010000398.1:0-2174 GCA_964616015.1 uncultured Methylibium sp. | reverse complement strand
TGCGGCGACGCTACCATCGCGCCATGAGCGCCCGCCCTGCCCGCATCTTCATCGATGGCGAAGCCGGAACCACCGGCCTGGGCATACGCGAACGGCTGTCGGGCCTGGCCGGCGTCGAACTGGTCAGCATCGACCCGGCCCGGCGCAAGGAGGCCGGCGCGAAGCGCGAGCTGATGGCGGGGGTCGACTTGGTCGTGCTGTGCCTGCACGACGACGCGGCGCGCGAATCGGTCGCGCTTGCCGACGGGTTGCCGGGCGGCGGGCCGAGGATCGTCGATGCCAGCACGGCACACCGCGTCGCGCCCGGCTGGGTCTACGGCTTTCCCGAGCTCGCGCCGGAGCAGGCTTTGGCGGTGGCAGCCTCACGGCGGGTCGCCAACCCCGGCTGCTACCCGACCGGCGGCATCGCCCTGCTGCGACCCCTGGTCGATGCCGGGCTGCTGCCGGCCGACTACCCGGTGGCGGTCCACGCGGTCAGCGGCTATTCCGGCGGTGGCCGGTCGATGATCGAGGCCTACGAGGCCGGGACGGCGCCCGCCTTCGAGCTCTACGGCCTGGGCCTGGAGCACAAGCACCTGCCGGAGTTGCAGCAGTACAGCCGGCTGACGCGCCGCCCGATCTTCGTGCCGAGCGTCGGCAACTTCCGCCAGGGGATGCTGGTGCAGGTCGCGCTGCATCTCGACCTGCTGACGGGCCGCCCGCGCCCCGATGATCTGGAGGCGGCGCTGGCCGCCCGCTATGCCGGCAGCGAGTTCGTCAGCGTCGTTCCGGTCGAGCCGGGGGGCAAGCTCGAAGCCGAAGCTTTGAACGACAGCAACCGGCTGGAGCTGCGCGTCTACGGCAACGACTCGCGCGGCCAGGCCGTGCTGGTGGCCCGGCTGGACAATCTGGGTAAAGGGGCGTCCGGCGCGGCGGTGCAGAACATTCGCCTCATGCTCGGCCTGGCCACCCCGGCCTAGAGATCCGCGTCGTCGCCCGCGACGACCCGCCGCACCACGTCGGCACTGAACCCGCGCGCTGCCAGAAAGCGCGTCTGCTTCGCACGACCGGCCGCGTCGACGGCGACCGCGGCAAAGCGCTTGGCCCAGACGACGCGCGCGCGTGCGACTTCGCTGCGCTTGAGGTCAGCGGCGGCCGTGAGATCGAGCTCGACGCCATGCTGTGCCAGCTCGTGGCGGATGCGGAGGTTGCCGAAGCGCGAGGCGCGTGCCTGGATCCGTGTCTCGACGAAACGTGAAGTGCTCAGCAGGTCCTTCGCCACCAACCAGTCGAGCAGCTCGTCGACCTCCTGTTCGGCCGGCCGCGGGCGGTCTGCGTCGATGGCGGGCGCGCTGTCGGCCTGGCGCTGCAGCTTGTCGACATGCGCGAGCAGCTTGCGCCGCAGTTCGACCCGGCTGTGCTCGCGCTGCGCGATGCAGGCCAGCGCCTTGGCCTTCAGCGTGGCGGGAGCGCGTGGCAAGGCGAGGCCTCGCGTTCGCGGCCGGGCAAGCCTTCGCGCCACGCCTCCGGGGGCACGACCTCGGCCCAGAACTCGTCGATCGAGGCGATGCGCAGCCGAGCACCGCCGGTGAAACCAAACCAGGAGTGGGCGTAGTGCGTCACGGGCGGGTGGTCGACCCGCACGAGGCTGAGGACACGACCGTCGGCCAGGGGCTCGACGGCGATCATGTGGATCCGCCAGCCTTCCGGGTAGTTGGCATTGACCCGGATGATGGCTTCGGCGCCCAGGTAGCGCTCCCCGCTGGTCCACCAGGTGCAACGCGCATCCGGATCAAGGAGCGACCGCGCCCCGGGCCAGTTGCGTGCCTGGTAGGCAGCCCACAGGCCGCGCACCAGGTCGGCCTCGCGCGGCTCCGTGACGCTCACTCGCCGCCGGCCGCCTTCTTGCCGGCCTTCGGCACCTCGACCTCGATGCTCGGCAACAGGGCGATGCCCAGGGACTCGCGCACCTTGTTCTCGATCTCGTGCGCGAGGTCGGGGTTCTCGCGCAGGAACTCGCGCGCGTTGTCCTTGCCTTGGCCGATCTTCTCGCCGTTGTAGGCGTACCAGGCGCCGGACTTCTCGACCACCTTGGCCTCGACGCCCATGTCGACGATCTCGCCTTCGCGCGACACACCCTCGCCGAACAGGATGTCGAACTCGGCGGTCTTGAAGGGCGGCGAGACCTTGTTCTT
>CAZTTC010000397.1:0-2175 GCA_964616015.1 uncultured Methylibium sp. | reverse complement strand
CTAGGCGGCAGCGCCCCGAATCGCGCCCGCCGTGGCGCGGCAAGGTGCGCGCGGGCGCCGCGGTGCCGGGCGCTCCTGGTGGGGCGTCAACGATTCTTTACCCGACGCCGCCGCCGCCCCTCTTCGCGACCGCCCGACGCTGACGGACAATCCGTCAACGAGCGCGCACGAGGCACCGTTGTGCCGTCATGTCGCCCCAGGAGAAGCTGCCATGAAGACCTTGTTGACCGCCGGCCTGGTGCTGGCACTTGCCGCCTGTTCCACCACCAGCCCCGACGTCATCAAGCGCGGCGACGCCCAGCGCCTGTCGACCGTGCAGGACGCCGTCGTCATCAACGTGCGGCCGGTGGTCGTGGAAGGCTCGCAGTCCGGCATCGGCGGCACCGCCGGCGCGGTGGCCGGCGGCGTGGCCGGCAGTTCGGTCGGCGGCCGCCGGGAAGCGGTGGTGGTCGGCGTGCTGGGTGCGGTGGCGGGTGCCGTGGTCGGCAACGCCGTCGAGCGGGGCGCGACCCGCGAACAGGCGATCGAGATCATGGTCCAGATGCGCAACGGCGAGCGCCGCGCGATCGTCCAGGCCCAGGGCAACGAGAGCTTCCAGCCCGGCGACCAGGTGGTGCTGATCTCGACCGGCGGCACGACCCGCGTGACGCGCGCGCAATCGGTCGCGCCGCGCAGCTGACGATCGGCTAGATCTCGGGCGCCAGCGCGGCGCCCGGCCGCTGATCGCATTCGGCGAACACGCGCGCATGGCACTGCGCGCAGAGTTGCGGGTCCAGCCGCGGCACGATGCGCGCGATCGCGTGCTGCTTGTCGGCGTGGATGTGATCGCGGCCCAGCGCGTCGAGGAAGCCGGAGCGCTCCCACAGCGCCAGCACCGGCGGGCGCGGGCGGTGGAAGTGCAGGTCACCGCCGCTCGCGCGGCGGGCTCGCAGCTCCTCGTCCCAGACCTGCGCGCCGGCCGGGTCGATGAAGTTCATGCTCTTGCTCATCACGAGCAGGTGCTTCGGCGCCCCCGCTGGCTCGCGCAGCGCGTGCAGCGTGTCCGACACATGTTGGGCCGCGCCGAAATAGACCGCCCCTTCCATCCGCAGCAGCTTGAGCTGCGGGCACTCCGGCAGCGCGCCCGGATGGCCGTCCAGCACGACGAACGGACGGTTCGGCGCGGTCGAGTCGAAGCCCATGGTGCGCATGGCCGGCTTCGCGGTGCGCTGCAGGTAGGCGCCGAGCGACAGCAGGCTGCCCAGCAGGATGGCCACCTCGAGCCGCAGCGTCAGGGTCGCGGCCAGCGTGGCCAGTGCGATGCCGAACTCGCCGCGGCTCAGTCGCCGCAGCTGGCGCCAGCGCGGCAACTCCAGCAGCGAGGCCGCCACCAGCCACAGCAGGCCGGCGATCGCCGCGAACGGGATCAGCGCCAGCAGCGGGGCGCTCGCCACCGCCAGCGCCGCCAGCCACAGTGCCGAGAACACGGCCGCCAGCGGCGTGCGCGCACCGGCCTCCAGGTTGGGCAGCGAGCGGTTGAGCGAGCCGCAGGAGACGTAGCTCGAGCTCAGCCCGCCGACCAGGTTGGACAGACCCTGGCCGACGAACTCGCGGTTGGCGTCGATGCGCTGACCGGCCCGCGCGGCCATGACCTTGGCGATCGAGATCGACTGTGCCAGCGCGACGATGGTGAGCGCGAAGGCCAGGCCGAGCAACTCAGGCAGCGCGGCGACATCGACCTGAGGCAGGTGCCACGTCGGCCAGGGCGCGGGGATCGTGCCGACGCGCCGGACCGCGCCCAGACCCAGCGCCGGCAGGGCCGAGGCCGCGGCGGTGCCGGCCGCCAGGCCGATCAGCATCGCCGGCCAGCGCGGCGCCAAGCGACGCGCCGCGACCGCGACCCCCAGCGTCAGCGCGGCGACCAGCAGCGCACCCGGGCGGATGCTGCCCAGTTGCTGCCAGACCGCGAGCAGCACGCCGCTGGCACCATGGCTCGCGATGCCACTCAGGCCCAGCCCGTCCTTCAGCGCGTGCACCGCGATCAGCAGGGCCGCGCCGGTCGTGAAGCCCAGCAGCGCGGCGGGCGAGATGAAGTTGGCGACCGAGCCCAGCTTCAGCAGGCCGATCAACCACTGCATCGCGCCGACCAGCAGCGTCACCGCGAGCGCCAGCTCGATGTAGGCCGGACTGCCGGCC
>CAZTTC010000396.1:0-2199 GCA_964616015.1 uncultured Methylibium sp. | reverse complement strand
GGCGGCAAGGGCGGCGCCTTCAGCTTCGGCAAGAGCAAGGCGCGCATGCTCGACGAGGCCAACAACTCGACCACCTTCGCCGACGTCGCCGGTTGCGACGAGGCCAAGGAGGAGGTCAAGGAACTGGTCGACTTCCTCAAGGACCCGCAGAAGTTCCAGAAGCTCGGCGGCCGCATCCCGCGCGGCGTGCTGCTGGTCGGCCCGCCCGGAACCGGCAAGACCCTGCTCGCCAAGGCCATCGCCGGCGAGGCCAAGGTGCCGTTCTTCAGCATCTCGGGCTCCGATTTCGTCGAGATGTTCGTCGGTGTCGGCGCTGCCCGCGTGCGCGACATGTTCGAGCAGGCCAAGAAGAACGCCCCCTGCATCATCTTCGTCGACGAGATCGATGCCGTCGGCCGCCACCGTGGTGCCGGCCTGGGCGGCGGGAACGACGAGCGCGAGCAGACCTTGAACCAGATGCTGGTCGAGATGGACGGTTTCGAGACCAACCTCGGCGTCATCGTGATGGCGGCCACCAACCGTCCCGACATCCTCGATCCGGCGCTGCTGCGTCCGGGCCGCTTCGATCGGCAGGTCTACGTCACCTTGCCCGACGTGCGGGGCCGCGAGCAGATCCTCAACGTGCACATGCGCAAGGTGCCGATCGGCCAGGACATCCGTGCCGACATCCTGGCGCGGGGCACGCCGGGCTTCTCGGGCGCCGATCTGGCGAACTTGGTCAACGAAGCGGCTCTCTTCGCCGCGCGCCGCAGCGCGCGCGTGGTCGAGATGGTCGATTTCGAGAAGGCCAAGGACAAGATCATGATGGGCCCCGAGCGCAAGTCCATGGTGATGCCGGAGGAAGAGCGCCGCAACACGGCCTATCACGAGGCCGGCCACGCACTGGTCGCGCGCCTGATGCCCAAGACGGACCCGGTGCACAAGGTCACCGTGATCCCGCGCGGTCGCGCGCTCGGCGTGACGATGCAATTGCCCGAGGGCGATCGCTACAGCCTCGACAAGGAGCGCATGCTGTCGACGATCAGCGTGCTGTTCGGCGGACGCATCGCCGAAGAGGTGTTCATGAACCAGATGACCACCGGCGCCAGCAACGACTTCGAGCGCGCGACGCAGCTGGCGCGCGACATGGTCACGCGCTACGGCATGACCGACGAGCTCGGCCCGATGGTCTACGCCGAGAACGAAGGGGAGGTCTTCCTCGGCCGCTCGGTCACCAAGACGACCAACATGTCCGAGGAGACGATGCGCAAGGTCGACTCCGTGATCCGCCGCATCATCGACGAGCAGTACAGCGTCGCGCGCAAGCTGATCGAGGACAACCAGGACAAGATGCACGCGATGGCCAAGGCGCTGCTCGAGTGGGAAACCATCGACGCTGATCAGATCGACGACATCATGGGCGGCAAGCCGCCGCGGCCGCCGAAGGACTGGACGTCGGCCAGCGCCGCGGCTGTCAACGGCGGTACGGGTGGCGGCTCGCCCGGTGTCAGCACCGACGGAGCGCCGGCGGCGGTCTAGGGCGCGGGCGATCTGAATCGTGGCGGGGCTTCGGCCCCGCTCGCATTGGCGAGGCCTGGCGATGCACTGGCGCACCACCCGGTACGAGATCGACCTGACCCGTCCCCGGGTCATGGGCATCGTCAATCTGACGCCGGACTCCTTCTCTGACGGCGGCCACCATGCCGGCATGCGAGGTGCGCTCGTGCATTGCGAGCGCCTGTTGCGCGAAGGCGCCGACATCCTCGATATCGGCGGCGAGTCCACCCGTCCCGGGGCCGAGCCGGTGCGGCTCGACGACGAGCTGGCGCGGGTGCTCCCGGTGCTGCGCGAGGCGGCCCGGCTCGGCGTGCCGATCTCCATCGACAGCTACAAGCCCGGGGTGATGCGCGCGGCCCTCGACCTCGGCGTGGACATCGTCAACGACATCAAGGCCCTGCGCGAGCCGGGCGCGCTGGACGTGGTGGCGGCGCACCCGAGCTGCGGCGTCTGCCTGATGCACATGCGTGGCATGGAGCCTCGGTCGATGCAGGACGGCGACCCGCAGTACGGGGACGTCGTGCGCGAGGTCGGCGGCTTCCTGGCCGAGCGTGTCGCCGCGGTGCGTGCCCGGGGTGTCGCCCCGGAGCGCCTGGTGCTCGACCCCGGCATCGGCTTCGGCAAGCGCAGCGAGCACAACTGGGCGCTGCTGGCGCGCCAGCG
>CAZTTC010000395.1:0-2201 GCA_964616015.1 uncultured Methylibium sp. | reverse complement strand
CGCTTGCGCTCGATCATCGCCTTGAGCTCGCTCTTGGCGTAGCCGCTCTGCAGCGCCTCTTCCTGGCTGGCGTTGGAGTTGATCTCGGCCCAGTCCGTGGCCGGATTGGCGACGAACTTCACCACCTTGCGGAAAAAGCTGCTGCCGCCCTTGGCGTCGGATTCGGCGTCGGCCATCTGGTCGGGTCCGGTCGTGGGGCGGCGGTGGCGTTCGGCGTCAGTCGCCGAACATCTTCTGCTTCATCTCGCGGCGCTGCTGCGCCTCGAGCGAGAGCGTGGCCGTCGGGCGCGCCAGCAGGCGACCCAGGCCGATCGGCTCGCCGGTCTCGTCGCAATAGCCGTAGTCGCCGGCCTCGATGCGGGCGATCGACTGCGAGATCTTCTTCAGCAGCTTGCGCTCGCGATCGCGCGTGCGCAGCTCCAGCGCGTGCTCTTCCTCGATCGTCGCGCGATCGGCGGGGTCGGGCACGATGGACGTGTCCTCGCGCAGGTGCTCGGTGGTCTCGCCGGCGTTGTCGAGCAGGTCGTTGCGCTGCTGCATCAGCCGCACGCGGAAGAACTCGAGCTGCTTGTCGTTCATGTACTCGCTGTCGGGCATCGCCATCAGCTCGTCTTCGCTCAGGTCGCGGCCGGCCTTGGTCTTCCAGACGTTGGCGAGCTTCGGGTCGATCTTGCGCACCGGCCGCGGCAGGTCGATGACATTGCTGGCCGGCGGCCGGCTCGGCGGGGGCAGGGGGATCGACGGCGGGTGGGTGTCGACCGACACGGCGGGCGCCGACTTGGCGGAGCGCAGGCGGGTCGGGGGCTTGGCGGCTGCCGCTGCGGGGGTGGCTGGAGGAGGAGTCGTCGGAGGCACGGGCGGGGCGGACGCTTTCTTCGTGACGGGGGCGGGAGCCGGCTTCTGGGCGGCCGGCGCGGGTTTGGCGCTCGCCTTGACGGCGGGTTTGGCGACAGGCTTGGCCGGCGGCTTCGGCACCGGCTTGGCGGCCGCCTTCTTGGCGACCGCGACGGGCTTCTTCGTTGCCGCGGCCTTCTTGGCCGGCGGCTTGGCCACCGGCTTCTTGGCCGCCGCCTTGACCGGCGGCTTGGCGGCTGCCTTCCTGGGCGGCAGCTTGGCCGACTTCTTTGCTGCGGCCTTGACCGGGGTCTTGCTCACGGCGCGAATCTCCTCACGGCAGCTTTATACCTGCTCCATCGGGCATGGCCAGAGGCTCATGACGGATTCGAGAGCGGCGGATTGTAGCCACCTGTGTTGCGGCTGGCGGGTCGGGTCGATGCTCAGGCCAGGCATTGCTCCAACCCGTGGAGGAACAGGTCCTTGGGCAGGTCGATGCCGATGAAGACCATCTTGCTGCCGCGCGTCTCGCCATCGGCCCAGGCCGGCCCGACGTCGCTGCCCATCAGCTGGTGCACGCCCTGGAAGATGACCTTCTTGTCGAAGCCCTGGACCCGCAGCACGCCCTTGTAGCGCAGCATCTTGGGGCCGTAGAGGTTGACCATCGTGCCCAGGAAGTCCTCCAGCTTGGCCGCGTTGAACGGCCGGTTGGAGCGGAACACGAAGCTCTTCACGTCGTCGTCGTGGGCGTGGTGGTGCGGGTGGTCGCAGTGCTCGCCATGCGCATGGTCATGGTCGTGGTGGTCGTGCGCGTCGGCGTTCAGGAACTCGGGATCGATGTCGAGCTTGGCGTTGAGATTGAAGCCACGCAGGTCGAAGACGTCCTTGATCGGCACGTCGCCGAAGTGCACCGCCTTCAGCGGGGCGCGCGGGTTCATGTGCTTCAGGCGGTGGATCAGCGCCTCGGTCTCCTCCTTCGCGACCAGGTCGGTCTTGGACAGGAAGATCTGGTCGGCGAAGCCCACCTGGCGGCGCGCCTCCTGGCGCTCGTCGAGCTGCCGGTCGGCGTGCTTGGCGTCGACCAGGGTGAGGATGGAGTCGAGCAGGTAGCTCTCGGCGATCTCGTCGTCCATGAAGAAGGTCTGCGCCACCGGGCCGGGGTCGGCCAGGCCGGTGGTCTCGATCACGATGCGGTCGAAGTCGAGCTCGCCCTTGCGCTTCTTGGCGGCCAGGTCGGACAGCGTGGCCCGCAGGTCCTCGCGGATCGTGCAGCAGATGCAGCCGTTGCTCATCTGGACGATCTGCTCCTGGGTCTCGGCGACCAGGATGTCGTTGTCGATGTTCTCCTCGCCGAACTCGTTCTCGAT
>CAZTTC010000394.1:0-2212 GCA_964616015.1 uncultured Methylibium sp. | reverse complement strand
CGTAAGCCAACAGATTTACAGTCTGCCCCCTTTAGCCACTCGGGCACCCCTCCGGGACGAGCCCGCGACTATATCACGAGGGTGTCGGCTCACAAGCCGATCCCCGGGCCGGCAGGGCCCAATCCACGGGCCGGCCGGCCGCTTCCAGGAAGCCCGCGGCCGCCGAGAAGTGCCCGCAGCCGATGAAGGGGCGCGGCGGCCGCAATGCCGACAAGGGCGAGGGATGGTTGGCCAGCCAGGCCCGGTGCGCAGTGCCGGCAAGCCGGCCGGCCTTGGCCTGAGCATGCGCCCCCCAAAGCAGAAAGGCGACCGGCCGAGGCAGACGAACGACGGCATCGATCAGCTTGTCAGTAAGCGCTTCCCATCCGCGGCCGGAATGACTGGCAGGCCTGCCGTCCTCGACCGTCAGGCTGGCGTTGAGCAGCAAGACGCCCTGGCGCGCCCACGGAAGCAGGCTGGGCTGAGTCGGCGCCGGCAGCCCCAGGTCGCGTTTCAGCTCCTTGAATATGTTGCGCAGGCTGGGTGGCGGCTGGGTGCCGGCCGGCACCGAGAACGCCAGCCCTTCTGCCTGGCCATCTCCGTGGTACGGGTCCTGGCCCAGGATCACGGCCCGGACCGCCTCCAGCGGCGTCACGGCCAGGGCGCGCAAAGGCTCGGCCGGGTAGACCACCGCCCCGGCGTCGACGCGCGCATCGACCCACTCGATGAGGCGCCGCCCGGCCGGGCTGGCGCGGAAAGCCTCGGTCACGGGCCGCCAGCCGCCCTGGACCGCGTCGAACGCGCGGTCCACAGGCGCCTCCAGCCGGGACTGGTTCACCGCGACATCAGCCGAACAGGGCCGCCAGCGCCGCGCCGGGATCCGCCGCCCGCATGAAGGCCTCGCCGACCAGGAAGGCGTGGACGTTCGCCTCGCGCATCCGCCGCACATCGGCAGGCGCCAGGATGCCGCTCTCGGTGACCAGCACCCGTTCGGCCGGCACTCGCGGCAGCAACCCGAGCGTGGTGTCCAGAGTGACGTCGAAGGTCCGCAGGTTGCGGTTGTTGATGCCGAGCAGCGGCGTCTTCAGCCGCAGCGCGCGCTCGAGCTCGGCGCCGTCGTGCACCTCGACCAGCACCGCCAGACCCAGGGCCTCGGCCACCGCCTCCAGGTCGGCCATGCGCGCGTCGTCCAGGCAGGCAGCGATCAGCAGGATGCAGTCCGCCCCCATCGCGCGCGCCTCGAAGACCTGGTAATCGTCGACCATGAAGTCCTTGCGCAGCACCGGCAGGTCGCAGGCGGCACGCGCCTCGCGCAGGAAGCTCGCCGATCCCTGGAAGAAGCGCTCGTCGGTCAGCACCGACAGGCAGGCCGCGCCGTGCCTCGCGTAGGACTCGGCGATGGCGGCCGGCACGAAGTGCTCACGCAGCACGCCCTTGCTGGGGCTGGCCTTCTTGACCTCGGCGATCACCGCGGCGGCGCCGGCTGCGACGCGTGCCCGCAGGCTGCCGGCAAAGTCACGCAGGTCGGCGCGCCGCTCGCGCGACTCGGCCTCCTCGCGCAGCGACGCCAGCGAGCGCCGCGCCTTCGCCGCCGCGATCTCCTCGCGCTTGACCGCGACGATCCTGTCGAGGATGTCACTCATGCGGCGAGCTTCTGCGTCACCACCACGAACTGCTCGAGCTTCTTCGCCGCCGCGCCCGACGCGACCGCCTCGCGCGCCCGCTTCACGCCCTCGGTCACCGAAGCCGCGACGTCGGCGGTGTAGAGCGCCGCGCCGGCATTGAGCAGCACGATGTCGCGCACCGGCCCGTCCTCGTTGGCCAGCGCACGGCGGATCGCTGCCACCGACTCATCCTTGCCGGACACCTTGAGCACGCGCGTGTCGTAGACCGGCATGCCGAAGTCGCTGGGGTGGACCGTGTACTCGCGCACCTCGCCGGCCTTCAACTCGCCGACCTGCGTCTCGCCCGAGAGCGAGATCTCGTCCATGCCGTTCATCCCGTACACCACCAGGACGTGCTGCGAGCCCAGGCGCTGCAACACCCGCACCTGGATGCCGACCAGGTCGGGGTGGAACACGCCCATCAACTGGTTCGGCGCGCCGGCCGGGTTGGTCAACGGCCCGAGGATGTTGAAGATCGTGCGCACGCCCAGCTCCTTGCGGATCGGGCCGGCATGCTTCATCGCCGGGTGGTGGTTGGGCGCGAACATGAAGCCGATGCCGGTCTCGGC
>CAZTTC010000393.1:0-2238 GCA_964616015.1 uncultured Methylibium sp. | reverse complement strand
GCAGGCCGGCCCACAGCGCATCGCTGGCGGTGGTGTGGGCGTTGCAGGGCCAGGTATCGAGCATCAGGTCGGCCAGCGCGAGGCGGGCCTGGTGATGCTCGGGCGGCACCGCGGGCGCGAAGTGGATGCGCGCCGGGTCGATGCCGCGCCGGGCCGCCTCGTCGCGCAGATTGGCCTTGGCCTGGTCGTTGGCGTCCAGCAGCCACAGCACGGTGTGCGGCGCCGCGTGCAGCAGGCGCATCCAGCTGCCCCAGACCTCGGGCGTGATCTTGAAGACGTTGTTGAAGCAGGCCAGCACCACGGCCTGCGCGGGCAGGCCCCACTGGGCGCGCGTCGCGCCGCCGCCGGGCGCACGGCCCCGGTCGTTGGGCTGGTAGCTGCGGGGCAGCTGCGCGATCTTCTCGCGGTAGTGCGCCGCATGCGACAAGGGCGTGACCCAGGGGTCGCCGATGAAGTAGTCGACGAAGGCCGCGCCGGTCGTCCCCGGGAACCCCAGCCAGCTCATCTGCAGCGGCGCCGGGCGCCAGGCCAGCGCCTGCAGGCGGTGGCCGTGGGTATAGCCCTTCAGGTCGATCAGGATGTCGATGCCGTCGGCGCGCACGCGCTCGGCGATCTGCCGAGGCGTGGCCGCACCCAGCTCGACCCAGTGGCAGGCGGCGCGCTGCAGGCGTTGGCGCACCGCCGAGCGGTCGTCCTTGCTGTGGTCGTAGAGGAAGAGCTCGAAGCGGCTGCGGTCGTGGCGCTCCAGCACCTCGGTGGCCAGCATCGCGGTGGCGTGCTGGTAGAAGTCGCAGGACAGGTAGCCCACGCGCAGCCGGCGCTGCGACGCGGGCTCGCCCGGCGTGCCCGTCCGCTGCAGCGGCGGCAGCGGCTTGATGCCGTGGGACAGGCGGCGCGCCTCCAGCTCGGCGGCCTGGCGCAACTGCAGCGGATGGTGCGGGATGGCCAGCAGCGCGAACGGCGTGCACTCGTGCGCCAGGCTGCCCGAGGCGTGGACCCGGCCCAGCGCCGCCAGCATCGCCGCCACGTCGGCCTCGAAGTGGTCCCAGCGGCAGGCGAACTGGTCCAGGTGGACCAGGTAGCCGTGGGCGGTCAGGTTGTCGGGTTCCAGCGCGACGGCGGTGCGGAAGCACTCGACCGCCTGTTCGTAGAGCTTGAGCTGCTTGAAGGCAGCCCCGAGGCGCACGTAGGCCAGCACCGAGTCCATCCGCTGCGCCAGCGCCTGCATGTAGGGCGCGATGGCCTCGGCGGCGCGCTCGCAGTGGACCAGCGCGGTGCCGTAGTTCAGCAGCGAATCGTGCTGCGTCGGGCCGCCGCCCGGCATCGCTTCGTAGATCTGGATCGCCTGCGCCTGGCGCTGCAGATGCATGCAGCATTGCGCGCGCACCTCGTGCGCCTCCATCAATGGCGGAGCGACGGCCGCGGCGCGATCGGCGGCCTCGAGGGCCGACTCGTACTGCTGCAGCTTGACCCGCGCGATCGCCAGGCCCAGCCAGTCGTGGGCCGATGCGCTGACGGCAGCGATGGCGGCCCCGAGCTCGCGCTCGGCCTCGACCCAGCGGTGCTTGCGCAGGTGCTCGCGGCCGGCCAGCAGGCGGCCATGGGCGCGCTGGTGCGCGGGGGGCAGGGCGCGGGCGGCATGGGGGCGGGAAGACATGCAGGGAGCGCGCGTGGACGCGCGGTTCGACGGACTGCAGCGACTCTAGAAAGAGGCCCGATCTGCCGAAGACCGGGAAAGCGGGGAAAAACACCGCCTTTACGACCCACCGCCGCAGCCCCTTCGAGTCCGCTGCCGCGATCGACCCCTAAAGTTCTGTCGCTGGTCGACGAAAACCCTCCCAACGTGACTCCGCAAGGAGCCGCGGGGTCCGGAGTAGCCGACCAATGGTTCGACGGGGACAGCACTCAACGAAGTCCTTGCATCGATCTCAGCGGATGACTCACGCCGGGCGCAGCCCGAAGGCCGCAAAGCCCCAGGGCGCGGCATGAGCCGAGGCGCAAGCCCCAGCCCGTGTCGAGGCAATGCCGGCGCTCTTGCCGGGTGGTCATTAACTTTGGAGATCTTGAAATGGCAATGTCTGTCAACACCAACATCATCTCGATGAACGCGCAGCGCAACCTGACCGGTTCGCAGAGCTCCCTCGCGATGTCGATGCAGCGCCTGTCCTCGGGCCTGCGCGTCAACAGCGCGAAGGACGACGCCGCCGGCCTCGCCATCGCCGAGCGCATGAACTCGCA
>CAZTTC010000392.1:0-2241 GCA_964616015.1 uncultured Methylibium sp. | reverse complement strand
TGGTCGCCGGCGGCGCGCGCGGGCGGTGCGGCGAGGAAGGCGGCGACGAGGATCGCGGCCAGTAGGTGCGGGAGGTTCATGGGGAGGGTCCTGAAGGATTCGGTGTGTGGCGTCGATGCAGCGTCACTGGGGCATGAGACCCAGCGCCTGCCGCCACGCGGAGATCGCCGCGGCGAGTTCGATGCGGGTGCGCGCGGCCTGGCGTTCGGCTTCCGCGGCTTCGGCTTCGATGCGCAGGCGCGTCGGCAGGTCGGTCTCGCCGAGGCGGAAGGACTTGTCGAAGAAGCCGCGCGATTCGCGCGCGAGCGTGGCGCGGCGCTCGGCGGCGGCGAGCTGGGTGCGCGAGGCGTCCACCCGCACGCGCGCGGCTTCGCGTTCGGCGCCCAGGCGTTCGCGCTCCAGCGCCAGCTGGGCCTGTGCCTCGGTCGCTTCGGCGCGTGCGCTGGCGGATCGGGCAGCGTGCCGCGGGCCGCCGCCGAAGGGGATGCGCACGCCGAGCGTCAGGGTCTGCTGCGAGGACTCGCCGAAGGCGCCGCGGTCGCGCGTGGTCGCCAGCATCAGCTCGGGGTTAGCGCGCGACTGCGCCGCGGCCAGCGCCGCGCTGCCTTCTGCCACCGCGGCGCGGTCCCTCAGCTCCTGCAGCGCCGGGTGCGCGTCGGTCTCGGCCGAGGCCGTACCAGGGTCGGGCTCGGCGGCGGCACCGGCGGTTACGGTGGCAGCGGGCGCACGACCTGCCAGCGCATGGAGCTGCTGCCGGGCCGCAGCCAGTGCGGCTTCGGCCTGCGCCAGCCCCGACTCGGCTGCCGCCACCGCACCATCGGCCTGGTGCTGGTCGGCGCGGGCCAGATCGCCGGCGCGAGTCCGCCTGGCTACGTCGGCAGCGATGCGGCGCGTGTTGTCGAGCTGATCGCGGGCGCTCTCAGCCTCGATGCGGGTGCGCTGCCATTGCCACCATGCGTCGCGGACCGCCGCCGCCACGCGCAGCTGCGCGGCAGATGCACGGCTTTCGATCGCCGCGCCTTCGGCGTCCGCCAGTGCAGCGCTCTTGCTGCGCTCGCCCGGCAGCCACAAGGGCACGGCGACACCGACTTCGAGTTCGCGCGCGCCCTGGTTGCGGTTGAGGCGGTCGGTCTTGTTGGACAGCTCCAGCGCTGCGGGTTCAGGGGTCCAGGCCTGCGCGGCCTTCTGCCGGGCCCTGGCCGCGTCACGGTGCGCCTGCAGGGCCAGGGCCTCAGGCTGGCGCGCCCAGGCGGCGTCGAAGACTTGCCGGAGGTCAAGAGGCTCTTCGGGCGCGGGTTGCGCCATGGTGGTCTGGGCCTGCGCCGCCCATGCGCAGGTGGCCCATGCGGCGGCCACGGCGGTGCGTCGCAGCCATGCGGTCGTTCGAATTCTTCGGTGCATCCGATGCTCCAGTGTCGAGAACAAGCCACGGGAGATCGGCGAGCGGCGACCAGAAGGTCGCGTCGTGCCTGCGCGGGCCGCATGCTGCGGCCGGCGCTCAGGCGCGAACGGGTTTCAGGAAGAAAAGCAACCCGCCTCGCCGATCAGGCGAGGGGACGCCACTGGGGGCGTTCGGGTCGGGGCGGCGCGAGGGCGCCGCTGTGCACGTCGATGCGGATGTCGGGCGAGGTGCTGCCGATGACGGCGGCCACGAGGCAGACCGGTGCCGGCATGCCCGAGCACTGGCCGTGGCAGTGGTGGCCGTCGGCGTCGATTGAGCCGCCTGCATCGCCGTCGGGCGCGTCGGGCGGTTCGCCGTGGTCGTGGTGCCCGAAGTGCATCTCATGGCTGCCGCTGCCGTGCGCGTCGTAGTCGGCTGCCTGCGCCCAGGCGAACTGGAGCGGCAGCAGCACGAGCAGGAGGATGGAGAGCCAGCGACGCACGGAGCGCAGTCTAGCGGCTGCGCGGCCGGGCGGCACGACGCCATCCCGACCGGCGTGAAGGGTGACGCGGCATGGCATCGCTTGGTCCCCGCGTCATCCGCAGCACGAACCGGGCTCGCCTGCGGCGGCCTGGACCGGCGGGCAGGGCACCGACCCGTAGGAGCAGAACACGCAGCAGTGGCCGGGCCGCGGGCGCAGCAGCCGGCGGCACTGCGGGCATTCGTGCAGCCACAGGCAGCGGTCGGTCGGCATGGTCTCGGTCGACCGGTGGCCGCAATGCGGGCAGGTCAGCGCCGAGGTCAGGACGACCGCACTCATGGCGTCACGGGACCGGCGGCGGCCGGTCGCAGCTCGGTGG
>CAZTTC010000391.1:0-2241 GCA_964616015.1 uncultured Methylibium sp. | reverse complement strand
CGTTGATGCCGCTGGTGTCGGCCTCGGTCAGCTCGGTGACGTTGCCGATGCCCATGATGATCGGCGCCTCCGGGAACCGCGCGCGCAGCGCGTGGTAGCGCACGATCGAGCCCGTGAAGCCGAAGGGGATGGGGTCGAGGATGGGATCGGCGAGGTAGGGCTTGCCGCGCGCCTCCATCGTCTCGATGGCCGCGTAGAGCGTCGCCATGTCCGACTGATCCTCGGCGATCAGCACCGGCACGGCCTCGACCTCGTCGGCCACCCACAGCGTGCTGGCCTTGAGGCTCAGCAGGTAGTCGGCGCCGGCGCGGCCGCCGCGCAGCAGCTCGTCGGTCAGCATCGAGTCGACGCTGACCTCCAGCCCGGCGGCCTTGACCGCCTTCACGCAATCTTCCAGGTGCGGGAAGGGCGTGGCCGGCAGGCAGCCGATGTCGATGACGTTGGCGCCGTCGGCCGCGTAGGCGCGAGCACGTTCGACGACCTGCTCGACCGTGAGCCGCGGTGCATCGACGATCTCGGCGAAGATCGCCACGCGGTACTCGTCCAGCGCGATCGGTGTCGCCTCGCGGTCGAAGAAGCGCGGCAGGTCCTTCAGTTCCTCGGGGCCGCGCTGCACCGGGATGCGGAAGTGCTCGCGCAGGCCCTCGACGTCGCCGCGGCAGCGGCCGGGGACGATGACGCGGTCGGCGGGCTGGCCGTCGGCGAAGTGCACCGGTGCGGCGACGCGCCGCCGGATCATGTCGGCCGTCATCAGCGCCGCGACCTGCAGGCCGATCTCGCGCACCTCGTGCGCGAAGGCCGGTGGCTGGATGCTCGCGAGCACGCGCTCCAGGTTGGCCTGCGCCAGCCGGCCGGTCAGGAAGACGATGCGTTCCATGCGAGCTTCAGCGTCTTCAGGCGCGCATCGAGAGCGGCCTCCAGTTCGGTGGGCGAGGTGAGCACGGTGCAGAAGTCGATCGCGCGCAGGCGCTCGACGTTGTCGAGCTCGAGGCGGCGCGGGCGCAGCGTCAGCCACTCGGTCGCGTGGCTGCGCGGCGCCTTGGTGACGACCACCGGCTCGGTGTCGCAGGCGAACACCAGGCTGGGCACGCCCAGCTTGCCGGCCTGGGCGAACAGGTTGGTCGGCAGCGTGTCCGACATCCCGAAGGCGCACTTGGCGACCGTGTTGCTGGTGGCCGGTGCGATCACCACCGTGTGATAGGCCTCGGCATAGAGCCGCCCCACCGGCACCGAACTCGCGCTCTTGTCGCGGAACACGCGGAAGCGCTCGCGCAGCCATTCCAGCCGCATGCCGTAGAGCGGCAGCACCTCGTCGGCCGCGGCCGACAGGAAGAGGTCGACCTGGGGCAGCCGCTGCGCCAGCACCATCGATTCCTCGAGGTAGTGCCCCGAGCCCGTCACGCACCAGGCGAAGCGCGAACCGGGCGCATCCTCGCTGGCCGGCGCGTGCTCGTCGCCGTAGTCGGCGGCCCACCGACGGGCCTCATCACCGACCAGCGGCCGCCGCGGATCCGGCTCCGCCGGGCCGCCAGCGGCGCCCCCTGGGGGGAGCGGCGAAGCCGCAACGGGGGGGTCAAGCGTGCGAGAGGGCGATGTGCAACCTGTGGAGCTTGCGGTAGAGGGTGTTGCGGCTGACATCGAGCGCCTTGGCGACATTGCTCACGTTCCAACGGTGGTCCTCGAGGAGTTGCAGCAGGACCTCGCGCTCCTTGGCCTGGATCGGGTTCATCGGCGGCAGGGCCGGAGCCTCGCCATTGTCGGTGCTGGCGGCATCCGGCGCGCCGGCCGGGGTCGCCGGCCGCCCGGCGGCGCGCAGCGAGACCAGCTCGGCGCTGCCGATCAGCCCATCGTCGCCGGCGAGCGCCAGCGCCGTGCGCAGCACGTGGCGCAGCTGGCGCACGTTGCCGGGCCAGGGATGGGCTTCGAGCGTGGCCTGCGCCTCGGGCGACAAGCGGGCCGTGCCGCCGGACTCCTGGGCCAGCAGGTCCTCGATCAGGGCGCGCTTGTCGCTGCGCTCGCGCAGCGGCGGCAGCTGCACCTCGAAGCCGCAGAGCCGGTAGTACAGGTCCTCGCGAAACCGCCCCTCGGCCACCATCTGCGCGAGCGGATGGTGGCTCGCGCTGACGAGCTGGAAGTCGACCTCGACCGTCTCCTCGGCCCCCAGCGGCGTGACCCGGCGTTCGTCGAGCACGCGCAGCAGCCGCGCCTGCAGCGGCAGCGGCATGTCGCCGATCTCGTCGA
>CAZTTC010000390.1:0-2248 GCA_964616015.1 uncultured Methylibium sp. | reverse complement strand
ACTTCGTGCTGGCGCACGAGCTGTCGCACGTCTACAAGCGCCACGCGATCAAGCACATGCAGTTCACGATGATCTCGACCGACGAGGGCTGGGACCTGGGCAAGAAGCTGCTGTCGCGCGGCATGCGCGGGACCCAGACCAACGTCATCCAGGACGGCCTGTTCATGATGACGACGACGCCCAAGCTGGTCGAGTTCGTGCGTTCGCTGCAGCTCAAGTTCAACAGCGAGCAGGAACTGGAGGCCGATGCCTGCTCGGTGGTCTGGATGCGCGCCAAGGGCATCGACCCCGCGCCGGCCTGGGACGAGTTCGAGGCTGCCTTCGCCGCCGCCAACGCCACGCCGACCTCGTACGGCAGCACACACCCGCCGACCGGCGAGCGCAAGGCCAACGTCAAGGCCAAGGTCGGCGGCGGCAAGGGGCCGCCGACGGTCAAGCCGGGCAAGGCCGACACCGCAGCGGGCAAGGCGACCCCGACCCGCAAGCCGCCCGGCTCCTGAGCCGGCGCTTCGTCACGGGGCCGTGACGCTGAAGGGCGAGCATTCGACGACAAGAAGCCCAAGGAGAACAACGACAAGAAGGGGGGACGAGGACTTCGTTGGGTGCACGCACGCCGCTGCGCCTGCTGGAGGCCGTGCGGGTGCTGCTGCTGGTGGCCGCGTGGTGGCGGCAGCGGCATGCGGGCGGCGAGGTCGCCGCCACGATCGGGGTCGCCTGGCTGCCGGCCCACCGGCGCGGCGAGGCCCACCCGCGCGATCCCGCCCTCAGCGGCGGAGCGGCAGGCGCCCGGGCCGGACTCAGGCGGCCTGGTCCAGGCTCGCCTCTTCCTGCGCGATCGACTGCACGAGCGCGTGCAGGCGCGCGCGCAGGTCGGTGAACTCCTGCTCCGACAGGTGCGTCTGGCAGACGACGCGGCCCTGGATGTCGGCGACGGGTTGGCGCAGGCCTTCGCCGGCGGGCGTCAGGCTGACGCGGACCACGCGCTCGTCCTTGCTGTCGCGCTCGCGCTGCACGAGGCCGGCGGCCTCCAGACGCTTCAACAGCGGCGTGAGCGTGCTGGAGTCCAGCGCCAGGCGATCGGCCAGGCCCTTGACGGTCTGCGGCCCGCGCTCCCACAGCACCAGCATCGTCAGGTACTGGGGGTAGGTGAGCCCGACCTTGCCGAGCTGCGCGCGGTACAGCCGCGTCACCGCATTGGTGGCCATGTAGAGCGCGAAGCACAACTGCTGGTCGAGATGCAAGGAAGCGACGGTGCCCAAGGCAGTTCCCGGTGGTGACAGACGATCAACGAGTTTAGTCGCGTGCTGCCGCGCCGGGGGCGCGCGTCGCCCCAGGGCCCCGCCAGCCGACGGGGCTGAGCCGCGTCGGCGCACTCGCCGGCAGGAGGCCGGCGCCGCGGCGGCGCGGTCGGGGGTCAGTCCTCGCCGCCCTCGAGCCGGGCCAGCGCGGCGCCACCGCCCAGCGACAGCAGCCCGGCGCGGGCATACACGCCGAGCTTGTCGCGGGTGTCGACGATGTCCAGGTTGCGCATCGTCAGCTGGCCGATGCGGTCGGCCGGCGAGAAGGGCGCGTTCTCGACCTTCTCCATGCTCAGACGCTCGGGCGCGTAGGTGAGGTTCGGCGACTCGGTGTCGAGGATCGAGTAGTCGTTGCCGCGCCGCAGCTCCAGGGTCACGGTGCCGGTGACGGCGCGCGCCACCCAGCGCTGCGCCGCCTCGCGCAGCATGATGGCCTGCGGATCGAACCAGCGGCCCTGGTAGAGCAGGCGGCCGAGCTTGCGGCCGTTGTCGCGGTACTGCTCGATCGTGTCCTCGTTGTGGATGCCGGTGACCAGGCGCTCGTAGGCGATGAACAGCAGCGCCAGGCCCGGCGCCTCGTAGATGCCGCGGCTCTTGGCCTCGATGATGCGGTTCTCGATCTGGTCGCTCATGCCCAGGCCGTGGCGCCCGCCGATGCGGTTGGCCTCCAGCAGCAGAGCCACCGGGTCGGCGAACTCGACGCCGTTCAGCGCGACGGGCCGGCCCTCGTCGAAGCGCACCGAGACCTCCTCGCGCTTCACGTCCACCTCGTCGCGCCAGAAGGCCACGCCCATGATCGGGTTGACGATGCGGATGCCGCTGGACAGATGCTCCAGGTCCTTGGCCTCGTGCGTGGCGCCGAGCAGGTTGGAGTCGGTCGAGTAGGCCTTCTCGGCGCTCATCTTGTAGCCGAAGCCGGCCTTCGTCATGAAGGCGCTCATCTCGGCGCG
>CAZTTC010000389.1:0-2263 GCA_964616015.1 uncultured Methylibium sp. | reverse complement strand
GAGCACCCGCCTTGTAAGCGGAAGGTCGTCCGTTCGATTCGGACAGCCGGCACCATTACCGGTTTGCCGCCGCGAATTGCGCCGAAATGTTTCGCCGGGCTCAGTTCGATTGAACCCGGATGCGGATGGCGCTAGGCTGGCGTCCCTGCTCCAGCAAGGCGGCCTCGAAACGGGGCAGCAGTTGTCGCAACTTGGCCGCTACGGCCGCGTTGCCGGCCAGCAGTGCCCACCCTTGCTCGCCCACCGGTCCAGGTCTGACCTGCAGCGCCAGTGCCGCGGGCAGCAGCGGGCGGATGATTTCGAATCTCGCGTTCGACTCCCGCAGCAGCGCCTGAAGGTGCGCCAGCGGCGCCGACTGCGCCAGCGCCTCGCCGATCGGCAGCGCGGCCGGCAGGGTGGAGTTGGGGTGCAGGGCCATGGTCCGGAGGGAACGACATGCAGATCATAGTGACGCACGGCAGCCTGGCGAAGACGCGGGTGCTCAACCTGCCCGGCTGGCAACTGCTGATGGCGGGCGTGAGCCTGGCCTTGCTGCTGCTGGCCTTGTCGGGTCTGGTCTACCACTTCGTGCTGCTGACGGCCGCCCGCGAGGGCTGGCCCGTGGTCGGGCAGATCGTCAAGTTGGTCGTGCGCGACGAGATCGCCCAGCGCGACCGCTTCATGCGAGAGAACCTCGATGCGATGGCCTCCAAGGTCGGCGAGATGCAGGCCAAGCTGCTCAAGCTCGAGTCGATGGGCGAGCGTGTCTCGGGGCTCGCCGGCCTGAAGGCGGACGACTTCAAGGGTCTGGACAAGCCGGCCACCACGCCAGCGGCGGGCGGCGGGCGCGGCGGGCCCTACGTGCCGATCGCATCGCCGTCGCTGACTCAGCTCACGGCCGCGCTGACCTCGCTCGACGAGCGCTCGGACCGACACAGTGACGTGCTGACGCTGGTCGAGTCCCGGCTGTTCGAGACACGCTTGCGCTCGTTGATGGTGCCGAGCTCGGCGCCGGTCGATGGCCCGGTCGGCTCCGGCTTCGGCTTCCGCACCGACCCCTTCACCGGCCGTGGCGCCCTGCACACCGGCCTGGACTTTCCGTCCGACACCGGGACCGCGAT
The DNA here is from genome assembly GCA_964616015.1 of uncultured Methylibium sp. GTDB lineage: Bacteria > Pseudomonadota > Gammaproteobacteria > Burkholderiales > Burkholderiaceae_C > Methylibium. Next base: position 1,163 of record CAZTTC010000389.1, on the reverse strand, counting down.
CGTCGCAGCCGCCGGCGGCGTGGTCGTGTCCGCCGACATGCATCCGGCCTACGGCCGCACCGTCGAGATCGACCACGGCAACGGTCTCGTGACGCGCTATGCGCATGCGTCCAAGATCCTGGTGGCGACCGGCGACCTGATCCGGCGCGGCCAGAAGATCGCCGAGGTGGGCAGTTCGGGCCGCTCGACCGGACCGCACCTGCACTTCGAGGTGCTGGTCGAGGGCGTGCCCCAGGACCCGGCCAAGTTCCTGGCCCAGGGGAGCCGCGTGCCGGTCGCGGCGCCGGCTGAACGCGTGGCGCAGCGCGCCCTGGCCGAGGCCCGGCCCAGGGTTTCGGCGAAGTCCGCTTCGGCCGTGCCGCCTGCCGCCGTCGCCGCCGCCGCGACGCCTTCCGACGGCCCCGCTGCCTCGGAGTCGGGTGTTAAAGTGACGGACTGAAAGCGGCGCCCCCGGGCGCCGCTCTTGTATTGCGACGCGTTGTCCGCAGCTGCTCGCAGGCAGCCTGCGTGCTGCGCCGGACGGTGCCGCTACCACGGCCGTGCCCGGTCCCCGGCCCGCATCGCCTCACTTCGACTGGTTCCGTGCATGTTGCCCAAGCTTCTCACCTCGATCTTCGGCAGCCGCAACGAGCGGCTGCTCAGGCAGTACCGGCGCACGGTCGAGCAGATCAACGCCCTCGAAACCCAGTTCGAACGCCTTTCCGATGCTGATCTGCGCGCCCGCACGGACGCGCTGCGCCAGCGCGTCGCGACCGGCGAGACCCTCGATGTGCTGCTGCCCGAGGCCTTTGCCACGGTGCGCGAGGGCAGCAAGCGCGTGCTGAAGATGCGCCACTTCGACGTGCAGATGCTCGGCGGCATGACCTTGCACAACGGCAAGATCGGCGAGATGCGCACGGGCGAGGGCAAGACGTTGATGGCGACCCTGCCGGTCTACCTGAACGCGCTGGCCGGCAAGGGGGTGCATGTCGTCACCGTCAACGACTACCTGGCCCGCCGCGATGCCGAGTGGATGGGGCGCTTGTACAACTTCCTCGGTCTCACGGTCGGCGTCAACGGGGCGCAGATGACACGCGAGGCCAAGCAGGCCGCCTACGCCGCCGACGTCACCTACGGCACCAACAACGAGTTCGGCTTCGACTACCTGCGCGACAACATGGTCA
>CAZTTC010000388.1:0-2279 GCA_964616015.1 uncultured Methylibium sp. | reverse complement strand
CGAGCCGATGCGAAAGCGCACGTAGCCGCGCGCCTGCATGTCCTCGAACAGCTCGGTGTGCTCGCCCTTGCGCTCGCGCAGCACCGGCGCCAGGATCATCAACCGCGTGTCCTCGGGCAGCGCCAGCGCCGCATCGACCATCTGGCTCACGCTCTGTGCGGCGAGCGGCAGCTCGTGATCCGGGCAGAAGGGCGTGCCGGCGCGCGCGTACAGCAGGCGCAGGTAGTCGTGGATCTCGGTGACCGTGCCGACGGTCGAGCGCGGGTTGTGCGAGGTGGCCTTCTGCTCGATGCTGATCGCCGGGCTCAGGCCCTCGATCACGTCGACGTCGGGCTTGTCCATCAGCTGCAGGAACTGCCGCGCATAGGCCGACAGGCTCTCGACGTAGCGGCGCTGGCCCTCGGCGTACAGCGTGTCGAAGGCCAGGCTCGACTTGCCCGAGCCCGACAGCCCCGTGATCACCACCAGCGCATGGCGCGGGATGTCGAGGTCGATGTTCTTCAGGTTGTGCGTGCGGGCGCCGCGGATGCGGATCGCGGCTGCGCCTTCGAGCCCGCGCGCGCGCGCCGCGGGCGGCGGCTCGGCGGCGTCGGCCGTCGGATCGAGGTCGTGCGGAGGAGGCGTTTCGAGCATAGGCAGACCAGGCCCTGCAGCGGGGCAGGGCAACCCGCCATTATGCGAGCCGGACCGTGGCGGCGCCGGGGTTCAGGGTCGGCCGGACGGCGAGGGCGCCCAGCCGCCCATCGCCTCGCGCAGGCGCGCCAGCGCCTCGGGCGGCAGCGGCGCCCGCCAGGCGCGGCCGGTGGCCGCATCGGCCGGTTGCCACCACGCGGCCTCGCCGTCGATCGCGACGCGGCCCGGCGACGGCGCCCCGGCGTCCGCCGGCAGCACGACCCAGGGCAGCGACCCCGGTGCTTCGACCGACTCCCAGCGCCCGCGTGCCGCCGCCCGCAGTTCGCCCAGCCAGGCGCCGGCAGCCTGCGGCGCGGCATCCGTCGCCAGGTCCCGCGCCATGCGCGCCACGGCGTTCGCGCCGGTGTCCGGACGCCGCGCCGGCAGCACGGCCGCCAGCGGGTCGGCCGCCGGCTCCGCCGCGGCGCGGCGCCTGGCCGCTGCGGTCAGTCCGGCGACACCGCCGGCCGGCCCGCTGCGGGCCTGCTCGGCCATCGTCGCAGCAGGCGCCGGGGCGACCGCGGACGGCGCGGTCTCCGCCGGCGCGGCCTTGGCCAGGGCTTCGCGCCGTTCGGCGGGCGGCGGCGGCTCGCCGGCGTCGTGCGCGAGGGGCTGCGCTGCCGACGGTGGTTCGGCTGGTGCAGTGGCGACTGCGACGGGCGCGGGCGCGGGCCGGGGCGAAGGCGCAGGCGCAGGGACTACCGCCGGCGCGCCGGGCGCGGCGCGCCGTCTGGGCTCGGCGACTTCGGCCGCTGCGGCCCTCTCCTTCGCGGCACGGCGCGGCGCCTCGGGCTCGCGCACCGCGGGCTCGGGCCTGGTGGCGGGCTGAGCGGCTGGGACGGCCGGGGCGGTCGCGACGGAGGCCGGCGCGGGCGCGTCGACCCGCGGCAAGGCCTCGGGCGGCGGCCCCTCGCGCCACATCAGCACGACCACCGTGCCGAGCATCAGGCTGGCCAGCGCGCCGGCCACGGCCGGTCGGCGCGTCGCCTCGAACGCGTCGATCAGGCCCTGCAGCGCGCGACGCCACATCGGCGGCGGCGCGACGCTGCGGCGCGCGGCATCCAGGATGGCCGCGCTCAGCGCCGCCGGCGGCCGCAAGTCGCGGTCGGGCGCGTGGCGCAGCGCGGCACGCAGGAAGGCGTCGGGCGCCGCGTCGTCGGGGGTGTCGTGACGGTCCATGTCAGTGGTTCATGCCGCCTCACGCCCTGGCAGGTAGGCGCCCATGCAGGTGCGCAGCTTGGCGATCGCATAGCGCAGGCGGCTCTTCGCGGTCTCGAAACCGCATTCCAGCGCGGTGGCCAGTTCGGCCAGCGACAGGCCGTCCTCGTGGTGCATCAGGAAGACCGTCTTCTGCGCGGCCGGCAGGCCGTCCAGGCAGTCGAGCAGGCGCTGGCCGGCGGCGCGCCAGAAGCTGCGGTCCTCGGCGCTGCCGGCATCGGCCGCGGCGGGCCAGTCGGCCCAGGGCTCGCCCTCGGGCGCCCAGGGCGGCCCGTCGCCGTCGACCGAGACCTCGCGGCCGCTCTTGCGCAGGCAGTCGACGGCACGGTGGTGGGCCAGCGTGAACAGCCAGGTGCGAAAGCTCGCGCCCTGCGGCGCCCAGCGCTGGC
>CAZTTC010000387.1:0-2280 GCA_964616015.1 uncultured Methylibium sp. | reverse complement strand
GTCGTCACCGGCAAGCCCATCCACCTGGGCGGCTCGCTGGGCCGCGTCAAGGCCACCGGCCGCGGCGTCTTCGTCACCGGCCGCGAGGCGGCGCGCCGCCTGGGCCTCAAGCTCGACGGCGCGCGCATCACGGTGCAGGGCTTCGGCAATGTCGGCGGCTCGGCGGCCGAGCTGTTCGGCCAGGCCGGCGCCAAGATCGTCGCGGTGCAAGACCACACCGGCACCATCCACAACGACCAAGGTTTCGATCTGGCCGAGCTGGTGCCGCACGTGCGCGACACCGGTGGCGTCGGCGGCTTCAAGGGCGGCGAAGCCATCGATGCCGAGTCCTTCTGGGATGTGCCGGCCGACATCCTGATCCCGGCCGCGCTCGAAGGCGTGATCAGCGCCGAGCGCGCGCGCCGCGTGACGGCGGAGCTGGTGCTCGAAGGCGCCAACGGCCCGACCGTGCCCGAGGCCGACGACATCCTCGCCGGGCGCGGCGTGCTGGTGGTGCCCGACGTGATCTGCAATGCCGGCGGCGTGACCGTCAGCTACTTCGAGTGGGTGCAGGACTTCAGCAGCTTCTTCTGGAGCGAGGACGAGATCAACGTCCGCCTCGACAAGATCATGGTCGACGCGCTCAAGAAGATCTGGGACACCGCCGACCGCCACAGGATCACGCTGCGCACCGCCACCTTCGCGGTGGCCTGCGAGCGCATCCTGATCGCGCGCGAGGAGCGCGGGCTGTACCCATGAGCCGGTTGTCGGCGCCCGCGGGCTGCACGACACTCGGCCGATGCCGACGAAGCTGCACGCGCTGAGCGCGACCGACCTGCTCGCCGTCTATGGCCGCGGCGAGGCCTCGCCGGTCGAGGTGGCGCGCGAAGTGCTGGCGCACATCGAGCGCTGCGAGCCGCAGTTGCGCGCCACCTGGGCGCTCGATGCCGAGGCCGCGCTCGCCGCGGCGCGTGCTAGCGAGGCGCGCTGGCGCCGCGGCGAGGCTCGCCCGCTCGACGGCGTGCCGGTCACGATCAAGGAGAACATCGCCACCCGCGGCACGCCCGTGCCGCTGGGCACCGCGGCAACTGAACTGCGGCCGGCCGCCGCCGACGCGCCGCCGGCCGCGCGGCTGCGCGAGGCCGGCGCCGTGCTGCTGTGCAAGACCACGATGCCCGACTACGGGATGCTGTCGTCGGGCCGGTCGAGCTTCCACGCACTGACGCGCAACCCCTGGAACCTGGCCTGCAACCCCGGCGGCTCGAGCGCCGGTGCCGGCGCCGCCGCGGCGGCCGGTTACGGCCCGCTGCACGTCGGCACCGACATCGGCGGCTCGATCCGCCTGCCGGCCGGCTGGTGCGGCGTGGTCGGCTTCAAGCCGAGCTTTGGCCGAGTGCCGATCCAGCCGACGACCTTCGGCCGGGTCGCCGGCCCGATGACGCGCAGCGTGGCGGACGCCGCACGGGCGATGGCGGTGCTGGCCGGGCCGGATCTGCGCGACCCGATGAGCCTGCCGCCGCAGGCCCTGCCCTGGCTGGACCTGGAGCGCGATCTGCGCGGCCTGCGCCTGGGCCTGGTGCTCGACGCCGGCTGGGGCCTCGAACCCGAGGCCGCGGTGCGGGACGCGGTGAGGGCGGCGGCGCGCGCCTTCGAGTCCGCCGGGGCCGGGGTCGAGATCCTGGCGCCCTTCAGCACGCGCGAGATGGCCGATGGCATCGACCGCTACTTCCGTCTGCGCTCCTGGGTGGAGCTGCAGGCGCTGCCGGCGGAGCGACGCGCGCGCGTGCTGCCCTTCATCGCCGACTGGGCCGCGGGTGCGCGCGGCCTGTCGGCCGAGGACGGCCACCGCGCCTGGAGCCAGTGGCAGGCACTGCGCGAGGCGGGCGTCGCGGCCTGCGCGCGCTTCGACTATGTGCTGTCGCCGGTGTGCCCGGTGGCAAGCTTCCCCGCCGAATGGGCCGGGCCGACCAACGACCCGGCGCGCTCGCTCGAGCACGTCGCCTTCACGCTGCCCAGCAACGTCGGCGAGCAGCCGGCCGTCTCGGTGAATGCCGCTTACGCCGCCAACGGCGTGCCGATCGGCCTGCAGATCGTCGGCCGGCGTTTCGACGACTGCGGCGTGCTGCAGCTCGCGCGCGCCTGGGAGCAACTGCGCCCGCCGCAGCGGCCCTGGCCCGTGCCGCCGTTCGTGTCCGCCGACTGAGCGTCAGCCGCGCAGCGCCAGGTCGGCGGCGATGCCGGCGAATACCGCGAAGCCGACCCAGTGGTTGAGCCGGAAGGCCTTGAAGCAGCCCTCGCGCG
>CAZTTC010000386.1:0-2281 GCA_964616015.1 uncultured Methylibium sp. | reverse complement strand
GCCGATCAGCAAGGCCTCGTCGCCGCCGGCGCGGCGGATCGCGCCGAAGGCCAGGGGCTTGCCGGGCTTGATCGCGATCTGCCACAGGTCGATGCGGCCCTCGGCCGCGGCGGCGGGCTTGAGATGATCCTCCTCGCCGACCGAGACGCCGCCGGAGGTGAGGATCAGGTCGTGGCCCGCGGCGGCGCGGCGCAGGGCCTCGCGCGTGGCGTCGAGCCGGTCCGGCACGATGCCCAGGTCGCTGACCTCGCAGCCGGCCGCCTGCAGCAGCGCGCGCAGCGTGTAGCGGTTGGAGTTGTAGATCGCGCCGGGCTTGAGCGGCTCGCCGGGCATCACCAGTTCGTCGCCGGTCGAGAACAGCGCGACGCGCGGCCGGCGCAGCACCGTCAGCGTCGCGGCGCCCACCGAGGCCGCCAGGCCGAGCGCCTGCGGCGTCAGCCGGCTGCCGCGCGGCAGCACCGTGCTGCCTGCGACCACGTCCTCGCCGCGGCGGCGGATCCACTGGCCGGCCGGCGGCACGACGTTGACGCGCACCGCGCCGTCCTGCGCCTCGCACTGTTCCTGCGGCACGACGGCATCGGCCCCTTGGGGAATGGGCGCGCCGGTGAAGATCCGTGCCGCACTGCCGGGTGCGAGCCGCACGCCGACCTGGCCCGCGGCGATGCGCTGGCCCACCGGCAGCACCGTGCCGGGCTCGCGCAGGTCGGCCGTGCGCAGCGCGTAGCCGTCCATCGAGGTGTTGTCGTGAGGCGGCACGTCGAGCAGCGAGCGAACGTCGGCCGCGAGCACGCGGTCGAGCGCGTCGAAGGTCGAGACGACCTCGGTCTCAGCGAGCGGTGTCGTTGCGGCGCGCAGCCGATCCAGGGCCTCGGGGAGGCTCAGCATCGGTCGCCGTGCGGGCGGTGTCGCCATAGGCGGCTTCGTTGTCGGCGTCATAGGGCGAACGGTAGTCGTGCCGGTCGGACTGGGCCAGCAGCCAGGCCGCGACGGCGTCGGCGTCGTTCAGATCGAGGAGGGGCAACTGCGTCGGCTGCGGCAGCGCCTCGGGGCTGTCGGTCGCGATCGCGACGACGAAGGGGTCGTTCGGGTACTGCACCCGCTGGCCGGTCTCGGCACGCCAGATCTCGATCTTGAGCAAGTCGGCGTGCTTGAAGCCCTCGACCAGCACCCAGTCGGCGTCGGACAGCTCGGCGATCAGCTGGTGGGGGCCGGGCTCGGCCTCGACGTCGTACTCGCGGATCTTGGCCAGCCGGCGGTTGGAGGCGATCACCACCTCGTAGGCCCCGGCGGCACGGTGGCGGTGCGAGTCCTTGCCGGGCTGGTCGATGTCGAAGTCGTGGTGGGCATGCTTGACGACCGACACGCGATGCCCGGCGAGCCGCAGGCGAGCGACCAGTTGCTCGACCAGTGTGGTCTTGCCCGAGCCGGAGTAGCCGCACAAGCCGACGACTTTCATGGGTGGCTATTGTTGGCGATGTAGGCCTTGACCGCACCCACATCGACCGGCATGAGCTTGCAGCGCCTGGGGAGATCCTCGAGGCCCGCCAGTGCGGCCGGGCGCTCCGGCTCGCGGCCCAGCGCCTCGCGGATGGTTGCCGCAAACTTGACCGGCAGCGCCGTCTCGAGCACGAGCATCGGTGTGCCCGGCCGCAGGTGCTCGCGCGCGACCTTCAGGCCGTCGGCCGTGTGCGGGTCGATCGTGACGCCGAAGCGCTGCTGCGTGTCGCGGATCGTCGCGATGCGGTCGGCATGCGTGCTCCTGCCGGAAACGAAGCCGAAGCCCGGCACGCGGGCGAACTCGTCGGGCGTCAGCGTGAAGCCGCCCCGGGTCGCCACCTCCTCGCCGAACAGCCGCCGCGTGCGCTCCGCATCGCGACCCAGCAGGTCGAACACGAAGCGCTCGAAGTTGCTGGCCTTGGAGATGTCCATCGACGGGCTGGAGGTCTCATGCGTGTCGGCGCCAGTCCGCACGCGGTAGCGACCGCTGCGGAAGAACTCGTCGAGCACATCGTTCTCGTTGGTCGCGACCACCAGCTGCTCGATCGGCAAGCCCATCATCCGCGCCACGTGGCCGGCGCAGACGTTGCCGAAGTTGCCCGAAGGCACGGCGAAGCTGACCTGCGGCAGCTCCGATCGGGCCGAGCCCATTGACGCCTGCCCCGCCGTCGCCTGGAAGTAGCCGGCGAAGTAGTAGACGACCTGGGCCAGCAGCCGCGCCCAGTTGATCGAGTTGACGGTACCGATCTTCCAGCGGCGCTTGAATTCCAGGTCGTTGGAGACC
>CAZTTC010000385.1:0-2331 GCA_964616015.1 uncultured Methylibium sp. | reverse complement strand
GCTGGTACAGGCCGATCGAGAACAGCTGCATCACCTCGCGCGCGTAGTTCTCGTCCGGCACCCGCGTCGTGCTCTCCTTCTGGTTGCGCAGGTGCGACAGGTAGATGCCCATCATCGGGTGCAGGCTCACGTCGCGCAGCACGTCGCGGAAGTTGCCGAAGGCATTGCGCCCGAGCATGTCGTAGTACGACGCGACGCCGCGCGGGTACTGGCTGACGGTGCCGTCGACGAAGGAGATCACGAAGATCTGCGACATCGCGAAGGCCACGCGCTGGCGCAGCTGGTCGGGGCCGGTCGCAGCCTGCTGCCACCACGACTCGAAGAAGTCGTTTTGGTCGATGTCGCCCTCGTTGGCCGCGGTGCGCTGCGCCTGCCGCGCGTCCATGTAGTCGCGGTGCAGACTCTGCGGCCGCGCGAACTGCGAGCGCAGCCAGGCCGCGTAGCCGTATTGCGCCACGCTGGCGATCTCGGCCTCGGTCGGACCGAAGCTGGCCTGCGCCAGGAAGCGCGCCGCCTCGCCCTGCGTCGTCGGCACCGGTGGCTGGTTGGAGATCGCGTTCGGGTCCTGAGCGTCGTCCTTGTCGCCGCCGCAGGCGGCCAGCACGGCAGCGAGCAGCAGGCCACCGGCCAGGCGCAGGACACGCGCGGGCAGCATCGTCGTCGTCTTGCCGTCCGTACTCACGTCGGGTCTCCCTGTTCTTCGTGTGACAGCGCGGTGGTTCGTTCGAGCTGCAGCATGCGAGCCGCATGCCCGACCACCCCGGTCATTGTTCACGGCCTGCCAGCGCGCGCGGGAGGCCATAGTTGGCATCTCGCGCCCGGCTTACCTCCGGTCGCAGATGACACCATGACCGCGGCCGTCGCAGCTGCGAGCGGATGCGAGCGTTGTAAGCGGCGGCAACGCCGCCGCTTACAACAGCGCGGCCAGCGCGCGCCGCGCCTGGGCGGTGTCCTGACGGGTGCGCGCCGCCCAGTCGCCCAGCTGGTCCTCGCCGATCTTGCCGACGTTGAAGTAGGCCGCCTCGGGATGTGCGAGGTAGAAGCCGCTGACGCTGGCGGCAGGCGTCATCGCCATGCTCTCGGTCAAGGCCATCTGAGCCTCGCCGGCCTGCAGCACGCGGAACATGTCGCCCTTGACGAGGTGGTCGGGGCAGGCCGGGTAGCCGGGCGCCGGGCGGATGCCGCGGTACTGCTCGGCGATCAATTCCTCGGCGCTCAGCGCCTCGCCTTGCGCATAGCCCCAGAACTCGGTGCGCACACGTTGGTGCATGCGCTCGGCAAAGGCCTCCGCCAGCCGGTCGGCCAGGGCCTTGAGCATGATGGATGAGTAGTCGTCGTGGTCGGCCATGAACTGCGCGACCTTCTTCTCGACGCCCAGGCCGGCCGTCACCGCGAACAAGCCCACGTAGTCGGCCTTGCCGCTGGCCTTGGGCGCCACGAAGTCCGCCAGACAGCGGTTCGGGCGCTTCACGCCGTCGACCACCGGGCGCTCGGTCTGCATCCGCAGGCCGTGCCAGGTCATCAGCACGTCGGTGCGCGTCTCGTCGGTGTAGAGCTCGATGTCGTCGTCGTTCACCGTGTTGGCCGGATACAGGCCGATCACGCCGTGCGCCTGCAGCCAGCGGCCCTCGATCAGGCGCTGCAGCATGCGCTTGCCGTCGCTCATCACGCGCTGCGCCTCGTGGCCGACGACCTCGTCGCGCAGGATCTCCGGGAAGCGCCCCGCCAGGTCCCAGGTCTGGAAGAACGGCCCCCAGTCGATGTGCTGGGCCAGTTCGGCCAGGTCGTAGTTCCTGAAGACACGGCGGCCGGTGAACTTGGGCGCCGGCGGCGTGTAGGCGCTCCAATCGACCGGCGTCTTGTTCGCGCGCGCCTCGGCCAGCGTGACCATCGGCGTGGCCTTCTTGTTCGCGTGCTGCTCGCGCACGCGCTCGTAGTCGGCCTTCAGCTCGTCGAGGTACTTCGCGGCGCGCTCGTCGCTGAGCAGGTCGCTGCAGACGCCCACGCTGCGCGAGGCATCGGGCACGTAGACGACCGGGCCCTCGTACTTGGGCGCGATCTTCACCGCGGTGTGCACGCGGCTGCAGGTCGCGCCGCCGATCAGCAGCGGGATCTTCTTGATGCGGAAGTAGTCGTCGCGCTGCATCTCCGAGGCGACGTACTGCATCTCCTCGAGGCTGGGCGTGATCAGGCCGCTCAAGCCGATCAGGTCCGCGCCCTCGACCTTGGCCTTGGCGAGGATGTCCTGGCACGGGACCATCACGCCCATGTTGACGACCTCGAAGTTGTTGCACTGGAGCACCACGGTGACGATGTTCTTGCCGATGTCGT
>CAZTTC010000384.1:0-2333 GCA_964616015.1 uncultured Methylibium sp. | reverse complement strand
GGCAGAGGTACTTGATCTCGACGTAGTCGTCGATGCCGTGGTGCGAGCCCTCGCGCCCCAGGCCCGATTGCTTGACGCCGCCGAAAGGCACCTCCGCGGTCGAGATCAGCCCGGTGTTGACGCCGACCATGCCGTACTCGAGCGCCTCGCCGACGCGGAAGATGCGGCCGACGTCGCGGCTGTAGAAGTAGCTGGCCAGGCCGAACTCGGTGGCGTTGGCCCGTGCGACGACCTCGGCTTCGGTCTTGAAGCGGAACACCGGCGCGACCGGACCGAAGGTTTCTTCGCGGGCGCACAGCATGTCGCTCGTTGCGTTGGCCAGCACCGTGGGCTCGTAGAAGGCCTCGCCGATCTTCCTGCCGCCGGCCAGCAGCGTGGCGCCCTTGGCCAGCGCGTCGGCCACGTGTCGCTCGACCTTGGCGATGGCCGGGCCGTCGATCAGCGGGCCCTGGTTCACGCCGGTCTCGAAGCCGTTGCCGACCTTGATGGTCCTGGCCTTGGCGGCCAGCTTCTCGACGAAGGCGTCGTACACGCCCTCCTGCACGTAGAGCCGGTTGGCGCACACGCAGGTCTGGCCGGCGTTGCGGTACTTGCTCACCATCGCGCCCTCGACCGCGCTGTCGATGTCGGCGTCGTCGAAGACGATGAAGGGCGCGTTGCCACCCAGCTCCAGGCTCAGCTTCTTGATCGTCGGCGCGCACTGCGCGGCCAGGATGCGGCCGACCTCGGTCGAGCCGGTGAACGAGAGGTGGCGCACCGTGTCGCTGCTGCACAGGAGCTTGCCGATGGCGATGGAGTTGTCGGCGTCCGCCGTCAGGATGTTCAGCACCCCGGCCGGCATGCCGGCGCGCTGCGCCAGCTCGGCCACGGCCAGGGCCGACAGCGGCGTCTGCTCGGCCGGCTTGATGACGACGGTGCAGCCCGCCGCCAGGGCCGGCGCCACCTTGCGCGTGATCATCGCGATCGGGAAGTTCCACGGCGTGATCGCCGCGCACACGCCCATCGCCTGCTTGATGACGAGGTAGCGCTTGTTGGCGTCGGTGGTGGGGATGGTCTCGCCGTAGACGCGCTTGGCCTCCTCGGCGAACCACTCCAGGAAGCTCGCGCCGTAGCCGACCTCGCCCTTGGCCTCGGCCAGCGGCTTGCCTTGCTCGGCGGTCATGATGCGGGCCAGGTCGTCGGCGTGCTGGTGCAGCAGGTGGAACCACTTCATCAGGACCTGGCCGCGCTCCTTGGCGGTCTTGCTGCGCCAGGCCGGCCAGGCCTTGTCGGCGGCAGCGAGGGCAGCCTCGGCGTCGGCCGCGCCGAGGTTGGGCACCTGGGCCAGTTCCAGGCCGGTCGCTGGGTCGGTGACGGCAAAGCGGCTGCGACCCCCCACCCAGGCGCCGTCGATCAGCGCGTCGGTCTTCAGCAGCGTCGCATCGGCCAGCAGCGCCAGCGGCGAGGTCTTCATGTCCATGGCAGTCTCCTCAGGCGCAAATGATAAGCGCCGGCCCCCCGCCGCAGCGCCCATAAGGACTCCAAACCTATAATGAAAAAACTTGCTGAATCAAGCACTTGCGCGCCTTCCACAGCACCGTGGCGCGCGCTGGACCCCCGAACGAGCCCCGCATGAAAGCCTCCGAGATCCGCACCGCGTTCCTGAAGTACTTCGAGTCCAAGGGCCACCAGATCGTGGCTTCGAGCCCGGTGGTGCCCGGCGACGACCCGACGCTGCTGTTCACCAACGCGGGGATGAACCAGTTCAAGGATGTCTTCCTCGGCTTCGACAAGCGCAGCTACCTGCGCGCGACCACCGCGCAGAAGTGCATCCGCGCCGGCGGCAAGCACAACGACCTCGAGAACGTGGGCTACACCGCACGCCACCACACCTTCTTCGAGATGCTGGGCAACTTCAGCTTCGGCGATTACTTCAAGCAGGACGCCATTCGCTACGCCTGGGAACTGCTGACCGAGGTCTTCAGGCTGCCCAAGGACAAGCTCTGGGTCACCGTCTACGCCGAGGACGACGAGGCCTACGAGATCTGGAACCGGCAGATCGGCGTGCCGGCCGAGCGCATCGTGCGCATCGGCGACAACAAGGGCGCGCGCTACGCCTCCGACAACTTCTGGATGATGGGCGACACCGGCCCCTGCGGCCCGTGCACCGAGATCTTCTACGACCATGGCGAGGGCATCCCCGGCGGCCCCCCGGGCAGCGCCGACGAGGACGGCGACCGCTACATCGAGATCTGGAACAACGTCTTCATGCAGTTCAACCGCGACGAAGCGGGCGTGATGCACAAGCTGCCCAAGCCGAGCGTGGACACCGGCATGGGCCTGGAGCGCATCAC
>CAZTTC010000383.1:0-2334 GCA_964616015.1 uncultured Methylibium sp. | reverse complement strand
GCGAAGCCGAGGTCCAGCATGCGGTCGGCCTCGTCGACCACCAGCACCTGGGTCGTGTCGAGCTTGATCTGGCCGCGCGTGTGCAGATCCAGCAGGCGTCCCGGCGTGGCGATGACGATCTGCGCGCCGCGCAGGTCGAACAGCTGCTTGCCGAAGGGCATGCCGCCCACGACGGTGGCCACGCGCAGGCCGCGCACGGCCTCGCGCATCGGGTGGTGCTTGCCTTCGGCGCGCATCGCATCGCCGACGCCGCGCATCAGGTCGATGGCATCCGAGGCGACCTGCTGCGCGAGCTCGCGCGTCGGGCACAGAACGACGATGCGCGGCGCGGCCACGCGGCCGACCTCGGCCACCGGCGCGTGCAGCAGGCGGTGCAGCAGCGGCAGCAGGAAGGCCGCGGTCTTGCCGCTGCCGGTCTGGCTGCTCACCATCCAGTCGCCGCCCTTCAGGGCGGCCGGGATGGCCTGGGCCTGCACCGAGGTGGGCTGCGTGAAGCCCAGTTGGGTCACGGCATGCAAAAGGGGAGCGGCGAGGCCCAGGGCCTCGAAATTCGAAACGTCAGTCACAGTGCAACCGCCGGGGTGGCCGGCGGGTCCGTCAGCGCCGCGGTCGAGCCACGGCAGGTTGGTTCAACACATCGACCAACAGACGGAACGCACGGGGTGCGGGCCTAGAAGAATTGCGCCTGGGAGCGCGAGGCCGGACTGGTGACGACATGCACAGGCCCCGGTCGCCCGGGGCGCGCCGCACTTGTTGCGGCGCAGCGAGATTGTCGCACAAGCGGCCGCAGACCGTGAGCTTGGAGCGCTCGCGCGGTCCGGTTCCTAGAATGCCGCATGACTTCATCCGCACTTCCGGACTGGCTGCAGCCCCTGGGCCACGGCATCCACGCCATCGACACGGGCTTCGTGCGGCCGCGCTTCGACGCCGCCTATCTGGTCGTCGAGAACGGCCGCGCCGCCTATGTCGACACCGGCACCAACGAGGCGCTGCCGCGGCTGCTGGGTGCGCTGGACGTGCTGGGCTTGACGCGGGACGCGGTGGACCTCGTGATCGTCACGCACGTGCACCTGGATCACGCCGGCGCGGCCGGCTCGCTGATGCGGGAGCTGCCCGCGGCGCGGCTCGTGGTGCATCCGCGCGGCGCCCGCCACATGATCGACCCGAGTGCGCTGGTCGAGGGCGCCAGCGCGGTTTACGGCGCCGACGAGGTCGCGCGCACCTACGGCGTGGTGCGGCCGGTGCCGGCCGGGCGCGTGCTCAGCACCGAGGACGGCATGACGCTGGACCTGGGCGGCCGGCCGCTGCTCTTCATCGACACGCCCGGCCACGCGCGCCATCACCACTGCATCTGGGACGAACGCAGCCGCGGCTGGTTCAGCGGCGACACCTTCGGCATGTCCTACCCGGAGTTCATCACGCCGCGCGGCCGCTACCTGCTGCCGACGACGACGCCGGTGCAGTTCGAGCCCGAGGCGCTGAAGGCCTCGGTCGCGCGCATGCTCGAACGCCAGCCGCTGTGCATGTACGTGACGCACTACGGGCGGCTCGATGCCGTCGCGGCGATGGCCGCGCAGCTGGGCGAGCAGGTCGACGCGATGGTCGCACTGGCGCGCCCCTTGCAGGCAGTGCCCGAGCGCCACGCCGCGCTGAAGCAGGCCCTCGCGGTGCTGTACCGCGAGCGGTTGCGGGCCCAGGGCAGCGAACTCGACGACGCCCGCATCGACGCGCTGCTGGACGTCGACGTCGAACTCAACGCCCAGGGCCTGGGCGTGTGGCTGGACCGCGAGAGCCGCGACGCCGGGGGGCGCGCATGAACGCCGTGAACTTCGGCCTGGTCGGCAGGGTGGCGGTGATCACCGGCGCGGCCCAGGGCATCGGGGCGGCCTGCGCCGAGCGCTTTGCGCGCGAGGGTGCGCCGGTGGCGCTGTGGGACGTGGACGACGCGCGCGGTCACGCACTGGCGGCGCGCCTGCGGGCCGCTGGCGCGAAGGCCGGCTACGCGCACTGCGACGTGTCCAGGGCCGACGACGTGCAGGCGGCGCTGGCGGCGACGCTCGCCGAGTTCGGTCGCATCGACGTGCTGGTCAACAACGCCGGGATCTTCAAGGCGGCCGACTTCCTGGACGTCACCGAGGCGGACTGGGATGCGGTGATCGCCGTCAACCTGAAGGGTCACTTCCTGGTCGGGCAGGCCTGCGCGCGCCTGATGGCCGCGCAAGGGTCGGGCGCGATCGTCAACATGAGTTCCGTCAACGGCCTGATGGCGATCCCTGCCATCGCCAGCTACAACGCCAGCAAGGGCGGCATCAACCAGCTGACGCGCGCGATGGC
>CAZTTC010000382.1:0-2356 GCA_964616015.1 uncultured Methylibium sp. | reverse complement strand
GGCCGCATCGTCTTCGAGGGCACGCCGGCCGACCTGCGGGCGAACGCCTATATTCGCAAGGAGTGGCTGGAGGTCTGACCGCGGAGCGAAGAGCGAGGGGCCTCGCCGACGGGGTCGACCAGCGCAGCGGTCAGCGAGGAAGCGGACTCGATGTCCGCGACCGGCTGCTCGCACATCACGGACCGTGTTTGTCACGGCAGCGACATCGCACTGCCGCATTTCGCCGCAAAATCGAACGATCGTTCGTTTCGTACCGCTTCCCTGTCACCTGTGAGGGCTGATCCATGAGCGCCAGCTATGAAGTCCGCGGCGATGTCGCCGTCATCACCCTGAACAACCCGCCGGTCAACGGCCTGGGCTACGAGACGCGGCGCGGCATCGCCGACGGCCTGGCGCGCGCCGAGGGCGATGCCGCCGTCAAGGCGGTCGTCATCACCGGCGCCGGCAAGGCCTTTTCGGGCGGTGCGGACATCAAGGAGTTCGGCTCGCCCAAGGCGCTGGCCGAGCCCAACCTGCTGAGCGTGATCAGGATGATCGAGACCGGCAGCAAGCCGGTCGTCGCCGCGGTGCACAGCGTGTGCATGGGCGGTGGGCTCGAGCTGGCGCTGGGCTGCCACTATCGCGTCGCCGCGCCCGGCACCAATGTCGCGCTGCCCGAAGTCAAGCTGGGACTGCTGCCCGGTGCCGGTGGCACGCAGCGGCTGCCGCGAGCGATCGGCGTCGAGCATGCGCTGAACATGATCGTCAGCGGCGAGCCGGTCAAGAGCGAGCTGCTGGCCCAGGCGCCGGGTCAGAAGCTGTTCCAGAAGATCATCGACGGCGACTTGCTCGAGGGCGCGATCGCCTACGCGAAGGAGGTCTCCGGCCAGCGTCCGATGCCGCTGGTGCGCGACCTGAAGGCCGCCCATCCCAACGCCGACGCCTACTTCCAGTTCGCCCGCAACACCGTCGCGGCGATGGCGAAGAACTTCCCCGCCCCTGGGCGCTGCGTCGATTGCGTCGAGCAGGCCGTGAAGGCGAAGTTCGAGGACGGCATGCGCTACGAGCGCGAGGCCTTCACCGCGTTGATGTTCACACCCGAGAGCAAGGCGCTGCGCCACGCCTTCTTCGCCGAGCGCGCCGCCAGCAAGATCCCCGACGTGCCCGAGGACACCCCGGTGCGCGAGGTGAAGAAGCTCGCCGTCATCGGCGCCGGCACCATGGGCGGCGGCATCGCGATGAACTTCCTGAACGCCGGGCTGCCGGTCGTGATGCTCGAGATGAAGCAAGAGGCCATCGACAAGGGCCTTGGCATCATCCGCAAGAACTACGAAGCCCAGGTCAAGAAGGGCAAGCTCAAGCAAGACAAGTACGAGCAGCGCATGGCGCTGCTGAGCACCACGCTGAACTACGCCGACTTGAAGGACGCCGACATGGTGATCGAGGCGGTGTTCGAGGAGATCGGCGTCAAGGAGAAGGTGTTCCGCACCCTGGATGAGGTGATGAAGCCGGGCGCGATCCTGGCGTCGAACACCTCGACCTTGGACATGAACAAGATTGCGAGCTTCACCAAGCGCCCGCAGGACGTGATCGGCACCCACTTCTTCAGCCCGGCCAACGTGATGAAGCTGCTGGAGGTGGTGCGCGGCGACAAGACCGCCAAGGACGTGCTGGCCACGGTGATGCAGCTCGGCAAGAAGATCAAGAAGACCTGCGTGGTCTCGGGCGTGTGCGACGGCTTCATCGGCAACCGCATGATCGAGCAGTACTCGCGCCAGGCCGGCTTCCTGCTGGAGGAGGGCGCCACACCGGCCCAGGTCGACAAGGCGGTGGAGAAGTTCGGCTTCGCGATGGGCCCCTTCCGCATGGGCGACCTGGCCGGCAACGACATCGGCTGGGCCATCCGCAAGCGCCGCTATGTCGAGAAGCCCCACATGCGCTACAGCAAGACCGCCGACCTGCTGTGCGAGCTGGGCCGCTACGGCCAGAAGACGGGCGCGGGCTGGTACGACTACGTGCCCGGCAAGCGCGACGCCATCCCGTCGAAGCTGGTCGAGGAGATGATCGAGAAGCACCGCAAGGAGCTCGGCATCACCCCGCGCAAGATCAGCGACGAGGAGATCGTGCACCGGCTCGTGTACTCGCTGGTCAACGAGGGCGCCAAGATTGTCGAGGAAGGCATCGCCAGCAAGGCCAGCGACATCGACATGGTCTACCTCACCGGCTATGGCTTCCCGCTGCACCGCGGCGGCCCGATGTGCTACGCCGACACCCAGGGCCTGTTCAACGTGGTGCAGGCCATGAAGCGCTTCCAGAAGAACCCGCACGACGACGCGACGTTCTGGGAGCCGGCGCCGCTGCTGGCGCGCCTGGCCGC
>CAZTTC010000381.1:0-2363 GCA_964616015.1 uncultured Methylibium sp. | reverse complement strand
AGACCACGGTCCCCAAGGCCAAGGAACTGCGCCGCGTCGTCGAGCCGCTGATCACGCTGGCCAAGGAGCCGACGCTCGCCAATCGCCGTCTGGCCTTCGACCGCACGCGCGACCGCGATGTGGTCACCAAACTGTTCGGCGAACTGGGCCCGCGCTACAAGGCCCGCCCGGGCGGCTACACCCGCATCCTGAAGATGGGCTTCCGCGTCGGCGACAACGCGCCGATGGCCTTCGTCGAGTTGGTGGACCGTCCCGAGCCCATGGCTGCGGAGGCCACGACCGAGAGCGCTGCGTGACAGGATTCGCGTCCCGCACCGACTGACAAAGGCCAGCGCAAGCTGGCCTTTGCGCTTGCGAGCACACTCGCGCTTGCCCGACTCCCATCGCTCGCCCTCATGCGTCTGCTCCTCGTCCTGCTGTATGTCCTGGTCTGGCTGGCCCTGCCCCGGCTGGCGCCGGCCGCCGAGGATTTCCTCCCGCCCGAGCAGGCCTTCCGCTTTGAGGCGCGCGCGCTCGACGAGCGCACGGTCGAGGTCGGATTCCGCGTCGCGGACGGCTACTACCTCTACCGCGAGCAGTTCAAGTTCGCGGCGGAGGGAGCCGGTACGAGCCTGGGCGCAGTCGACATTCCGCGCGGCAAGATCAAGTTCGACGAGACCTTCCAGAAGGACGTCGAGACCCATCGCGACCGTGTCGTCATCCGCGTTCCGGTGACTGCGGCGCCGGCCGCGTTCCGGTTGATGGTGACGAGCCAGGGCTGCGCCGACCAGGGGCTGTGCTACCCGCCAATGCAGAGTGCGGCCGAGGTGCGCCTGGTGGCCTTCGGGGGCGATGGCGGTGTGCGCCTGCTGGTCGATGCTTCGGGCGCGGGTGGGTCGTCGCTGGCGACGACTGCGACCGCGGCCGCAAGCGCCGGGTCGGCCAGCGGCGACGCCGGGATCGACGAGGCGTTGCGCAGCGGTCGCTACTGGGTCGTGGTCGGCGTGTTCTTCGTCGCCGGCCTGCTGCTGTCCTTCACGCCTTGCGTGCTGCCCATGCTGCCGATCCTGTCGTCGATCATCGTCGGACAAGGCGGCAACGGCACGCGCTCGCGTGGCCTGATGCTGGCTGCCGCATATGCGCTGGGGATGGCCCTGCTGTACACGGCGCTCGGGGTCGCCGCAGGGCTGGCGGGTGAAGGTTTGGCTGCAACCTTGCAGAACCCGTGGGTGCTGGGCGCCTTTGCGCTGCTGCTGGCGCTGCTGGCGCTGTCGATGTTCGGTGCCTACGAGCTGCAGTTGCCGGCAGGACTGCGCGACCGGCTGAGTGCGTCGTCCAGCCGCCTGCCGGGCGGTCGCCTGGCAGGCGTGTTTGCGATGGGCGGCCTGTCGGCGCTGATCGTCAGTCCCTGTGTTGCCGCGCCGCTGGCCGGTGCGTTGATCTACATCAGCCAGACCCGAGACGTCGTGCTGGGCGGCAGCGCGCTGTTCTCGCTGGCGGCGGGGATGAGCGTGCCGCTGCTGCTGCTGGGTGCGTCGGCCGGAGCGCTGCTGCCGCGGGCTGGCGCGTGGATGGAGACGGTCAAGCGCTTCTTCGGCCTGTTGCTGCTGGGCGTGGCCTGGTGGATCCTCGCGCCCGTCCTGCCCGCGCCCCTGGCCGTTGCCGGATGGGGCGCGCTGCTGCTCGGTGCGGCGACCTTCCTGCAGGCCTTCGATCGCCTGCCGGACGGCGCGGGCTCAGCGCTGCGGCTGGGCAAGGCGTTCGGCCTCGTGCTGGCGCTGTTGGGGGCGACACAGATCGTCGGTGCGGCCGCCGGAGCGCGCGATGCGCTGCAACCGCTGCAGCCCTTTGCGGCGCGCGCGGCGGGCTCTGCGGTGTCGGGGACTTCGACCGCCGTCTCCGGGATCGCGCCAGCGCTGGCCGCCGCCGACGGCGTCGCCTTCCGTCGCATCGCGACCGTCGATGAGCTCGACGCCGTGCTGCGTACCGCTGGACGGCCGGTGATGCTCGACTTCTATGCCGACTGGTGTGTCAGCTGCAAGGAGATGGAGCGCTTCACCTTCACCGACGCCGGCGTGCGCACGCGTCTGGACAAGGCGCTGCTGCTGCAGGCCGATGTGACACGCAATACCGATGCCGATCGTGCGTTGCTCAAGCGCTTCAAGCTGTTCGGCCCGCCGGGCATCGTGTTCTTCGACGCCCGGGGACAGGAACTCACCGGGGTGCGCGTCATCGGCTTCCAGAACGCCGAGCGTTTCGGACGCAGCCTCGACGCGGCGGGTCTGTGAGACTCGCCCGAGCCGTCGCGTGGTGCTATAATTTCCGACTCAGTCGCGGGGTGGAGCAGTCTGGTAGCTCGTTGGGCTCATAACCCAAAGGTCGCA
>CAZTTC010000380.1:0-2384 GCA_964616015.1 uncultured Methylibium sp. | reverse complement strand
CCGACAAGCTGCGCGGCAAGACGTTCACGGCCTGCGGCAGCGGGCCGCTCTAGCCGTCCGCGCTAGCCGTCTGCGCTAGCGGACCACGCGCCGCGCGGCGACGACCGCCAGCAGCAGCGCGACGAGGTAGCCCCAGCCGAGCGCACCGCCGCCTCCGCCGCCGCCACCAGAATTGCCGCCTCCTCCAGGCGCGGCTGCCGCCACGCTGATCCGCTGCGATGTCGTTGTCTGACCGCCAGCGCTGTCCGTGACCGTCACTGCCACCGAAAACGTCCCTTCGCCCGACGCCGTGATACTGGCGGTCGAAGCGTTCGTGGCTCCGACGAAGCTCGTCACGATGCCACCGCCTGTGTCCGTGATGGCCCATGAGTAGCCTGTTGCCGCAGCACTGCCGCCAGGCAGCGGCGACGTCGACGCCAGCAAACTGATCGCGGTCGTCGCTTGGGGCGATGCGGGCGTCACGTCGATCCTGGCGATCAATGCGGCAGCTGCGGACTGGACCGCGACCCGCGCATCGAGCATGCCGGCACCGCAGGTCGCCGTCGTGCAGTAGCACTCCCTCTGATCGATCGGATTACCAGCTCCATCCAGCTGCGGCGGCATGCAGCGCGGCACGCCCAGATCTGCACCGGTGGTGGGGAATGGTCTGGCGCTACCCTGGAGCAAAGTCAGCACCTGAGCAGGCGTCAGTTGCGGCTGGACCGACAGCATCAAGGCCGCCACGCCCGACACCAGCGGGGCCGAGAAGCTGGTGCCCACGGTGATGTTGAAGCCATCGGTGTAGATCGAGCTCGTCGGTCCCTGGAGGCCGGCATTGCTGGCACTGAGGATCGGGAACAGGCAGCTTCCGCTGGTGTTGACGCAATTGCCACCGGGCGCACTGATCGCGACCTCGGTGCCGACATCGGAGAAGCCGACCTTGGTGCCGATGTGGCGCAGGCCCGCGACGGTGATCACGCCGGTGCAGTTGGCCGGAGCTGCCACCGCGTGCCCGGCGCTGTTGCCGGCCGACACGACGACCACGGCGCCCTGCGCGAGCACGTCGTTGACGGCGCTCTGGTAGGTCGAGCCGCAGCTCCCGGTGCCGCCGAGGCTGAGGTTGAGCACCCGCGCCGGCGTTGGGTTGGCCGGCAGGCCCGGCACGGTGATGCCGACCGCCCAGCGCATGCCGGCGACGATGTCGGACTGGAAGCCCGCGCACTTGCCGAGCACCCGCAGCGGCAGCAGGCGCACGCCCCAGCTCACGCCGGCCATGCCTGCGGCGTTGTTGCTCAGCGCGCCGACGATGCCGGCCACCTGGGTGCCGTGCCAGGAGCTGTCGGCGACGTCGCAGTTGGGGCCGAAGGCGCCGCCGTCGAAGTCGGCTTGCGAGATCCAGTCGCCCGGGTCGGAAGCGTCGGCGTCCCGCGCGTCGCCATCGTTGGCGTAGGTCGTGTTGGTCACGAAGTCATAGCCGGCGAGCAGCTTGCCGCCCTGCGTCGCGCGGCCGAGGTCGGGATGGTCGAAGCGCACGCCGGTGTCGAACACCGCGACCACCACGTTGGAGCTGCCGGTTGTCCGGTCCCAGGCCGTCGTGGCGTCGATCGACGAGCGCACCGGGCCGGCGGGCGTCTTCAGGTACCACTGCCCGCCGACGGGGCCGTTGACGCCGCCGGCCGTGTACAGCGGGTCGTTGGGAACGGCCGCGCGCTTCACCAGGCGGTCGGGCTCGGCGTAGGCGACGTCGGGATCGGCGCTCAGGCGGCGCGCCAGCGTCGCCGCGTCGATGCCTTGCGCCAGCACGACGTGCGCATGCTCGCCGACCGCGCGACGCGACTGCAGCGCCAGGCCCTGCCGCCGCGCCAGGCCATCGAGCCGCGTGTCGAGCCGCTCCAGCATCTGCCGGCCGCGCAGGGTCGACACGACCGAGGGCGCCTTGTAGGTGACGATCACGCGCGCCGACCCCGCGTCGGCGGGCGCCGCCTGCACCCAGGACGACAGCGAGGCCGCAGCGACGAGCGCACCCAGCGCGCGACGGAAACC
The DNA here is from genome assembly GCA_964616015.1 of uncultured Methylibium sp. GTDB lineage: Bacteria > Pseudomonadota > Gammaproteobacteria > Burkholderiales > Burkholderiaceae_C > Methylibium. The sequence continues at coordinate 362 of CAZTTC010000380.1, read as the reverse complement.
GAAGGAGTGATGCATGTGAACCCAGGGGCAGCCAGAGCGCCGACAGTTTAGGGGCGGCCCCGCCGCGCCGCTTGACGCCGCGCCTGCAAGGCCGAGGCCGCTGCTCACAATGTCACTGCGCCGCGCGACGGCTTTGTATCCAGTTGCCACAGGCCGCGGACCGCCCAGCAGAAAGGCCCCTCGCGGGGCCCAGTTCCTTCGATCTCTGCGCCTGAAACTCAGCGCGCGATCACCCGCACCATCTCCAGCACCTTGTTGGAGTAGCCCCACTCGTTGTCGTACCAGGCCACGACCTTGACGAAGGTGCTGTCCAGCGCGATGCCGGCCTCGGCATCGAAGACCGAGGTCATGGCTTCGCCGCG
>CAZTTC010000379.1:0-2394 GCA_964616015.1 uncultured Methylibium sp. | reverse complement strand
GAGTCGGTGTGGAACGAGCATCGCGAGAGCACGCGCGGCCGCGACCTCGACATCACCGGCCTGTCCTACGCGCTGCTCGAGCGCGCGCCGCAGCAGTGGCCCTGCCCCGAGGGCCAGTCCACCGGCCGCGCGCGGCTCTACGAGGACGGCCGCTTCCCCACCGCCGACGGCCGTGCACGCTTTGCCGATGCGCCCTGCCGCGCGCTGGCCGAGCCGCGCGATGCACGCTACCCGGTGTCGCTGACGACGGGACGGCTGCGCGACCACTGGCATGGCATGAGCCGCACCGGCACGCTGGGTCGCCTGTTCGGCCATGTGTCCGAGCCGGGCATCGAGCTCCATCCGCAAGAACTGGCGCGCCGCGGCTGGGCCGAGGGCCAGCTGCTGCACGTGACCTCGCGCCGCGGCTCCATCGTGCTGCCGGTGCGCGCCAGCGAGGCACTGCGGCCGGCCCAGGCCTTCGTCGCGATGCACTGGGGCGAGGAGTTCGTGTCCGGCCGCAGCGCCACCGGCGTGCCGCTGACCGGCATCAACGCCTTGATGCCGAGCAGCTACTGCCCGCAGTCGAAGCAGCCCGAACTGAAGCACGCCGCGGTCAAGCTGCTGAAGGCCGAGCTGCCCTGGCAGCTGGTCGCCGCGGCGTGGCTGCCCGAGGACGAGGCGCTGCGCGCGCTGCAGGCGCTGCGCGCGCTGATGCCGGCCTTCGACTACGCGCACTGCGTGCCCTTCGGCCGCGAGCCGCATGCGCGCGGCGTGGTCGGCGTGCTGCTGCGCGCCGCGGCCCAGGAGGCCGCCGCCCCCGAGTTGCTGACGCAGATCGAGGCCCTGCTCGGCATCGCCGGCCCGCAGGCACTGCGCTACGTGGACCGCAAGCACGGCCAGCACCGCGCGATGCGCGTGCTGGCGGCTGCCGGCTCGGCTGCGGCGGGCCAGGCGCGGCTCGAGGCCTTCGTGCTGGGCGGCGACATCCGCGCGGAGGCCTGGATCAAGGCGCTGCTGACCGACGAGCTGCCGGCGCAGGCCTATGGCCGCGCGCTGCTGCAGCCGGGCGCCAAGGCGCCGATCGCGCTGGCGCCGCGCGGCAAGCAGGTGTGTTCCTGCTTCGACGTCGGCGAGCCGCAGATCCTGGACGCCCTGTCGCGCGCCGAAGGCCCGCCCGACGCAAGGCTGACGCAGCTGCAGGCCGCGCTGAAGTGCGGCACGAACTGCGGTTCCTGTCTGCCGGCGCTGCGTGGCCTGGTGCGCGCCACCAGGCAGGCTGCCTAGGGCCGGACGACGCTGGGCACGCACTGCAAGCTCTCGCACCGCCTCGAGCGACATCACCCCCCACCCTGGCCCGGGACTTGAGAAACTCGATCATGGGCATCGCTCGCTACCTCAAGGAGATCGGCCGCGGCAAGGAGGGCGCCCGCTCGTTGTCCGAGGCGCAGGCACGCGACCTCATGGACCAGGTGCTGGACCGCCAGGTCAGCGAAGCGGAGCGCGGCGCCTTCGCGATCGCGATGCGCATCAAGGGCGAGACCACCGAGGAGCTCGCCGGCTTCACGGCGTCGGCCGCGGCGCGCAGCCTCGCGATCGACGGCGGCGCGATGCCGATCGTGCTGCCGTCCTACAACGGCGCGCGCAAGCTGCCCAACCTGACCGCGCTGCTGGCGCTGCTGCTGGCGCAGGAAGGCCTGCCGGTGCTGGTCCACGGGCCGCTCGGCGATCCGACGCGGGTCACGACGCACGAGCTGTTCGCCGCGCTCGGCCTGCCGATCGCCCACGACGCGGCCGGCGTGCAGGCCGCGTGGGCGCGCCACGAGCCGGTCTTCATGCCGACGGCATCGCTGTGTCCGCCGCTCGCCGCGCTGCTGGACCTGCGCTGGCAGTTGGGCCTGCGCAACCCCGGCCACACGGTGGCCAAGCTGCTGACGCCGCGCGGCATGCCCTGTCTGCGCGTCGTCAACTACACCCACCCGGAGTACGCGCTGTCGCATGCGCGCTTCCTGCAGCACTGCGGTGCGCACGCGCTGCTGATGCGCGGCACCGAGGGCGAGCCGGTGGCCGATGCGCGCCGGCTGCCGCGTCTGGACGTCCACATCGGCGGCAGCCTGCGGCCCGAGCTGGGCTGTGCCGGCACCGAAGGTGCGCTGATGCAACTGCCGCTGCTGCCGCGGGTGAGCGACGCGGCGTCGACCGCGGTCTACATCCAGTCGGTGGTGAGCGGCGGCACGCCGCTGCCGACACCGCTGCAGGACCAGGTCGAGGTGCTGGTGCGCGCCCACCGCGCGATGCAGATCCACGAAGGTCACGCCCATGAACGCTCCGCCTGAAACACACCCGGTCTGGCTGGTCGGCGCCGGCCCCGGCGATCCGGAACTGCTGACGCTGAAGGCGCTGCGCGCGATCCGC
>CAZTTC010000378.1:0-2405 GCA_964616015.1 uncultured Methylibium sp. | reverse complement strand
TACACCAGCGGCACCACCGGCAAGCCCAAGGGCGTGCCGCGCCGCCAGCGCGCCGAGCGCATCGCCGCGCTCGCGCACGTCGCGCAGAACCGCTACGGCGTCGGCGAGCGCACGCTGGGCGTGATGCCCCTGTACCACACGATGGGCGTGCGCTCGCTGCTGGCGCTGGCGCTCATCGACGGCCGCTTCGTCTGCATGCCCCGGTTCGACGCGGCCGCGGCGCTGGCCGCGATCGAGGCCGAGCGCATCAGCCACCTCTACCTGGTGCCGACGCTGTACCACGACCTGCTGTCGCACCCGGCCTTCGCCAACACCGACGTCTCCAGCGTCGGCAAGCTCGGCTTCGCCGGCGCGCCGATGCACGACGCGCTGCTGCTGCGCCTGGCCCGCGCCTTCGAGCCCGAGCTCTTCGTCAACCACTACGGCAGCTCGGAGATCTACACCTTCTCGATCAACCAGCGCGCCGTCGGCAAGCCCGGCTCGGCCGGTCGCGCAGGCATCAACACGCGGCTGCGCGTCGTGAAGCTCGACGCCAGCTCGGTGGAGCAGCGCGTGGCACCGCTGGAGGAGGGCCAGATCATTGCCGACCTCACCGGCGACGAGGCCTTCGAGGGCTACCACCGGCGGCCCGACGCCAATGCCAAGTCGCTGCGCGAGGGCTGGTACTTCACCGGCGACACCGGCTACTTCGACGCCGACGGCGAGCTCTTCGTCACCGGCCGCGTCGACGACATGATCATCAGCGGCGGCGAGAACATCTCGCCGGTGGACATCGAGTCGGTGCTGTCGCTGCACCCGGCCGTCGACGAGGTCGCGGTCGCCGGCCTGAAGGACGAGCGCTGGGGCCAGAAGGTCGTGGCCTTCGTCAAGGCGCGTGCGCCGGTGGCCGCCGACGCGCTGGACGCGCACTGCCGCAGCTCCGACCTCGTCAACTTCAAGCGCCCGCGCGAGTACGTCTTCGTGCGCGAGATCCCCAAGTCGCCGGTCGGCAAGGTGCTGCGCCGCAAGCTCGTTGCCGGCGAGTTCGACGCCGCGCCGACCGATCCGTCCCGTCCCCCCGGAGCCCCGTCATGAACCTCACCGACCTTTCGCACCCGGCGCAGACGCTGCCGAAGGAACTCGACGGCTTTCGCGTCGAGATCGACGCGGCCCGCGAGCGCGCCGACATCGTCCTCGACCGACCGCCGTTCAACGTGATCAGCATGGGCGCGCGCGAGCAGCTGCGCATCGTGTTCGAGGCGCTCGACGCCGACCCGCGCGTGCGCGTGATCGTCGTGCGCGCGATCGGCGAGCACTTCTCCAGCGGCGGCGACATCAAGGGCTTCCTCGCCGCGACGCCGGAGCATGTGGCCAAGCTGGCCTGGAACGTCGCCGCGCCGGCGCGCTGCAGCAAGCCGGTCATCGCGGCCGGCCGCGGCTACTGCTTCGGCGTGGGCTTCGAGCTCTCGCTGGCCTGCGACTTCCGCCTCGTCACCGAGACCACGCTGTACGCGCTGCCCGAGCAGAAGCTCGGCCAGATCCCCGGCTCGGGCGGCTCGGCGCGGCTGCAGAAGATGGTCGGCATCACGCGCACCAAGGACATCGTGATGCGCTCGCGCCGCATCCCCGGTGCGCAGGCCTTCGACTGGGGCGTCGCGACCGAGTGCGTGCCCGACGCCGAGCTGGAGAAGACCACCGACGCCCTCGTCGACGAGCTGCGCGGCTTCTCGCCACTGGCCCAGCGCACCGCCAAGAAGCTGCTCAACGACACCGAGGACTCGCCGCTGTCGATCGCGATCGAGCTCGAAGGCCATTGCTACTCGCGCCTGCGCAGCTCGGCCGACTTCAAGGAAGGCGTCGAGGCCTTCCACGGCAAGCGCAAGCCGCACTTCACCGGACTGTGATCCGACAACCTGCCCCCCAGAACCCCAGGAGACAAGCATGAAGACATCGATCCCCCAGTTCGCCCGCCTCGTCCTCGCCGCCGCCGCGGCCACCTGCTGCGCTGGCGCCGCCGCGCAGGGCACGCCGATCAAGGTCGGCGTCGTCACGCCGCTGTCCGGCACCTATGCCGGCATCGGCCAGCAGGTGAAGTGGGGCCTCGACCTCGCGGCCGCGCAGATCAACGCAGGCGGCGGCGTGATGGGCCGCAAGCTCGAGCTGGTCTACGAGGACGAGGAGGCCAACCCGGCGGTCGCGACGCAGAAGGCCGAGAAGCTGTTCCAGGTCGGCAAGGTCGACTTCCTGACCGGTACCGTCAATTCCGGCTCGACGCTGGCCGTGGGCCAGGTCGCCGAGCGCAACGACCGCCTGATCGCGACCACCGTGTCCTTCGCCGACTCGATCACCGCCGACAAGTGCTCGCCCAACGTCTTCCGCGTCAACGCCCGCGCCGGCATGCAGTCGGCGGCGCTGGCCGAGTGGGT
>CAZTTC010000377.1:0-2411 GCA_964616015.1 uncultured Methylibium sp. | reverse complement strand
CAGCAGCAGCAGCGCCGGCGTGTGGCTCATGCCGTAGACGCAGACCATCACGCCCCATTGGATCTTCGCGTTGCGCTCGAGGAAGCGCTCCGGGTCGCCGGCCAGCGCGCTGACCACCGGGATCGCCAGGAAGATATAGACCGGGATGAAAACCGAGAACAGGTCGAAGTTGCGGTGGGCCACCAGCACGTACTGCAGCGGCAGCACGATGAAGAAGGCCAGGATCAGGCTGCGGTGGTCGCTGCGGCGCGTGTGCATCAGGGTGATGTACTCGCGCAGCGCGAGGAAGCTGAACACCCCGAAGAGCAGCGTCGCGCCCAGTGGTCCCGACACCCAGGCCAGCCAGAACAGCGTGGCGCTGATCCACACGGCGCGCAGGTCGCGCTGGAAGCGCTCGAGGCTGCCCTGCTGCTCGGGCGTGCGCTCGCGCAGCGAGGCGAGGAAGCTCAGCGCCGTGACCAGCAGCAGCACGCCGAAGAGGATCAGGAAGAGCAGGCCGACCTGCTCGGACACGCTCCACTGGCGCAGCGAGCTCATGCAGCGACCGCCTCCAGCGCCACCACCGCCTCGCGCGCCCGGTCGAGGAAGGCGCGCTTGTCCTCGCCGGGCTGCGGCGGGGCGATCGGCGCGCCGAAGGTCACCGAGCACAGGATGGGCACCGGCACGACCTCGCCCTTGGGCATGACGCGCTGCACGTTGTCGATCCAGGCCGGGATCAGCGTGATGTTCGGGAACTGCTCGGCCAGGTGGAAGAGGCCGCTCTTGAAGGCCTGGGGCACGCCCTGGTGGTTGCGCGTGCCCTCCGGAAAGATCACCAGCGAGTCGCCGCGCTGCAGCGCGGCGACCAGCGGCTCCAGGGGGTCCTGGTCGTCGGTGCGCTGGCGGCTGACGTACACCGCGTTGAAGACCTCGCGCGTGATCCAGTGCTTGAACCTGCCCGAGGTCCAGTAGTCCCTGGCCGCGATCGGCCGCGTCATCGCCCGCAGGTCGCGCGGCAGCGAGGCCCAGATCAGCACCCAGTCCAGGTGGCTCTGGTGGTTGGCGAAGTAGATGCGCTGCTCGGCCTTGGGCGGGCAGCCGTACCAGTGGCCCTGCGCGCCGGTGATCAGACGGGCGATGAACGACAGCGCGAGGCCCATCGTGTCGGCGGCAAGACTCATGGGGGGCGATGCTAAGCGGGCGGCGTGGCCGTGCCTACTTGGCGCGGGTCGAGGCCTATGGGTGACCGGCTCCGTTCATGTCCCCCGTCGCTTGCTGGACGCTCGCGTCTCCGCCTTTGCTTCACTCCGCCGGTCACCCATTGCCCTCGACTTTCCATCGCTCGCGCCTGGCGAACGCCGGAGTCGGCAGGGCGGTGGCAGCGGTGACGCTGCACAGGGTGCTGTGCGGAGCGAAGTAAAGGAGGAGGGGCGGCGCAGCCGCCCCGGGGGACATGAGCGCAGTACAGCGCCCTGTGCGGCGTCACCGCTCGCTCAATGCCGGAAGTGCCGAACGCCGGTCAACACCATCGCGATGCCCCGCTCGTCGGCCGCCGCGATCACCTCGTTGTCCTTGACGCTGCCGCCGGGCTGGATCACGCAGGTGGCGCCGGCGTCGGCCAGCACGTCCAGGCCGTCGCGGAAGGGGAAGAAGGCGTCGCTCGCCACGCACGAGCCGTGCAGCGTCAGGCCCGCGTGCTGGGCCTTGATGCTGGCGATGCGCGCGCTGTCCAGGCGGCTCATCTGGCCGGCGCCGACGCCCAGCGTCATGCCGTCGCCGCAGAACACGATGGCATTGCTCTTCACGAACTTCGCGACCTTCCACGCGAACAGCAGGTCGGCGGTCTGCGCCGGCGTCGGCGCCCGCTTCGTCACCAGCTTAAGGTGGCCCGAGACCAGCTCGTGGTTGTCGGCGGTCTGGATCAGCAGGCCCGAGCCGACGCGCTTGATGTCGTGGCTGTTGAGCCCGCGCGACCAGGCGTCGGGCGCGCGGCGGTCCACGCCGTCGAGCGCGATGCGCAGCACCCGGGTGTTGGCCTTGGCCGCGAAGACGGCAAGCGCGCCCTCGGTGTAGCCCGGCGCGATCAGCACTTCGACGAACTGCTTGCTGATGGCCTGGGCCGCGGTCTCGTCGACCTCGCAGTTGAAGGCAATGATGCCGCCGAAGGCCGACGTGGGATCGGTCCTGAAGGCCTTGCCGTAGGCCTGGTCCGCGCGGGCGCCGAGCGCGACGCCGCAGGGGTTGGCGTGCTTCACGATCACGCAGGCCGGTGTCGATGCGTCGAAGCTCTTCACGCACTCCCAGGCCGCGTCCGCGTCGGCGATGTTGTTGTACGACAGCTCCTTGCCCTGCAGTTGCACAGCAGCCACCAGCGAGCCGGGCGCGGGGTGCAGGTCGCGGTAGAAGGCGGCCTGCTGGTGCGGGTTCTCGCC
>CAZTTC010000376.1:0-2413 GCA_964616015.1 uncultured Methylibium sp. | reverse complement strand
GCGACCGGGCGATGCGCTCCTCGCTGTCGGCCATGCCCTGCAGCATCTGCACCTGGCTCATCTCGTGGGCCAGCAACGCGTTCTCGGCGCCGATGCGGGCCTGGATCTCTTGCACCGCCTTCTGGTCGGAGGTGGCGTTGATCTGACCCATCAGCGACTGGATCTGCGAGAGGCGCCCGGCAGCCGACTTCATTGCGTCCTGCAGCAGCCCCTTCTGCTGGTACGGCTGGGCCAGCGTGGCCTGGCAGCTGGTCCGGGCATCGCCGCTCAGGTCCATGCAGTTGTAGACCATGCTGGCGTCCCGCAGCGCCTTGGCCGTGCCGTTCAAGCCGGAGTACCCCGATGTGTTGATCGCGTTGAGGTAGGTGTAGGCCTCGGCCGGCACGTAGTTCTTCAGCATCGGGTTGTTGAACACGTTGCCCAGGTTGCGGATGCCGTTGATGCTGTTGAGCTGGTCCTGCAGCTGGGTGATCTGCTGGACTTGGTTGCTGATCTCGGTGACATCGTTCAAGACCTGCAGGATGGTCTGGATGAGGTTGGCGATGTCGATGACGGGGATGCCCTGTGCACGGGCATTCCCTGCACCGAGGCTTCCGGCAATGAGGACAGCGGCGGCAGCGGCCTTCAGACGAGTCTTCATCTCACGCTCCTTCAACTGGTTGATGACTACGCTCTGCCGCGGAGTGCGGCGAGCTTGTAGGCAGCGGTTCGCACCGCGCCGTAACCCTGGCGGACCACGGCGCCGGCACCGGCGGCCATGGTTCCTGCTGCGCGACCTGTGGCTGCGGCGGCTGCGCCCGTGGCCTGGCCCGCGACATAAGGGAGACCAGCACCGGCGCGCACGACACCGCCGGCTGCACCCGCGGCACCGGCACCCCTTGCGGAGGAAGCCGACCGCAGGCCCGAGACCATCATGGCGTTCTGGATCATCTGGATGCCTTGCTGGACCGCGGCGCCGCCGGTGAGGGCAGAGGCGAGGCTCGGGGCTTGGAAGCAGATGATGGCCATCAGAATCATCACGACGCAGTACTTCAGACTCTCGCCGACGACATTGAAGGTCGGGCCGATGAAGCCGCCCTGATCCTGAATCGCCTGCACCAGCACGTCACCCATGTACGCGCTCAAGCCGAGCGCGAAGAACGCGAACCAAGTCAGCACGACGGCATTCAGCACCATCGACAACCAGCTGTCGAAGAAGCGCGCCGTCGGTCGCCACGCGAGACAGAGCACGAACAAGGGGCCAACAGCGATCACGAAGGTCATGAACACCTTGGCAAGCGTGATCACGAAGAGCGCGATGCAAAGGAAGATGACGTTGCCGAACGCAGTCACCACCGCAGCGAAGACCAGATCGAGCCGCATGATCCCAGCCTCCTTCAGCAAGTCGAGCACCAGTTGGCTCGCCTTGTCATTGAAGGCGTCGAGGATCGCGTAGGGCGTAGCAATGGTTGCGGGATTCGCAACTGTCGGCAGGAAGGTCGTCGCGACGCCCGTCGCAAGCGCGTTCGCCGTGTCGGACACGTTGGTGATGTAGAAGCCCGACTGCAGCGCGAAGGCCAGCACAACGCCGATCTTGAAGACCTTCCACATGAAGGTCGGCAGGGTCTCCGAGACCTCGTTGCGCAGCACCGCCCAACCGTAGAGCGCGACCCAGAGGGTCATGGCAGTCAACGCAATGGGCGCAATCCCAGCCATCAACGCCGTGACGACGCCGAGCACGTAGGTGTTCAGCACACCGTCGAACTGAGATCCAACCCAAGCGAACATGGCGTCACCTCGATCATTGAATGGCGCTGTATGGGAGCGCCTTGGTACTCACGCACTTGCTACCGATGTCCGGAAGCTGGCATTGCATCCATTGACCGCGCGTCTTGACTATCCACAGCCGCGGTCGCTTCTCAGTGCCGAAAGTTGATGCACGACAAGTCCCTGGGCGTGCGTAGATCTCTGTGCATTCGCGCAGACCTTCGGGTGTCTCGACCATGCGCCAGCCGCTGGCCGTGCAGGCCGGGTTGTCAGCGGCGCACGGTGCCCCCAGCGTGGTGGATGGCAGCGGCGGCGTCTCCACCTTCTTGGTCCCGTCGGGCATGACCTTGACGGCCTCGTTGCCCTTGACGAACTGCGCGCTGGCGGTGGTGACTACGAGTCCCAGCGCGACCAGCGCAAGGACATGACGAACAGCTTTCATGCGGCTCTCCGGGAGGTACGAAACCTCCGATCCTGAACCTCACGAAGGAGCACGGGAAGCCATTGAAACGGATCGTTGCCATGCCGTTCGCGCACCGCATCGAGCAGAGCCACGTTGTCGGTGGTGGCCGAGAGCACGGTGATGTAGTCCTCGAGCCCGGCCAGGTCCAACTCGCAGATCGCGCTGGCGTGGCCCTGCTTGACCAGGAAGCGCCGGCCGCCCTGC
>CAZTTC010000375.1:0-2431 GCA_964616015.1 uncultured Methylibium sp. | reverse complement strand
ACCGCCTGCGCAAGAAGATCGAGCAGGGCCCGGTGCGCATCGCCACCGTGCGCGGGCTCGGCTACTGCCTGGAGAAGATCGCGCCCTGATGGACAAGCTGCGCGGCCAGCGCTCGCTGTTCGGCGAGATCCTGGACTGGATGCTGGCGCCGCTGCTCCTGCTGTGGCCGATGAGCATCGCGTTGACCTGGCCGGTGGCGCAGAGCATCGCGCACCGTCCCTACGACCGCGCGCTCGGCGAGATGAGCCGCGTGCTGGCCCAGCAGATCGGTGTAGACCGGGGGCGCGTCGCCTTCGCGCTGCCGGCCGGCGCCGACCAGCTGCTGCGGGCCGACGAGGCCGACCAGATCTACTTCCAGGTGCTGGGCGCCCGCGGCGAGTACGTGGCCGGCGATCGCGCGCTGCCGGTGCCGCCCGACGATGAACTGCCGGCGGTGGGCGAACTGCGCTACCGCGACGACATCGTCCACAACGAGCCGGTGCGCGTCGCCTACCTGTGGGTGGCGATGCCGGACGCACCGCGCATTCCCGGGACGACCTCGCCGGCGCTGGTGCAGGTGGCCGAAACCCTGGGCAAGCGCTCGCAGCTGGCCACCGAGATCATCAAGGGCGTGATCCTGCCGCAGTTCGCGATCCTGCCGCTGGCGGTGCTGCTGGTGTGGCTGGCGCTGGCGCGCGGCATCGCGCCGCTCGGCGAGCTGCAGCAGCGCATCCGCCGCCGCGCCGCCGACGACCTGAGTCCGATCGACGAGACCGACGCGCCCGAGGAGGTCTCGCCGCTGGTGCGCGCGATCAACGACCTGCTGGGCCGCCTGGACCGCAGCTTCTCGACCCAGAAGCGCTTCCTGGCCGATGCCGCCCACCAGCTCAAGACGCCACTGGCCGGCCTGCGCACCCAGGCCGAGATCGCCCAGCGCGAGATCGATGCCGGCGAGCGCGAGCCCGAGGCGCTCAAGCGCAGCCTGCAGCAGATCGCCCTGTCCAGCCAGCGCGCGGCGCACATGGTCAACCAGCTGCTGTCGATGGCCCGTGCCGAGGACCGCGAACTCGCGATGCGCATGTCCGACGTCAACCTGGCGCGGCTGGCCACCGAGACGGTGCGCGACTTCGTGCCGCGGGCGCTCGAGAAGCGCATCGACCTCGGCTACGAAGGCCCGGGCGCCGACGGCGATGTCGCGCTGCCGCAGCGCAGCCGCGTGCGCGGCCAGGCGGTGCTGCTGCGCGAGCTGATCCGCAACCTGCTCGACAACGCCCTGCACTACACGCCGGCCGGCGGGACGGTCACCGTGCGCGTGGTGGCCGACCCCTTCGGCCAGGTCGTCGTGCTGCAGGTCGAGGACTCGGGCCCCGGCATCCCGGCCGCCGAGCGCGAACTCGTGTTCCAGCCCTTCTACCGCGCGCTCGGCACCGACGTCGACGGCTCCGGCCTCGGCCTGGCCATCGTGGCCGAGATCGCCCGCCAGCACCGTGCGACGCTCGTGCTCGACGAGGCGCGCGAAGGCGTGGCCGAGGATGCCAGTCCCGGCGCGCGCTTCACCTTGCGCTTCGCCGCCGCGCCGTCGGCGCTGCCCGGCGCACCGGACAGCGGCTTCTGAGGCGGCGGCAACGGCCGGCAGTCCACCGGGCGCGCCGCTAGACTCCGGGTTAACCCGGAGCACCGATGAAGCAGATAAGTAGCCGGCTCATGAAGCTGCTGCGCTGGCGGCAGCCGCGCCAGGCGGGGTCCGCGACACCCCGGCCCGCGCCCCGGGCGCCACGGCGCCGGCGCGTCGACCTGGCGCTGCAAGGCGGCGGCTCGCACGGGGCCTTCACCTGGGGCGTGCTCGACCGGCTGCTGGAGGACAGCGACCTGGAGATCGGCGCCATCTCCGGCACCAGCGCCGGCGCGCTGAATGCCGGCGTGCTGGCCACCGGCTACGCCCAGGGCGGCCGAGAGGGCGCGCGCGCCGCACTCTCGGCGTTCTGGCGCGACGTCAGCGGTTCGGGCTCGGCCTTCTCGCCGTTCTCGCTCAGCCAGGCCGGCGCGGCGAGCCAGAGCTTCAACTTCGACAAGCTGCCGAGCTACCAGTGGATCAACAACTTCTTCCGCGCCTTCAGCCCCTACGAGTTCAACCCGCTCAACCTCAACCCGCTGCGCGACCTGGCCAAGCGCCACGTCGACGAGGCCGCGCTGCGCGACTGCAGCATCCCGCTCTTCGTCACCGCCACCAGCGTGCGCAGCGGCCAGGCGCACGTGTTCAGCGGCAAGCGCCTGTCGATCGATGCGCTGCTGGCGTCGGCCTGCCTGCCCTTCATCTTCCAGGCGGTGGAGATCGACGGCGAGCCGTTCTGGGACGGCGGCTACACCGGCAACCCGGCCATGTACCCGCTGATCTACCACAGCGAGTCGCTCGACATCCTGCTGGTGCGCATCAACCCGCTGCTGCGCGAAG
>CAZTTC010000374.1:0-2453 GCA_964616015.1 uncultured Methylibium sp. | reverse complement strand
ATCTCGATGTGCACCGGCGGCGGCGCCTGGGACAACGCCAAGAAGTACATCGAGGAAGGCCACCACGGCGGCAAGGGCAGCGAGGCCCACAAGGCCGCGGTGACCGGCGACACCGTCGGCGACCCGTACAAGGACACCGCCGGCCCGGCCGTCAACCCGCTGATCAAGATCATCAACATCGTGGCGCTGCTGATCGTGCCGCTGCTGCCCGGCGTGACGGGTGGCAGCGCGTCGTCGCACGCGGCGCCGGCAGCAGCCGCCCCGGTGGCTGCTGCAGCACCGGCCACCGCGGCGGCCCCGGTCGCTGCGGCCGGCGGCGCCAGCATCAAGGTCGAGAACGGCATCGTGAAGTTCTACTTCGCGACGGCCTCGGCGGCCGTCGCCGACGGCGCGGCAGCCGCCCTGGCCGACGTCGCGAAGGGCGTGGCCGGGGGCAAGAAGGCCGTCGTCAGCGGCTTCCACGACTCCACCGGCGATCCGGCCAAGAACGAGGAGCTGGCCAAGCAGCGTGCGATGGCCGTGCGCGACGCGCTCAAGGCCGTCGGCGTGGCCGAGGACAAGGTCGAGCTGAAGAAGCCCGAGCAGCTGAACGCCGGCGATGCCGCCGAGGCACGGCGCGTCGAGGTCAAGCTCGAGTAAGGCCTGCTGCGCCAGTCAAGAGGGCTCCGCGCGGAGCCCTCTTTTTTTGCGCCGGCGCGCGGTGTCGCTGAGCCGCCGGCCGGGCTCAGGCCACCGGACGCGCCAGCAAGCGGGGCATGTTGGCCACCGCGGCGGGCACCTGGGCTTTCAGTCGGGCAAGGATGGCCTGTTGCTCGGCGTCCTGCTTGTCGGCGCCCGCCGTGAGGCGGCCGAAGGCATCGAGCCGGCAGGCGCGGATCCACCGCCGCAGCGTCTCGTCCTGGTTCCAGTGGAACTGGTTGGTCATGGCCGCCGCCATCGTGCGCGGATAGTCGGCCAGCACGTGCGGAAACGGCACCGGCGTGCAGAGCCGGTTCTTGAGCGCATCGTCGTCGTGGTGCGCCTCGATGTAGGCGGTGAGCGCGGCACTGAAGGCCACCAGCGGCGCGCGCATCAGCTGGACGACGATGCGGCCAGGCTGGAACACGGGTTCGGCAGGCTTGAAGTTCACCGCCGAAGCCGTGCAGTCGATGAAGAGCGTGCCGGGATCGATGTCCACGCGCCCCTGGTCCAGCTGCATGTGATCGACCGCGAGCGAGCGCACGCGCCCGAGCCGCACCACGCGCCGGATGCGGCGCAGCACCTCGACCTCGGCCTGCGACAGCGTCGCGAAGTGGAACATCGTCGGCATGCGCTCGCGGTCAATGCGCAGCATCACGCCGCGCGCCTCGAGCCGCAAAAACAGGTCGTCGGCCGAGGTGGCCTGCGCGAAGGCTTCCATCTGGTCGGCCTGGCCGCCGATGGCCTGCTTGAAGAACTCGGGCGCGTTCTGTGTCGTCAGGCGGTTGGTCACCCAGGAGTCGCGCGGCATCACCCAGGTGATCGCGTCGGCATCGGCGCCCGACTGCAGCAACCAGATGCAGGTGTCCATCGCGGTCTTGCCCGCCCCCACGACGACGAAGCGCCGCGGCATCGTGCTGCCCTGCGAGCGGTGCCACAGCCCCGGCAAGCCGTTGGGCGGCACGACGTGCACGCCCTCCCCGACGGCGAAGCCGCGCGTGTGCGTCGATGGCACCGACGGGGTGAAGTAGGTCGCATCGACGAGCTTGCGGCGAACCGTGAGCTGCGTGCGCTCGCCCGACAGCAGCGACTCGACCTCGCCGCCGCCGAGATGGTTGCTCAGCGGGTGGTAGCTCACGCGCCCGCTGGCGAGCAGGCGATGGTTCATCACCCGATCGAAGTAGCCGCAGACCTCGGGCCCGCTGGCCAGCTCGTACAGGCCACGGTTCAGCCCGACCGGGTCCTTCAGGCCGCTGCCCATTTCGACCGAGGCCACGCCGTAGAACGACGACGGCTGGTGCAGCGTGACGAAAGGATAGGCGTCGTTCCAATGACCGCCGGGCTTGCCCTGCCGATCGACGATGGTGATGTGCGCGTCGGTCTCGGCGAGCAGGGTGTCGGCGAAGGCCAGGCCCGTGGTGCCGGCGCCGACGATCAGGTAATCGGTGTTCGCGGTTCGCGTCATGGCGTGGTCTCCGTGTTCAGCGCCGCGCCGGCGGCAGGTCGGTGCAGGAGCCGTGCGCCACCTCCGCGGCCAGGCCGATGCTTTCACCCAGCGTCGGGTGCGGATGGATGGTCTTGCCGATGTCCACCGCGTCGGCGCCCATCTCGATCGCCAGGGCCACCTCGCCGATCATGTCGCCGGCATGCGTGCCGACGATGCCGCCACCGACGATGCGGTGCGTTTCCTCGTCGAACAGCAGCTTGGTGAAACCTTCGTCTCGGCCGTTGGCGATGGCGCGACCCGACGCCGTCCAGGGGAACAGGCCCTTCTT
>CAZTTC010000373.1:0-2459 GCA_964616015.1 uncultured Methylibium sp. | reverse complement strand
GAGAAGTTGCAGCCGCCGCGCTCCAGCAGCGCGCCGCCCTCGATCAGCCGCGACAAGCCGTCGCCCTCGAGCGGGCCACCGGGCTCGCGCGTCCAGCGGTCGCTGAGGAAGGGCTGGCCGCCCTCGGCCTCCAGCGCGGCGACGATGCGCGCCTGCAGGCCGAGCAGATAGGTCCGGACGGTCGCGGTATCGATCATGGGGCCGAGAGTGTGACAGGCGCGGCCAGGGCCGGCCGCCGGCCGCGCACGCCGCGCAGGTGATCGGCGATCAGCGCCATGTCCTGCGCCGCGTCGCCGCTCAGGCGCACGAAGGTCTCGACGCCGACCTCGCGCCGGCCCCAGTCCAGCGTCACCAGGCCCAACGGCACGTCGGCCGCCAGCACCAGGTGGTAGAAGCCCGAGCGCCAGTGGTCGCGGTAGCTGCGCGTGCCCTCGGGCGACAGCGCCAGCCAGAACAGCTCGCCGTTCGCGCGCGCCGCACGGAAGCGGTCCGCCATCTCCTGCACCACGCCCTGCGGCGCGCTGCGATCGACCGGGATCCCGCCGATGGCGCGCATCCAGCGCCCGAAGATCGGGTAGCGGAACAGGCTGTCCTTGCCCCAGAACCGCACCGGCAGGCCGATCGCCCACTTGGCGAGCAGACCCACCGGGAAGTCCCAGTTCGAGGTGTGCGGGTAGACGACGATCACGCCCTGCAGCGCCGGCAAGCCTTCGAAGCGCACGCGCCAGCCGGCGGCACGCAGCAAGGCCTGCGCGATGCGGTTGCCGCGGAAGTGGATCGGGGTTTCGGCCACCGCGCGTTCAGCTCAACCGCGCGGTCGACCACGCGCCCGCATGACCGCATGTCGAGGCAGGACCAGGCGGCCGCCGCGGCCCGGCTCTGCCGGGTCGCCAGCGGCGCCCCCTGGAGGGGGAGCGGCGAAGCCGCAACGGGGGTGGTCCATCTACCGTTTGATCGCGCGGTGCCCGATGTCGCGCCGGTACTGCATGCCGTCGAACTGGATAGCCGCCAGCGCCTCGTAGGCCCGCACCTGCGCCACCTTGGCGGACTCGCCGAGCGCGGTGACGCACAGCACGCGGCCGCCGCTGGTCACCAGGTCCTTGCTCAGGCGCGTGGTGCCGGCGTGGAAGACCATCGCGTCGTCCGCCTCGGCCGGCAGGCCGGTGATGACATCGGCCTTGCGCGGGTGCTCGGGGTAGCCGTGGGCCGCCATCACCACGCCCAGCGCGAAGCGACGGTCCCATTGCAGCTCGACCTGATCGAGCGTGCCGTCGGCGGCGTGCGTCAGCACGTCCAGCAGGTCGCTCTTGAGCCGCATCATGATGGGCTGCGTCTCGGGGTCGCCCATGCGACAGTTGAACTCCAGCGTCTTGGCGTGGCCCTGCGCGTCGATCATCAGCCCGGCATACAGGAAGCCGGCGTAGGGGATGCCGTCCTTCGCCATGCCGTCCAGCGTGGGCTGGATGATCTCCTTCATCACCCGGGCGTGGAGGTTGGGCGTGACCACGGGCGCGGGCGAGTAGGCGCCCATGCCGCCGGTGTTGGGGCCCTGGTCGCCGTCCTTGAGTCGCTTGTGGTCCTGGCTGGTGGCCAGCGCCAGCACGTGCTTGCCGTCGGCGATGACGATGAAGCTGGCTTCCTCGCCGGCGAGAAAGTCCTCGATGACGACGCGCGCGCCGCCGCTGTTGTGGGTGACGTCCAGCTGGTCGCCGCCGGTGCCCAGCATCCAGTCGATCGCGGCATGCGCCTCCGCCGTCGTCGCTGCGACCACCACGCCCTTGCCCGCCGCCAGGCCGTCGGCCTTGACGACGATGGGCGCGCCGCGGCCGTCGACATAGGCATGCGCCGCGGCGGCGTCCGAAAAGGTCTCGTAGGCCGCGGTCGGGATGCCATGGCGCTGCATGAAGTCCTTGCTGAAGGCCTTGGAGCTCTCCAGCTGCGCCGCGGCCTGCGTGGGCCCGAAGACGCGCAGGCCGCGTGCACGGAACAGGTCGACCACGCCGGCCGCCAGCGGCGCCTCGGGGCCGACGACGGTGAGGCCGATCTTCTCGGCCTGGGCGAAGTCCGCGAGCGCGTGGATGTCGGTGATCGCGACGTTCTTCAGGCGCACGTCCGTCGCGGTGCCGCCGTTGCCCGGTGCCACGTAGACCATCTGCACCTTGGGCGAGGCGGCGATCTTCCAGGCCAGCGCATGCTCGCGGCCACCGCCGCCGATGACGAGGACTTTCATGCGGGCCTCATTCGCCGATCTCGGCGTTGTGAAACACGGCCTGCGTGTCGTCCAGGTCCTCGATCACGTCGAGCAGCTTCTGCATGCGTTGCGCGTCCTCGCCGGTGAGCGGGATGCTGTTCTCGGCGCGCATCGTCACTTCCGCCACCTCGGGCGCCAGCCCGGCGGCCTCGAGCGCCGACTTGACCGCCTCGAAGTCCGGCGGCGCGCACAGCACCTCGATCGCGCC
>CAZTTC010000372.1:0-2459 GCA_964616015.1 uncultured Methylibium sp. | reverse complement strand
ACTCGGCGGCCACCAGCGACTGGCGCGCCACCTGGGCCGACTGCGTCGCCTGCGCGGACACGCCGTTGATGCGGCCCGCCATCTGCAGCACCGACTCGCCAGTCTCGCGGATCTCGCGCAGCTGCTCGTCGGAGGCGGCCAGCAGCTCGGTCGACGTGGCTTCGACCTGCGAGGTGGTCTCGGTCATCCGCGACACCGTGCCCTGGACCTGCGACACCAGGGTGCGCAGTTCTTCCACCGTGTAGTTCACCGAGTCGGCAATGGCACCGGTGATGTCCTCCGTCACGGTGGCCTGCTGCGTCAGGTCGCCTTCGGCCACCGTCTGCAGTTCGTTCATCAGCCGCAGAATCGCCGCCTGGTTGGCGTCGTTGACGCGCTTGGCTTCCTGCTCCTGGCGCTCGGCTTCCTCGCGTTGCTGGTTGGCGATCGCGGCGCGCTGGCGCTGGTCCTGCAGCGACACGTACAGCAGGCCGCCGATGCCGGCCAGCACGAGCAGCAGCGACAGGATGATCAACAGCAGGCTGCCGAGGCCCAGGCCGGCCCGCGACTGCAGCTGCGACTGCACTTCCTGCAGGCCTTTGCGCAGCGGTTCGCTGTCGGCCACGATCTGCGACTGCGCCTCACGCGCGGACACCAGGCCCTGCAGATTGCCCAGGATGGCGCCGGCCTGCAGGCGGGTCTCCTCATATTGCTTCAGCAGCGCCTGCAGGCGCTCGCGGGTTGCCGCATCCTTGGTGCCGGGCAGCCGCAGGTCGGCGTTGCCGTCGAGCAGGCCCTGCGCGATCTCGCGGAAGGAGTTGAGGTCCTTGCCGAGCAGGAACACCGCCTCGGGCGACACGCCCTCCACGGTCAGGAACTCGTTGGCCGACTTGCCGATGCGCTGGGTCAGCATCACGACCTGGCCCACCGCCGACAGCTCGGCCGGCGAGGCGTCCTGCTGCAGCTTGAGCGAGGACACGGTTTCCGCGATCTCGAGCAGGTCCGACGACTGGCGGTTGATGCCGCGCAGCGCCTGGCTCACCTCGGTCAGCGTCTTTTGCTGCGACAGCACCGTGTTGGAGTTCTTCTCGGCCTTGTCGATCAGCGGCATCAGCGGCTCGAGCGCAGGCTGCACCCCCGTCGGCGCCTGCGACACCGCGTCGCTGCCGGACTGCAGGCCGCGCGTCGCGCCGGCCAGCGCGCCGGCGCTCTCCTTGACTTCGGGGAAGGCCGCGGTGCTGCCCACCAGGGCCTGCGAGACCGACTTCGCCAGGCGCTGCGACTGCATCAGCGCGTCACCGGCGGCCGCGACCTGGCTCGCGCTCTGGTTGGCCGAGTTCAGCGCCAGGCCGGTCACCGTGATCAGGCCGACCAGGCCCAGCACGAAGACCCCCGCCAGCACGCGCCGTTGCTCGGCCGCCGGCAGCCCGCCGATCAGCGGCAGGCCGGCCCCAGCGCGCGTCTCGCCGCCTTCGATGCGCGTCTCGCCGAAGGCGTCGGGCATCTCGGACGGCGCGGCCTCGGAGATGATCGACGAATCGGCGCTCTGCACCGTGGCCTGCTGGGTCGGCGCCATGTCGAGCGTGGCCGTCCCGTCCGGCCCCACGACCAGGTCGTCGGCTCCCGGGTAGGCGTCGTCGAAAGACAGGTCGTCGTCGTTCGACTTGCGTTGACCCAGACCCTTGAACTTGTTCAGAAAGCCCATAAAAGCCTCTCGCTCACCTCGGTGGTTCGGTCGGCGTGCTCCGGCGGCTTGCGCTCACCGGGCAATCCTCAGAAAAGCGTCCTCGCTGGCCAGCGAGGTCAGTTGCAACTCTTGCCAGCGGCGGCCGCCGGCATCGGTGTAGCGCCCGCCGGCGAAGGCCGGCCGGGCCGGATCGTCGGGCTCGCGCGTCATCTGGTCGGAGCCGCGCAGCCCGGCCAACCGATCGACCAGCAGCGCGCAATTGATCTCGAGCCCGGGGTTGAAGGCCACCAGGCGCGACTGCTCGCGCCCGATGTCGCTCATCGCCGTGGCCCGCAGGCCCAGGAAGGACGCCAGATCGACGACGCCGTGCAGGCGCCCGCGCAGGTTGGCCACGCCCAGGAACCAGGCACTGGTGTGGGGCACCGCGACCAGCGCGGCCAGCGGGAAGATCTCGCCGGCCTGGCCGAGCGGCAGCAACACGCCCTGGCCGGCGCACTCGACCGCCAGCCAGCTGGCGGTGTCGGTCTGCTGGCGCGCATTCTGCAGGCGCTCCGCCAACCGGCTTTGCAGCTCGCGCAGCGCTTCCTTCTTGGCCATGCCCTGGAGACCCCGTTGCGGTGCGGTTCAGCGTCGCGGCTTCAGTCGAAGGCGCGGATCTTGGCCACCAGCTCGTCGGCATCGACGGGCTTGACCACGTAGTCGCGTGCGCCCTGGCGCATGCCCCAGACCTTGTCGGTTTCCTGGTTCTTGCTGGTGCACATGATCACCGGCACGTCCACGAAGCGCGGGTCGC
>CAZTTC010000371.1:0-2474 GCA_964616015.1 uncultured Methylibium sp. | reverse complement strand
ACGTGACGTGTCATCGATCTCTCTCCGTGGACGCCGGTTCCAACCCATCCGCCGCCCTGTGGTCTTTGCGAGGGCTGTACCCCCGTGCTGCGCTTGGGGGAAAATCCTCACTTCGTTTCGAAGATTCTGCCCATAAACCCTTGATGCCGCAATGAAACCGGTCGGGCGCGGGGGCTGCGCAACGGTAGCCCTTCACGCCTCGTCGTTGCGTGTGATCCACACGCGGCATCTGACGCAATTCGTTACCCTGAGCCCGCCATGGCCCTGCTCGACATCCTTTGCTATCCGGACCCGCGCCTGCACAAGATCGCCAAGCCGGTGGCGACCGTGGACGACCGCATCCGTCAACTGGTCGACGACATGCTCGAGACCATGTACGAGGCCCAGGGCATCGGCCTGGCCGCGACCCAGGTCGACGTGCACGAGCGCGTCATCGTCATCGACGTCTCCGACGAGCGTGACGAGCCGCGCGTGCTGATCAACCCCGAGCTGCTGTCGGCCAGCGAAGAGATGCTGGTCGGCGATGAAGGCTGCCTGTCGGTGCCCCAGATCTACGACCGCGTGCCCCGCCACGCCCGCATTCGGGTGCGGGCGCTGGGCCGCGACGGCCAGCCCGGCGAGTTCGACGCCGATGGACTGCTGGCGGTGTGCGTGCAGCACGAGATGGACCACCTGATGGGCAAGGTCTTCGTCGAGTACCTGTCGCCGCTGAAGCGCAACCGCATCAAGAGCAAGCTGTTGAAGAAGGCGCGCGAGGACGCGCGCCCCTGAGGCCGGGGCGACGCCATGAGGATCGCCTTCGCCGGCACGCCGGAGTTCGCGAGCGTCGCGCTGCAGCAACTGCTGGCCGCAGGCTTCGAGGTTGCGCTGGTGCTGACCCAGCCCGACCGGCCGGCCGGTCGCGGCATGAAGCTGCAGGCTTCCGCGGTCAAGCAGCTGGCGCAGGCGCGCGGCCTGGCCGTGGTGCAACCGCAGGGCTTGCGACTCGACGGCAAGTACTCAGACGATGCACGGGCGGCCCGCGCTGCGCTCGTCGCCGCCGACCTGGACGCGATGGTGGTGGCCGCCTACGGCCTGATCCTGCCGCGCTGGGTGCTCGATCTGCCGCGGCGCGGCTGCCTCAACATCCATGCCTCCCTGCTGCCGCGCTGGCGCGGTGCCGCGCCGATCCACCGGGCGCTCGAGGCCGGCGACCGCGAGACCGGCATCACCCTCATGCAGATGGACGAGGGCCTGGACACCGGCGCCATGCTGCTCGTCGAGCGCGAGGCGATCCGCCCGGATGACACCACCGCGACGCTGCACGACCGGCTCGCGATGCTGGGCGGCCGCCTGGCCGTCGAGGCGCTGGAGGCGGCGGCCTGCGGTGGCCTGAAGCCCTGCCCGCAGCCCGCCGAGGGCGTCAGCTACGCGCACAAGATCGACAAGGCCGAGGCCATGATCGACTGGACCCGACCGGCCGCGCTGATCGAGCGCCGCGTGCGCGCCTTCGACCCCTTTCCCGGCGCGAACTTCGGCTTCGACGGCCAGACGGTCAAGCTGTGGCGGGCGGCGGTGGCGCCGGCCACCGGCGACGCGCCCGGCACCGTGTGCGTCAACGGCGAAGCGCTGCGGATCGCCTGCGGCGAAGGCGCGCTCGACCTGCTGGAGCTGCAGCGCCCGGGCGGGCGGCGCGTCGGCGTGCGCGAGTTCGTGGCCGGCCGCCCGGCGCGCACCGAAGGCCATTGAACTCGGGGCGGCGGCCCGCATCTACGGCAGAGCGCCGGTTCGGCGTGACGAAGGGAAGCACAGCATGTTCAATCTGATGAAGACCGCCATCCTCATGGCCGCCATCACGGCGCTGTTCATGGCGATCGGCTCCGTGCTCGGTGGGCAGCAGGGCATGGTGGTCGCGCTCCTGATCGCGCTGGGCATGAACTTCTTCAGCTACTGGTTCAGCGACAAGATGGTGCTGAAGATGTACAACGCGCAGCAGGTCGACGAGACCAGCGCGCCGCAGTTCTATCGCATGGTCGCCGAGCTGGCCCAGAAGGCCGAGCTGCCGATGCCCAAGGTCTACCTGATCCAGGAAGACGCGCCCAACGCCTTCGCGACCGGCCGCAACCCGGACCACGCCGCGGTCGCCGCAACCACCGGCATCCTGCGCGTGCTGACCGAGCGCGAGCTGCGCGGCGTGATGGCGCACGAGCTGGCGCACGTGAAGCACCGCGACATCCTCATCAGCACCGTCAGCGCGACGATGGCCGGCGCGATCTCGATGCTGGCCAACTTCGCGATGTTCTTCGGCGGCCGCGGCAGCGACGGCCGGCCGGCCAACCCGATCGCCTCGATCGCCGTCATGCTGCTGGCCCCGCTGGCGGCCAGCCTGATCCAGATGGCCATCAGCCGCGCGCGCGAGTTCGAGGCCGACCGTGGCGGGGCCGAGATCTCCGGCGACCCGCAGGCCCTGGCCAGCGCGCTGCAGAAGATCCAGC
>CAZTTC010000370.1:0-2509 GCA_964616015.1 uncultured Methylibium sp. | reverse complement strand
AGGCCGAGGTTGGACGCGCCGTGCTTGGTGGCGAAGGCGGCGGCCAGCTTGGCGGTGGAGGTGGTCTTGCCGACGCCGGTGGCGCCGATCAGCGCGAACACGCCGTTCTGGTCCTCGATCGGCAGCTCGCGCTCGCCGGTCATCAGGTTGCGCTCCAGGATGTCGGCGGCCCAGGTGTTCTCGTCGATCACCTCGGGCGTCAGGCCGGCCACCAGCTTGCGGATCAGCACCGGCGAGAAGCCGCACTCGAGCAGCCGCTGCGTCAGGCGGGCCTGCGCGGGCTGGCGCTGCAGCTTCTCCATGAAGGCGAGGGCGCCGAAGCGCTCTTCGATCAGGCCCTTCATCGAGCGCAGCTCGGACAGCATCTGGGCGTCGGCCTGCGCTTCGCGCAGCGCCGGGGCGGCGGCCGAGACGGGCGCGGCGGCGGGCGCAGCCCCCGGCGCAGGGCGGGTGTAGGCGACTTCTTCCTGCAGCATCGGCGGGGCGCGGCGGGCCGGCGCGGGGCGCTGGGCGGCCTGCGGCGCGGCGGCCGGGTCGGTGTCGAAGGCTGGGGCGTGGACCGGCGCCTGCATCGCGGCGCGCAGCGTGGCGGCCTGCGGCGGGGCGAGCGTGGGTTCGGTGCGCTCGTCGGCGCGCATCGCGGCTTCGCGTTTGCGCAGCATGCGGTCGCGCACGTAGTCCTGGAAGGACAGGGTGCTCATTGCCAGCTGTTCGGCGTCCTGCTGCACCTCGGTCATCGTCGCCGGGGCCTTGGCCGGGGCCTTGGCGGCGGCGGGCGGCTCGGGCAGGCGGGACTCGGGGAAACGGGACTCGGGGAAGCGCGACTCGCCGAAGCGCGACGCGGCGTGTTCCTCGACCGCGGCCAGTGCGCCCGGGGCCATCGCCAGCATCTCGATGCCCTCGAAGCAGGGCTTGGTGGACAGCACGACGGCGTCGTCGCCGAGGGCCTTGCGCATCTTCTGCATCGCGTCGCGGGACGTGCGACCGGTGAAGCGTTGGACGTTCATGCTGTGCCTCTGCGGATGTCGGGCGGTTAGACGGCGGCGCCGATGATCGAACCGATGCGGATCGAATGCGTGTCAGGGATCTCGCTGTGCGACAGCACGCGCAGGCGCGGCGCCGCGCGCTTGAGCAGGCGGGCGATCGGCGCGCGGATCGCGTCGGGCACCAGCAGACAGGCCGGGTGGCCCAGGTCTTCCTGGCGCTTGGCGGAATCGGCGGCGTGGCGGGTCAGGGTGTCGGCGACGCCGGGGTCCAGCACCGGGCCGTGCGGCGAGGTCAGGGCCTGCGACAGCAGGCGCTCGAGCTCGGGCTCGATCGCGATCACGTCGAGCTCGCGCACCGGGCCGTAGATCTGCTGCACGATGGACGGGGCCAGCGCGACGCGGATGCGGCGGGCCAGCTCCTGCGGGTCGTTGGCGAGGTTGGCGTTGGTGCCCACGTGCTCGGCCAAGGCCTCGATCACCGAGCGCATGTCGCGGATGTGCACGCCCTCTTCCAGCAGGAGCTGGAGGAGCTTTTGCAGCGCAGCGATCGGGACCATCTTGGGAACCACGTCTTCGATGAGTTTGGGGGCCAGCTTCGTCACATGCTCGACCAGCTGCTGCGTCTCGACGCGGCCCAGCAGGCGAGCTGCATTCACTTGCATCAAGTGTGAAAGGTGGGTCGCCACGACGGTCGAGCAATCAACCACCGTATAGCCGGCCAATTGCGCCGCTTCCCGCTGGCGCTCCTCGATCCAGGTGGCGGGCAGGCCGAAGGCCGGGTCGGTGGTGGTGTTGCCGAGCAGCGGCGTCGCCACCTGGCCGGGGTTGATCGCCAGCAGCATGCCGGGGAAGGCCTCGCCCTCGCCGATGACCGCGCCGCGCAGCGTGAGGCGATAGACGCTGGGCCGCAGCTCGAGGTTGTCGCGGATGTGCACGGCCGGCGGCAGGAAGCCGACGTCCTGCGCGAACTTGCGGCGCACGCCCTTGATGCGTGCCAGCAGGTCGCCCTGGCGGTCCTTGTCGACCAGCGCGATCAGGCGGTAGCCGACCTCCAGGCCCAAGGTGTCGATCGGCTGCAGGTCGTCCCAGCTGGCTTCGGCGTCGGGTGCCGGGCCGGCGGCGGCCGCGGGGGCGGGGGCGTGCTTGGCGCGCTGCTCGCGCTGGTGCATCCACCAGGCCAGCCAGCCGAGCAGGCCGCCGATCAGCAGGAACACGAAGTGCGGCATGCCCGGGATCAGGCCCAGCGCGCCGATCACGCCGGCGACGATGGCGACGGACTTCGAGGTCTTGAACATCTGGCCGAGGATCTGCTCGCCGACGTCTTCTTCCTTGCCGACGCGCGACACCACCATCGCCGCGGCGACCGAGATCAGCAGCGCCGGGATCTGCGCCACCAGCGCGTCGCCGATGGCCAGCAGGATGTAGCTGTCGGCCGCCTGTCCGGCCGACAGGCCGTGCTGCACGACGCCGATGACGAAGCCGCCGACGATGTTGATGAAGAGGATCAGCATCCCCGCCATCGC
>CAZTTC010000369.1:0-2528 GCA_964616015.1 uncultured Methylibium sp. | reverse complement strand
AAGCTCATCTGGTCGGCGTTGCGCAGGATCGGCACCACCAGGCCGCGCGGCGAGCCGACCGCGATGCCGATGTCGAAGTAGCCGTGGTAGACGATGTCGTTGCCGTCCACGCTGGCGTTGATGACCGGGTAGCGCTTGAGCGCCGCGACCGCGGCCTTCACGAAGAAGCTCATGAAGCCGATCTTGACGCCGTGCTCCTTCTCGAACTTCTCCTGGAAGCGCTTGCGCATCTCCATCACCGGGGCCATGTTGACCTCGTTGAAGGTCGTCAGGATCGCGTTGGTGGCCTGCGACTGCAGCAGGCGCTCGGCAACGCGCGCGCGCAGGCGCGACATCGGCACGCGCTGCTCGGGGCGTTCACCGAGGTTCGGGCCGGCCGGCACGGCGACGGCCGGCAGCGCACGGGCCACCGCGGGCGCCGTCGGCACGGCGACCGGAGCTGCCGGGGCCGCGGCGGGCTTGGACCCGGACTCCAGCGCGCCCAGCACGTCGCCCTTGGTGATGCGACCGTCCTTGCCGGTGCCCGTCACCGCGCCGGCGCCGAGCTGGTTGTCGGCCATCAGCTTGGCCGCGGCCGGCATCGCCACGTCGCTCTTGCTGCCGGCCTTGCCCGCATCGACGACCACGCCCTTGGTGGCACCCGGTGCCGCCTGCGCATCGGGCACCGGCTTCACCTCGAGCGGGCTGACCGCGGCCGTGCCTTCGGTGTCGATCTTCGCGATCACCTCGTCGCTGACGCAGCTCTCGCCGTCGTTCTTGACCAGCTGGGCCAGCACGCCGGCAGCGGGCGCGGGGACCTCGAGCACGACCTTGTCGGTCTCGATCTCGATCAGGATCTCGTCCAGCGCGACGGCTTCGCCAGGCTTCTTCTTCCACTGCAGCAGCGTGGCTTCGGCCACCGATTCGGAGAGCTGCGGAACCTTGACTTCGATGAGTGCCATGGGGTTGCTTTCTTCGGGGTGCGGGTGAGCCCTCGCGCCGGCGGTGCCGCATCACGCGGCCCGCGACCGGCGCGAGGAGCCGGTGTCAGCGCGTCAGGACGAAGCCCTTGAGCTTGGCGAAGGCCTGGTCGAGCAGCGTCTTTTGCTGCTCCTGGTGCAGGTGGGCATAGCCCACCGCCGGCGAGGCCGAGAACGGGCGGCCGGCATAGCCGAGCTTCTGGCCCTCGAGCATGTTCTCGTGCACGTAGTGGTGGATGAAGAACCACGCGCCCTGGTTCTGCGGCTCGTCCTGGCACCACACCACGTCGGTGGCATTCGGGTACTTCTTCATCTCCGCACCGAAGGCCTTGTGTGGGAAGGGGTAGAGCTGCTCGACGCGCAGGATCGCCACGTCGAAGGCCTTCTTCTCCTCGCGCTTCTTGACCAGGTCGTAGTAGACCTTGCCCGAGCAGACGATCACGCGCTTGACCTTGGCGGCGTCGATCTCGTCGTTGCGCTCGCTGATCACCGTCTTGAACTCGCCGCGTGTGAAATCCGACAACGGCGAGGTGGCGTCCTTGGCGCGCAGCAGCGACTTGGGCGTCATCACCACCAGCGGCTTGCGGAACATGCGCACCTGCTGGCGGCGCAGCAGGTGGAAGATCTGACTGGCCGTGGTCGGCTGGCAGATCTGCATGTTGTTGTCGGCGGCCAGCTGCATGAAGCGCTCGAGGCGCGCCGAACTGTGCTCGGGCCCCTGCCCCTCGTAGCCGTGCGGCAGCAGCAGGGTCAGGCCGTTGACGCGGCCCCACTTGACCTCGCCCGAGGCGATGAACTGGTCGATCACCACCTGGGCGCCGTTGACGAAGTCGCCGAACTGCGCCTCCCAGATCGTCAGCGTGTTCGGGTCGGCGCTGGCGTAGCCGTACTCGAAGCCGAGCACGGCTTCCTCGGACAGGATGGAGTCGATGACGACGAACGGCGCCTGGCCGTCGGCCACGTGCTGCAGCGGGATCCAGGTGCCCTCGTCCCACTTCTCGCGGTTCTGGTCGTGCAGCACCGAGTGGCGGTGGGTGAAGGTGCCGCGGCCGCAGTCCTCGCCCGACAGGCGGACCGGGTAGCCGCTGGCCACCAGCGAGGCATAGGCCAGGTGTTCGCCCATGCCCCAGTCGACATTGATCTCGCCGCGGCCCATCGCCGCGCGGTCCGCCAGCACCTTCTCGACCAGCGGGTGGGCCTTGAAGTCCTTGGGCAGCGTCGTGATGCGCTCCGACAGGCGCTTGATCTCGGCGAGCGGCAGCGCCGTGTCGGCCGCGTCGGTCCACTTCTTGTTGAGGTACGGCGTCCAGTCGACGGCGTACTTGCTCTTGAAGTTGGTCAGCACCGGATCGACGGTGTGCTTGCCGGCGTCCATCGCAGCGCGGAAGGCCTTGACCATGCCGTCCGGCTCCTCGGGCTTGAGCGTGCCCTGCGCGACCAGCTTGTCGGCGTAGAGCTTGCGCGTGCCCGGATGCGCGCCGATCTTCTTGTACATCAGCGGCTGGGTCAGCGAGGGCGTGTCCTGCTCGTTGTGGCCCAGCTTGCGGAAGCAGATGATGTCGACGACGA
>CAZTTC010000368.1:0-2528 GCA_964616015.1 uncultured Methylibium sp. | reverse complement strand
AACACGGTGCAACGCAGACGACTTTGCGCCGCGACATGGCGCCGTGCATGCTGGCGCTGACCCTGATCGCCGACTCCCGGGTTGCGCTGCAGCGCAGCAAACTGCTCCCGACTGAGACATTCGCGACGGCGGCCTTCTGGGCTCGCCCCAGGTTTGCACCGCGCGGGTGCGCGCCATACTCGGTGGATCCACTGCCCCGCCGCCCCATGGACCGCCACTCGCTCGCATCGATCGCGCTCGTCGTCGCCTTCTCGGCGCACGCCCAGGACAGCAGCCGTGCCGACTGGCTGCGCGATCCGGCGATGGGCAACTACAAGGCCTACGCCGAGTTCAAGATGGCGAAGTACGCCGCCGCCCGCGAGGTCTGGGAGACCCTGGCCGAGATCGGCAACGGCGATGCGCTGTTCAACCTCGGCGTGCTGGCGGAGGACGGCCTGGGCGAGCGCAGCGACATGAAGAAGGCCGAAACGCTCTACACCGGCGCGGCGCAGGCCGGCAACTTCAAGGCGCAGTACCGGCTGGGCATGCTGTACAGCAGCGGTGGCCTGTTGCCCAAGGACCCGGCCAAGGCACGCGTCTTCCTCAACCTCGCGGCGCGCAGCGGCGACAAGGACGCGGCCGAGCGACTCGCCACGCTCGACCAGCCGGACGCCGCCCTGACGCCCTTCCAGCAGGCCGAGCTCATGAGCAGCAGCGGCCGCCAGGCGCAGGCGGCGGCGCTCTACGAGACGCTGGCTCTACAGGGCGATCGTGCTGCGCAGACCCGGCTGGCCTGGATGTACGAGGCCGGCCGCGGCGTGCCGCGCAGCCTCGACGAGGCCGCGCGACGCTTCCAGCTCGCGGCCGAGGCCGGCGAGGCCGAGGCCCAGTACGCGCTGGCGGTGATGCTGCGTACCGGCAAGGGCCGCGAGGTCGACCTCGCGCAGAGCGCGGACTGGCTCCGGCGCGCTGCCGCTCAGCGCTACCCGGCGGCCGTCTCCGCGCTGGCCTCGGCCGGCGCGGCGCGCTAGGCCGCGCCGCCTCAGGGCGTCGCGGCCTGCGCCCCGACGCCGCAGCTCGGGCAGAAGTGGAAGAAGGCGTTCTTGCGCGTCGCGCAGGCGCCGCAGCGGTCGTAGAGCTTCAGGCCGCAATGGACGCAGAAGTTCGACGACGGCAGCTCGCTGCTCTTGGCGTTGCCGCCGGTGATCGCCCGCTCGCAGCCGGGGCAGACGCCAGCGGCCATCTGCTTGAGCGCCTGCTCGTAGCCGAGCGACTTGCGCCGCTCGGCTTCGGTCTGCGCGGCCGCTTCCTGGCGCTTGGCGAGGTAGCGCCGCATCGCCTGGATGACGTAGTGCCCCGCCACCGCCGTCAGCACGATGCCGACCGCGTAGCGCACGTAGCCGCCATAGCTCGGCAGGTAGGGCACCAGCTCGAAGAAGAAGGTGAAGGCGGCGAAGATCACGAAGCCGCGCATCAGCGGCCAGTAGTCGCTCCTGCGCTTCTTCGCCAGCAGCCATCCGGCGATCGCCAGCAGGGGCAGGGTCAGCAGCAGGCGCGAGCCGAAGACGCGCAACTCCTGGCGGAACAGCGCGCGCTCGTGGGCGGGCCGGGCGGCCTCGAGCGCCTCGGCCTCGATGCGTTGCTGCGCCGCCAGCCCCTGGGTCGTGTCGAGCAGGCTGCGGTCGATGGCCTCCACCCCCGCCTGGGCACGGCGCTCCTCGGCCTTGAGCGCGTCGAGCTCGCGGGTGCGACGCAGCACCTCCGGGTCCTGCGCCGGATCGGTGGTGGCGGTGCGCGTCGCGAGCCAGTTCTGGTAGGCGCCGCGCGCCGAGCCGTAGGCATTGCTCGCCGCCGTCAGCGTCAGCTGGGCCTGGGCGCGCTGCTCGCCCAGCTCGCTGCGGCGCCGCTCGAGCGAACGGCTCGTCTCGCGGGCGCGGTCCAGCACCCCCCGGTCGGCAAACTGCTCGGGCGCGATGCGGTCCTCCACACGCGGCAGGTCGGCGACGATCTTGCCGCCCAGGCCGATCAGGAAGCCGGCGAACACGAAGCTCACCAGCCACATCACGACGGCGAACAGCTTCTCGGGGACACGCAGGCTCTTGAACATCGGACTTTCCGGGGATGGCAGTGCGCGGATTCTTGCCGCGGCGGCGCTCCCGCACAATCGGTGCATGAGCATCCAGACCGATGACCTCGTCCCCTCGCGGCGCGTCGTCAGTGCCGCGCCTGCCTCGCCCAACGAGGAGGCGATCGAGCGCGCGCTGCGCCCCAAGGGCCTGACCGAGTACGTCGGGCAGGTCAAGGCGCGCGAGCAGCTGGAGATCTTCATCGGCGCCGCGAAGCAGCGCGCCGAGGCCCTGGACCACGCGCTGCTGTTCGGCCCCCCGGGGCTGGGCAAGACGACCCTGGCGCACATCATCGCGACCGAGTTGGGCGTGAACCTGCGCCAGACTTCGGGGCCGGTGCTGGAGAAGCCCAAGGACCTGGCCGCGATCCTGACCAACCTCGAGAAGAACGACGTGCTCTTCATCGACGAGATCCACCGCCTG
>CAZTTC010000367.1:0-2530 GCA_964616015.1 uncultured Methylibium sp. | reverse complement strand
CCACGCCGCGTCCCACGACCCCACCGGTCGATGCGCCACGCTTCGTCCCGGCCCACGTCGATCTGTACGCGCCCTACCCCGCCGAGTACGGCATGCGGCTCAAGTTTCGCGTCGAGGCCGGCATGCAGCGCTTGGCTGTCGATGGGCGGGCGCTGCATCGCCTGCTGAGTAATCTGCTCGTCAACGCGATCAAGCACTCGGAGGCCTCGCTCGTGGTCCTGCGTGCCGCACCGCTCGATCCGGCTCGACCGCTGGCGGGCGCGCGCTTCACCGTGGTGGACGACGGCGTCGGCATCGAGGCGCCGGTTCGGCAGGTCATCGGCCGGGTGCTCTCCGGCGAGCAAGCGATCGCGGGCGAGTACGACCGATCGGGCCTGGGCATCGTGGCGCGGTTGGCTCGGCAACTCGGTGCCTCGGTCGAGATAGACAGCCTGCTCGACGACGGAACGACGGTCACGGTGGCCGTGCCTTCGCTGCGGATCGAACCGCTGCAACGCGCCGCCTGAAATCGCGGGCCGATTAAGAACCGGCTAAGTGTCCGCCCCGACATTGGATGCGTGTCCAACTTCTTTGCTCCAGGAGCATCCATGACCACCACCCGTTCGATGACCCCCACCCGACTCGTGCTCGCTCTCGTGGCAGCTGGCCTGCTCGGCGGCGCCGGGGCCAGCTTCGTGGCCGGCTCACGCGCCCATGCTGCAGCGCCGGTCGCGCTGACGGCCCCTGCGGCCGCCAGCACCGCGGCGGCGCCGGATTTCGCCCAGATCGCCGAGCGCTACGGTCCGGCCGTCGTCAACATCAGCGTCAGCGGCACGCGCAAGGCATCGGCCGACGAAGGCGACGAAGCGGCCGCCACGCAGCAGCGCGGCTTGCCGGGCATGGATCCGAATGACCCGTTCTTCGAGTTCTTCAAGCGGTTCCAGGGTCCGAACGGTCTCGGTGCAGGGCCTGGCCAGCGCGAGATGCCGGTGCGCGGCCAGGGCTCGGGCTTCATCGTCAGCGCCGACGGCACGATCCTGACCAACGCCCACGTCGTGCGCGACGCCAAGGACGTGACGGTCAAGCTCACCGACCGCCGCGAGTTCGAGGCCAAGGTGCTGGGCAGCGATCCGAAGACCGACGTCGCCGTGCTCAAGATCGACGCGAAGAACCTGCCCACCGTGCCGCTGGGCAACGCGCGCGAGCTCAAGGTCGGTGAATGGGTGCTGGCCATCGGCTCGCCGTTCGGCTTCGAGAACAGCGTCACCGCCGGCGTCGTCAGCGCCAAGGGCCGTTCGCTGCCCGAGGACAGCTTCGTGCCCTTCATCCAGACCGACGTGGCGGTGAATCCGGGCAACTCCGGCGGCCCGCTGTTCAACGCGCGCGGCGAGGTCGTGGGCATCAACTCGCAGATCTTCAGTCGCACCGGCGGCTACCAGGGCCTGTCGTTCGCGATCCCGATCGAACTGGCGAGCCGCATCAAGGACCAGATCGTCGCCACCGGCAAGGCCAGCCATGCGCGGCTGGGCGTGGCGGTGCAAGAGGTGAACCAGACCCTGGCGGATTCCTTCAAGCTCGACAAGCCCGAAGGTGCGCTGGTCTCGAACGTCGACGCTGGCGGCCCCGCAGACAAGGCAGGCTTGAAGACCGGCGACGTGATCCGCAAGGTCAACGGCCAGCCGATCATCGCCTCGGGTGACCTGCCGGCGCTGATCGGTCAGTCGACGCCGGGAGAGAAGGTCACGCTCGAGGTGTGGCGCCAGGGCAAGCGCGAGGAGCTCAGCGCCAAGCTTGGCGACGCCAGCGACAAGAAGGCGCAGGTGGCCAAGGCCGACGAGGCGCTGGGCAAGGGAAAGCTGGGCCTCGCGCTGCGCCCTCTGCAGCCGCAGGAGAAGCGCGAGGCTGGCGTGGATGGTGGTCTGGTGGTCGAGAACGCCGCCGGGCCGGCAGCACTGGCCGGCGTGCAACCGGGCGACCTGCTGATGGGCATCGACGGCAAGCCGGTGCAGAGCATCGAGCAGGTGCGCGAGGTGATGGCGAAGTCGGGCAAGTCGGTGGCGTTGCTGATCCAGCGCGACGGCAACAAGATCTTCGTGCCCGTGCGCATCGGCTGAGCGTGGGGATGCACGGGCCCGACTCGGCGTCGCCGCTTGCGGGTCGGGCCGGGGGCGGCCCGACTTCTCTAGCGCCCGCGGGCGGGCGGAGCGATCCACCGTCCAGCGGGCTGTCGGCCCACATCCTGCCGACATCGGCCACGATGATCGGCGTGTGCCTGACGGCCTTGTACATCAGCCTGCTCGGGCCGGCAGGTACCAGCCGCGTGATGGTGGACAAACTGCTCGCCGTCGACGCGCTGGTGTTTCTGGTGAGCGCCACGCTGTCGTTCGTCTCGATGCGCTCGGGTCGAAAGGGCCGGCGCTTCGAGGCGCGCGCCGAGGCAATCTTCCTTGCCGGCCTGGGGATCCTCGCGCTGGTGGCCATGGTCCTGGCGTTCGCGGTGGAGTGACACTGCATGAACACGAACACCGCGGCAGCTACGTCGCGCGCACCG
>CAZTTC010000366.1:0-2531 GCA_964616015.1 uncultured Methylibium sp. | reverse complement strand
GCGTGCAGTAGCCGGTCGCCATCTCGCTCTTGTTGCCGGTGGTCAGCACGATGCGGCCGGACTTGTTGGACAGCGCCATCAGCAGCGTGCCGCGCACGCGGGCCTGGATGTTCTCCTCGGTCGTGTCCTCGGGCAGCCCGGCGAACTCGGCCGCGAGGCTGGCCTTGAAGGCCTCGAACATCGGGGTGATCGAGATCTCGTCGTACTGCACGCCAAGGCGCCGCGCCATGTCGCGAGCGTCGATCCAGGAGATGTCGGCGGTGTACGGCGACGGCATCATCACCGCACGCACCTTGTCAGCGCCCAGCGCGTCGACCGCGACCGCCAGCACCAGGGCCGAGTCGACGCCCCCCGACAGGCCGATGATCGCGCCGGGAAAGCCGTTCTTGCCCAGGTAGTCGCGCACCCCGGTCACCAGCGCGCCCCAGGCCTGGGCCTCGGGCGACGGGGTGGGGGCGACGGGGCCGCGCACCGCGCCGTCGTCGCCGACGTCGACGAGCAGCAGTTCTTCCGCAAAGCTCGCCGCGCGCGCCCGCACCCGCCCTTGCGCGTCGACGGCGAAGGACGCGCCATCGAACACCACCTCGTCCTGCCCGCCGACGAGGTGGGCGTAGACGAGCGGCAGGCCGGTCGCGCGCGCGCGCTCGGCCATCCGCTCCTCGCGCTCGCCGGCCTTGCCCAGGTGGAAAGGCGACGCATTGATCACTGCCAGCGCCTGCGCGCCGGCAGCCTTGGCCGCCGCGGCCGGCTCGTCGAACCAGGCGTCCTCGCAGATCAGCAGGCCGAGCCGGAGCCCGTCGACATCGACGACGACCGGTTCCAGGCCGGCATCGCGGCCCGACACGAAGTAGCGCCGCTCGTCGAAGACCTGGTAGTTGGGCAGCTCGCGCTTGGCGTAGGTCGCGACGATCCGCCCATCGCGCAGCACCGAAGCGGCATTCACCCGCCGCTGCACGGCCAGCGAGCGCGTGCGAACATCCCCCTGGGCATCGATGGCCTGCGGATGCCCGACCACCACCTGCAAGCCGGCCAGATCGGCCAGCGAGCCGGCGCAGGCCCGCAAGGCCTCGTCGCAGGCCTGCATGAAGGCCGGGCGCAGCAGCAGGTCCTCGGGCGGATAGCCGGTCAGCGACAGCTCGGGGGTGATCACGCAACGCGCGCCGCGCGCGTGCGCCTCGCGGGCCAGGTCGGCGATGCGCTTCGCGTTGCCGGCAAGGTCGCCGACGGTGGCGTTGAACTGGACAACGGCGAGCCTCGACGAAACAGCGGCAGGCATGAAGCAGCAGAGTGATGCGGAGTTCGAGGATGGTAGCGCCGCGACCGGGGGCGCCGTGGCGCTGCACGCCCACGACGACCCATCGCGCATCGATGCGGCAGCCTGGGACGCGCTGCTCGAGGCCAGCCCGGCCCCCACCCCCTTCATGCGCCACGCCTACCTGTCCGCGCTGCACGACTCCGGCAGTGCCGTCCCCGAGACGGGCTGGACGCCGTTCTTCCTGACCCTCGAGCGGGACGGCCGACTCGCCGCCGCCTGTCCGCTCTACCTCAAGAGCCATTCCTACGGCGAGTACGTGTTCGACTGGGCCTGGGCGGACGCCTACGAACGGGCCGGACAGCGCTACTACCCGAAGCTGCTCGTCGCCGTGCCGTTCACGCCGGTGCCCGGGTCGCGTCTGCTGGTGCGCGATGCCGCGTCGCGCGAGGCGCTGCTGGACGCGATGGCGGCCTTCGCGCGGCAACACCGGCTCTCGTCGGCCCATGTCCTGTTTCTCGACGACGACGAGGCCGCCACGACGGAATCGGCCCGCTGGATGATGCGCGGCACGGTGCAGTTCCACTGGCGCAACCGCGAGCCGGCGCCCTATGCCGACTTTGCCGACTTCCTGGCCAGCCTGCAGCGCGACAAGCGCAAGAAGATCCAGCAGGAGCGCCGCTACGTGCGCGAGGCCGGCGTCGAGTTCGACGTTCGCCTCGGGCCGCAGATCGAGCCCGCGGACTGGGACTTCTTCTACCGCTGCTACACCACCACCTACCGCGCCCACCGCTCGACGCCTTACCTCACCCGAGACTTCTTCGCCCGCATGGCCGCCACGATGGCCGACCACTGGCTGCTGTTCACGGCGCGCCGCGACGGCCGCCCGATCGCCACCTCGCTGATCGCCCTCGATCCGTCACGCGGCCAGGCCTATGGCCGCTACTGGGGCGCGATCGAGCCGGTGAATTGCCTGCACTTCGAAGCCTGCTACTACCAGCCGCTGCAGTGGTGCATCGCGCAGGGCTACCGCCGCTTCGAGGGCGGTGCGCAGGGCGAGCACAAGATGGCCCGCGGGCTGATGCCGGTGCGCACCCGCTCGGCCCACTGGCTGCGCGACGACGCCTTCGCCGGCGCCGTCGGCCGCTTTCTGGAGCGCGAAGGCGCCGGTGTCGAGGCCTACGTGAGCGAGCTCGACGAGCGCAACCCCTTCAAGCCCGATCCGCCCTAGGAGCCTGGGCGGCAGAAGGGAAGTCCCTGACTGCGGTTGGTGGTTGAG
>CAZTTC010000365.1:0-2539 GCA_964616015.1 uncultured Methylibium sp. | reverse complement strand
AAGCCTTCGTCTACACGCGCTTCACCAACCCGACGACGATGATGATGGAGCGCCGGCTCGCCGCGCTCGAGGGCACCGAGGCCTGCATCGCCACCTCCAGCGGCATGAGCGCGATCCTGCTGATCTGCCTGGGTCTGTTGAAGTCGGGTGACCACGTGATCTGCTCGCGCGGCGTGTTCGGCTCGACCATCAAGCTGCTGGGCGGCGAACTGTCGCGCTTCGGCGTCGAGACCAGCTTCGTGTCGCAGACCGACGTGGCCGAGTGGCAGGCGGCGCTGAAGCCGACCACCAAGCTGCTGTTCGCCGAGACGCCGAGCAACCCGCTGACCGAGGTCTGCGACATCGCCGCGCTGGCGCGCGTGGCGCACGACGCCGGCGCGTTGCTCGCGGTCGACAACTGCTTCTGTTCGCCGGCCCTGCAGCAGCCGGCGAAGCTGGGCGCCGACCTGATCATCCACTCCGGCACCAAATACCTCGACGGCCAGGGCCGCGTGATCGCCGGTGCGGTGTGCGGGCCCTCGAAGATCATCGTCGATCTGCTGGTGCCGCTGATGCGCAGCGCCGGCCTGACCTTGTCGCCGTTCAACGCCTGGGTGGTGCTGAAGGGCCTGGAGACGCTCGGCATCCGCATGGCCGCGCAGAGCGCGCGCGCACTGGCGCTGGCGCAGTGGCTGGAGGCGCATCCGGCGGTGGCGCGCGTCTACTACCCCGGGCTGGCCTCGCACCCGCAGCATGCGCTGGCGATGGCGCAGCAGAACGGCAGCGGCGGCGCGGTCGTGTCCTTCGTCGTGCGCGGCGAGGGTGCCGAGGCGGCGCGCCGCAACGCCTTCCACGCGATCGACGGCACGCGCATCTGCTCGATCACCGCCAACCTCGGCGATACCAAGACCACCATCACGCACCCGGCCAGCACCACGCACGGCCGGCTCACCGAGGCGCAGCGCCTGGCCGCCGGCATCACGCAGGGCATGGTGCGGGTGGCGGTCGGGCTCGACGATCTCGACGACCTGAAGGCCGATCTCGCACGCGGCCTCGACACCCTGACCGCATGAGCACGACGCCCGTCCGCACACGCTTCGCTCCTTCGCCGACCGGCTTCATCCACCTCGGCAACATCCGCTCGGCGCTCTACCCCTGGGCCTACGCCCGCGCCACCGGTGGCGTGTTCGTGCTGCGCATCGAGGACACCGACGTCGAGCGTTCCTCGCAGGAGGCCGTCGACGTCATCCTCGAAGGCATGCACTGGCTCGGCCTGGATCCCGACGAAGGTCCGTTCTTCCAGATGCAGCGCATGGACCGCTACAAGCAGGTGCTGGCGCAGATGCTGGAGCAAGGCCTCGCCTACCGCTGCTACATGAGCCAGGTGGAGCTCGACGCGCTGCGCGAGCGCCAGATGGCCGCGAAGCACAAGCCGCGCTACGACGGCACC
Organism: uncultured Methylibium sp.; assembly: GCA_964616015.1. GTDB lineage: Bacteria > Pseudomonadota > Gammaproteobacteria > Burkholderiales > Burkholderiaceae_C > Methylibium. The sequence continues at coordinate 1,110 of CAZTTC010000365.1, read as the reverse complement.
TGGCGCCCCGAGCCGGGCAAGACGCTGCCTCCCGTGCCCGAGGGTGTGCAGCCGGTGATCCGCTTCCGCTCGCCGATCGGTGGCAGCGTGGGCTGGGACGACAAGGTCAAGGGTCGCGTCGAGTTCAGCAACGACGAGCTCGACGACCTGGTGATCGCGCGGCCGGACGGGACACCGACCTACAACTTCTGCGTCGTCGTCGACGACATCGACATGCGCATCACCCACGTGATCCGCGGCGACGACCACGTCAACAACACGCCGCGGCAGATCCACATCCTGCGCGCGCTCGGCCACGAGCCGCCGGTCTACGCCCACCTGCCCACCGTGCTGAACGAGCAGGGCGAGAAGCTGAGCAAGCGCCACGGCGCCAGGCCCGTCACGCAGTACCGCGACGACGGCTACCTCGCGGACGCGGTGGTGAACTACCTCGCGCGGCTCGGCTGGAGCCACGGCGACGACGAGATCTTCTCGCGCGAGCAGCTCGTCGCGTGGTTCGACCTCGACCACCTCGGCCGCAGCGCGGCCCAGTTCGACGAGGCCAAGCTGCGCTGGGTGGCGGGCCAGCACATGAAGCTCACGGACGACGCGGTGCTCGCGCCGCTGGTGGCGGCGCAACTGCACAAGCTCGGCGCGAGTGCGCCAGTCGACGAGCGGCTGGCACGCCTGTGCGCGCTGTTCAAGGATCGCTGCGCCACGACGGTGGAGCTGGCGCAGTGGCTCGCGATGTACTTCATCGACGTCGCGCCGAGCGCCGACGACCTGGCCACGCACGTGACCGACGCGGTGCGACCCGCGCTGTCGGCGCTTGCGGCGAGGCTCGACAGCGGCCGCTGGGACGCGGCGTCGATCCAGCAGGCGTTCAAGGCGACACTCGTCGAACACGGGCTCAAGATGCCTCAGCTGGCGCACCCCGTCCGGGTGCTGGTGTGCGGTCGGACACAGACCCCGTCGATCGACGCCGTGCTTGCGCTCTTCCCGCGGGAGACGGTGCTGGCTCGCTTGCGAGCCCTTTGAAAACCCACCTATAATCCCGGTCTCGCTTGAACAGCGCCGGGGGTATAGCTCAGCTGGGAGAGCGCTTGCATGGCATGCAAGAGGTCAGCGGTT
>CAZTTC010000364.1:0-2539 GCA_964616015.1 uncultured Methylibium sp. | reverse complement strand
GACACCGGCAACATGGAGACCATCGTCCGCTACGGCACGCCGGAGCACAAGAAGCGCTGGCTGGAGCCGCTGCTGCGCGGCGAGATCCGCAGCGCCTTCGCGATGACCGAGCCGGCGGTCGCCTCGAGCGATGCGACCAACATCGCCTCGCGCATCGAACGGCAGGGCGACGACTACGTGATCAACGGGCGCAAGTGGTGGATCTCGGGCGCCGGCGACCCGCGCTGCGCGGTCTACATCTTCATGGGCAAGACCGACCCGGACGCGCCGCGCCACAGCCAGCAGTCGATGATCCTGGTGCCGGCCGACGCCAAGGGCATCACCATCCACCGGCCGCTGCAGGTCTTCGGCTACGACGACGCGCCGCACGGTCATTGCGAGATCAGCTTCGACAACGTGCGCGTGCCGGCCAGCAACATCCTGCTCGGCGAGGGCCGCGGCTTCGAGATCGCCCAGGGTCGCCTCGGCCCGGGTCGGATTCACCACTGCATGCGCCTGATCGGCCTGGCCGAGCGCGCGCTGCAGCTGATGTGCAAGCGCGCCTCGTCGCGCGTGGCCTTCGGCCGCTCCGTCGCCGACCAGGGTGTCACGCGGGAGCGCATCGCCGAGGCACGCTGCAGGATCGACATGGCGCGCCTGCTGACCCTGAAGGCGGCCTGGATGATGGACGTGGCCGGCAACAAGGCGGCCAAGCAGGAGATCGCGATGATCAAGGTCGTCGCCCCCAGCATGGCCTGCCAGGTCATCGACTGGGCCATGCAGGCGCACGGCGGCGGCGGCATGTGCGAGGACTTCCCGCTGGCCTACGCCTATGCCGGTGCCCGCACGCTGCGCTTTGCCGACGGCCCCGACGAAGTGCACCGCAACGCGATCGCCAAGCAGGAACTCGGCAAGTACGCGCCGGCCTGACGCACCGGGCGCGCGTTCAGCGCTCGTCGCCGCGGACGCTGTCGTCGGGATAGCTCGACGGCAGGTGGCTCTGCCAGGCGGTCGAGCCGGTCGTCGGCCAATGCTGCTGGCCCGACGCGCCGTCGGCCGAGGCCAGCGCGCTGCGCGCGGCGGCCTCGAACAAGGCCAGCACCCCGTCCAGCATCGCCGAGTCGGGCGACAGCGCTTCCAGCCGCAGGTAGATGCGCCCGCGCAGCGTCATCAGGACCATGGGCTCGTCCTGGGCCAGCCAGCTGCGGCTGGCCGCGTCGAGCTGGCCCACCAGCTCGGCACCGAGCCAGTGGGACAGGTTCTCGGCCGAACTCGCCGTGGCCGAGAAGCGCGAGCGCAGCGGCTTGAGCGCCGCCAGCTGCGTCTTGGGGAACATCGCGAGCCAGCGCATCTCCTCGGGCATGCCGGAGTCGATCTGCGTCTGCATGTCCTGCGTGAACAGCGCGTAGGCGGCCTGCTCGAGCTCCTCGGCCAGCCCGCGCGAGGTGATCAGCATCTGCAGGCTCTGGGGCAGCCCCAGGTCCATGCGCAGGCGCAGCTCGCGGTCGAGCAGGTAGGCGCGTTGCGGCGTGCCCCACTCCATGCGCCACGAGCTGCCGTGCATCGTCCCCTCGATCACGACCCCCTCGTCGTCGCGCACCCGCTTGGCCATCCAGCCGCGCTGCCGAGCCCAGGCGTGCAGCGCGCGGCCGTCAGGTCCGCCCCGCTTGCCACCGATCCAGCGTTTGAACGACTCGAGCATGGGTCTGTGCGATCGAATAGAGTGGTTGCAGGCCGCTCGGCCACACGACGACCGACCCCATCCACCGAGGCTCCGACGATGATCGAAGTGTATTCCTGGGCCACGCCCAACGGCCACAAGGTCCACATCATGCTCGAGGAGTGCGGCCTGCCCTACCGCGTCCACGCCATCGACATCGGCGCCGGCGACCAGTTCAAGCCCGACTTCCTGGCCTTCAGCCCCAACAACAAGATCCCTGCGATCGTCGACCCCGACGGGCCGGACGGCGCACCGATCACGATGTTCGAGTCGGGCGCCATCCTGCTGTACCTCGCGGCCAAGACCGGGCAGTTCCTGCCCACCGATCTGCGCGACCGCTTTCGCGTGCTCGAGTGGCTGATGTTCCAGATGGGGGGCGTCGGCCCGATGCTGGGTCAGACCCACCACTTCCGCATCTACGCCCCCGAGAAGATCGACTATGCGATCGATCGCTACACCAACGAGGCCCGGCGGCTCTACGGCGTGATGAACAAGCAGCTGGCGAAGCACAAGTACATCGCCGGCAGCGAGTACAGCATCGCCGACATCGCGATCTTCCCGTGGCTGCGCTCCTGGAAGAACCAGGGCATCGACTGGAACGACTACCCGCACCTCAAGGGCTGGTTCGACGAGATCGGCGGGCGCCCGGGCGTGCAGCGCGGCGTCGAGGTGCTGGCCCATCGCCGCAAGCCGCTGGTCGACGACCAGTCGCGCAAGATGCTGTTCGGCAGCGAGCAGTACAAGCCGCGCTGACGCTCGCGCCGGCGTCGCCAACGACAAAGGGCCCCGAACGGGGCCCTTTGCATCATGGGTTGGGGTGGCTGATGGGACTCGAACCCA
>CAZTTC010000363.1:0-2541 GCA_964616015.1 uncultured Methylibium sp. | reverse complement strand
GAAGGCATCAAGAAGCAGATCGGCTCGGCCTTCCCCGGCAGCGAAGTGCGCGAGATGGAGGTCAAGGGCCGCAACCTGAGCGAAGGCGTGCCGCGTGCCTTCACGATCAGCAGCAACGAGATCCTCGAGGCGCTGACCGACCCGCTGAACAACATCGTCTCCAGCGTCAAGAACGCGCTCGAGCAGACGCCGCCCGAACTCGGCGCCGACATCTCCGAGCGCGGCATGATGCTCACCGGCGGCGGCGCGCTGCTGCGCGACCTGGACCGCCTGCTGGCCGAGGAAACCGGCCTGCCGGTGCTGGTGGCCGAGGACCCGCTGACCTGCGTGGTGCGCGGTTGCGGCATGGCGCTCGAGCGCATGGAGCGCCTCGGTTCGATCTTCACCTCCGAGTGACCGCGCCGCGATGAACCCCGGAAGCCGGCACGTCCTGCGCGTGGCCGGCTTCTTCGCTTCCACCGTGTCTCCGCTGTAGCTGTCCCCGATGCCGCTGGGCACTCTCGACCGGACCCCACCGCCCTTCTTCAAGCAGGGCATGTCGGCGCTGACCAAGCTGGTCTTCTTCTCGGCCTTCGCGCTGTTCCTGATGGTGGCGGACACGCGCTTCGCGCTCACACAGCCGCTGCGCGCCGCGATGGCCACGGTCCTCCACCCGGTCGAGCGCATGCTGCTGCAGCCGGTGGCCGCCTGGGAGGTGGTGCGCGACTACTTCGGCGGCGTCGCCCAGGCGCGCGCCCGCGAGACCGCGGCGCTCGAGCAACTCGCCGCGCAGGCCGAGCGCGCGGCGCGCGTCGATCCGCTGACCCGCGAGAACGAGCGGCTGCGCGAGCTGCTCGCCCTGCAGCCCCGGTTCAGCGCGCGCACGCAGGCGGCGGAGGTGCTGTACGAGGCGGCCGACCCCTACACCCGCAAGCTCGTCATCGACCGCGGCGCGACCCAGGGCGTGGTCGCCGCCTCGCCGGTGGTCGACGCCAGCGGCGTACTGGGCCAGGTGACGCGGGTCTATCCGCTGGCCTCGGAGGTCACGCTGCTGGTCGACAAGGACGCCGCGATCCCGGTGCTGAACGTGCGCACCCAGGCGCGCGCCGCCGCCTACGGCGACCCGACCAGCACGCCCGCCGGCGCCGGCATGGAGCTGCGCTTCCTGGCCGGCAACGCCGACATCGAACCCGGCGACCTGCTGCAGACCTCGGGCGTCGACGGGGTCTACCCGCCCGGCCTGCCGGTCGCCAGGGTGGTGGCGGTGGACCGGCGCGTCGGCAGCGCCTTCGCGAAGGTGACGCTGGCGCCGATCGCCCGCCTCGACAGCGCGCGGCACGTGCTGGTGCTGGAGCCGCTCAACCTGCAGCTGCCGCCGCGCCCGCAGGACCCGGCCGCCAGCGCTGCCGAGTCGCCGCGCCGCAAGTCAGGAGCGCGGCGATGATGATGGGCAACCGCGATGCGGACCAGCTGCTGCTGCCGGTCAATCCGGTCTTCATGTGGGGCTCGCTGCTGCTGGCGCTGGCGCTCAACCTGATCCCGCTGGGCCGCGTCGCCGCGATGCCGGACTTCCTGGCGCTGGCGCTGGTGTTCTGGAACGTGCAGCAGCCGAGGCGCGTCGGCATCGGCGCGGCCTTCCTGTTCGGCCTGCTGATGGACGTGCACCAGGGCGCGCTGCTGGGCCAGCATGCGCTGGCCTACACGCTGCTGGGCTTCTTCGCCATCACGATGCACCGCCGGTTGCTGTGGTTCAACGTCTGGAGCCAGGCCCTGCAGGTGCTGCCGCTGTTCGTTGCCGCGCATGCGGTGTCGGTGCTGGTGCGGCTGGCCACCGGGGGGGTGTTCCCGGGCTGGGGCCTGGCGCTGGCGCCGCTGTTCGAGGCGCTGCTGTGGCCGGTCGCTGCCGTGCTGTTGCTGGCACCGCAGCGCCGCGCCCCCGATCCGGACGAGAATCGACCGCTGTGACACCGTTGCCGGAACCATCGTGACGGAATTTCGAGACGCCGAAGTCGACCTGGATCGCTTCCGGCTGCGCGTGCTGGCCGCAGGCCTGTTGGTGCTGCTGGGCTTCGGCCTGCTGGCCGCACGCCTGGTGACGCTGCAGGTGCTGCGCCACGACGAGCTGTCGACGCAGGCCGAGAGCAACCGCATCACGGTGCTGCCGGTGCCGCCCAACCGCGGCCTCATCCTCGACCGCAACGGCGTGGTGCTGGCCAACAACTACTCGGCGTACACGCTGGAGCTGACGCCGTCGAAGATCGCGCAGCTCGATGCCACCATCGACGAACTGGCGACGGTGGTCGACATCAGCACCCGCGACCGCAAGCGCTTCCGGCGCCTGATGGACGACGCCAAGAGCTTCGAGTCGCTGCCGATCCGCACCAAGCTCAGCGACGAGGAGGTGGCACGCTTCACGGCCCAGCGCTTCCGCTTCCCCGGCGTCGACATCAAGGCCCGCCTGTTCCGCCACTACCCCTTCGGCGAGCTCGGCAGCCACGTGCTGGGCTACATCGGCCGCATCAACCAGGCCGAGAAGGAGGCGCTCGACGAGACCGAGGACGC
>CAZTTC010000362.1:0-2543 GCA_964616015.1 uncultured Methylibium sp. | reverse complement strand
GCGCCTCGTTCATCATGTGGAACATGCACTTCAGGCCCTCGCCGGCCTCGCCGACCCGGTAGCCGACCGCCCCGGCTTGCCCGTCGACCTTGAAGCGCCCTTCCCCGAAATTCAGCAGCGTGTTCGTCGTGCCGCGGTAGCCGAGCTTGTGGTTCAGGCCGGCGAGCGCCACATCGTTGCGTTTGCCGGTCAGGCTGCCGTCGGCATGCACCAGCCACTTGGGCACGATGAACAGCGAGATGCCCCTGACGCCCGGTTGCAGGCGCCCGTCGGGGCCGGGGATCTTGGCCAGCACCAGGTGGACGATGTTCTCGGTGAGCTCGTGCTCGCCGCCCGAGATCCACATCTTGTGGCCGCGCAGGCGGTAGCGCGGGCCCAGCGGATCGTGCTCGAACTCGGGGCCGTCCGGCATGGCGCGCGTCGCCACGTCGCTGAGGCTGGAGCCGGCCTGCGGCTCGCTGAGGCACATGGTGCCGAACCAGCGCCCGGCGAACTCGTTCTTCGCGAAGGTTTCGATCTGCTGCGGACTGCCGTGCGCCATCAGCAGACTGGCATTGCCCGAGGTCAGCATCGCGTAGCCGCTCATCGCGACGCTGGCCTTGGAGAAGAAGGCGTTGCCGGCCATCTCGACCACGCAGGGCAGCTGCATGCCGCCGTGCTCGTAGTCCTGCGCCGCGGCGAGCATGCCGCTGGCGGCATAGGCCGCCAGTGCGTCATGGGTCGCCTGCGGCAGGTGAACGCGCTCGCCGTCGAAGCGCGGCTCCTCGGTATCGGCCAGGCGATTGAACGGCGCGAACTTGTCGCGGGCGATGCGTTCGCAGGTGTCCAGCACCGAAGCGAAGGTCTCGCGGCTGTGTTCCGCGAAGCGCGGCCGCGCGGTGAGGGACTCGACGTGGAGCCAGTCGTGGAGCAGGAAGTCGAGGGTCGCTCTCATCGCTGAGTGCCGGCGCGCAGGGCTCGATGTCGATGACGGTTCACTCGCGAACCGCAGCGCCGGGCTTGACGAACTTCTCGAAGACTTCTCGGTTGCGCTGCGCCAAGTTCGGATCGACATGGGGCGCGAGCGTCATCGCTTCGCGGAAGCGCTTCCCGCCCAGGCGGGCCGGATCGGGCTGGGGCACTCGGGTCCTGGCCGCCTCGGCGGCATCGCTCACGGCCTGCGCCACCACGCTTCTTGAGCGGTCGACACGGCTGCCGACCTGCGTGTCGGTCTGGCGGTTGCGCCGGAACGCCAGCAAACGCGTCTCGCCGCTGCGCGGATCGAAGCCGATATCGGCGACGCCGTCGACGCCGGCAGACTCCATGGTTCGGGTGTAGCGCAAGCCCTGGCGCACTGTCTGCAGCCAGGTGTAGGCGTAACCGAGGCTGTAGGGGTCGGGGACGCTCTCGGTGACCAGTTGGACACCACCACGCTGCAACAGCTCGCCCGCAGCCGCGTAGTCCTGGTCGACGCCGTCGCCGAGCCCGGTCTTCAAGGCCAGCGCCGCCGCTGCATCGGGGTGCCCGGCGGCCAGCGCCTCCTGCCACAGCACCGCCGCCCGTTCAGGCTGGCGGCCGACGCAGGTGCCCTCGTCGTGAAGCTGCGCGGCCGTCGACAGCGCCTGCGCATTCTTCGCTGCAATCCCCGCTTCCAGCAGTGCCAGGCCGCGTTCGCAGCCCTGGCCCATGACCGCGTCGACGCCGAAGCGCTCGACATCGGCGGCGGCCAGCGCCGCGTTCAGGCAGGCCGGCAGCAGCAACAGCCCGACCACCACCCGCATGGGCCCCTGCAGCACCCGGGCCCCCATCACAGCACCTCGAACACACCGGCCGCGCCCATGCCGCCGCCGATGCACATCGTCACGCAGACCTTCTTGGCGCCGCGGCGCTTGCCTTCGATCAGCGCGTGACCGGTCAGGCGCTGGCCGCTGACGCCATAGGGGTGGCCGACGGCGATCGCGCCGCCGTTGACGTTGAGACGGTCCATGGGGATGCCCAGGGTGTCGGCGCAATAGAGCACCTGCACCGCAAAGGCCTCGTTCAGCTCCCACAGGTCGATGTCGGCGACCGTCAGGCCCAGGCGCTTGAGGACCTTGGGCACGGCGAACACCGGGCCGATGCCCATCTCGTCGGGCTCGCAACCGGCCACCGCGAAGCCGAGGAAGCGGCCCAGCGGCTTCAGGCCCTTCTTCTCGGCCAGGGTCTCGTTCATCAGCACGCAGGCGCCGCCGCCGTCGCTGAACTGGCTGGCGTTGCCGGCCGCGATCACGCCGCCGGGGATCGCGGGCTTGATGCCGCAGACGCCTTCATAGGTGGTGCCGGCGCGGATGCCTTCGTCGGCGCTGACGGTCACTTCCTTGGTCCGCAGGCCCATCACCGCATCGGCCACGCCGGCGGTCGTCGTGACGGCGACGATCTCGTCCTTGAACCTGCCGGCCTCGAGGGCGGCCGTCGCGCGCTGCTGGCTCTGCGCGCCGTACTGGTCCATGCGCTCGCGGCTGATCTTGTAGCGCTTGGCCACCTGCTCGGCGGTCTGCAGCATGTTCCAGTAGATCTCGGGCTTG
>CAZTTC010000361.1:0-2560 GCA_964616015.1 uncultured Methylibium sp. | reverse complement strand
AGCAGCAGACCGGCACCCACATCGTCCACCTGCCCTACTCGGGCTCGGGCGCGGCCATCAAGGACGTGCTGGCCGGCGAGGTGCATCTCTTCATCACGACGCCGCCGTCGGTGATGGGCCACGTGCAGGCCGGCAAGCTCAAGGCCCTGGCGATCGCCAGCGGCAAGCGCTACGACCAGATGCCCGGCGTGCCGACGGCAGCCGAGGCCGGCCTGCCCGGCTTCGAGCTCGAAGCCTGGGTCGGCCTCTTCGCGCCCAGGGGCACGCCGCAGGACGTGATCGACAAGCTGAGCGCCGAGGTGAAAAAGGTGCTCGAGTCGCCCGAGTCGCGCCAGCGCGCCGCCACCGCCGGGGTCGAGATCCGCTACCTGCCGCCGGCCCAGCTGGCCGAGCTGGTGAAGCGCGACACCGAGTACTGGGCCAAGGTGATCCGCACCGCCGGCATCACGGCCGACTGAGACGGCACGCCGACGCCGGCCGCTGCAGGCCGGCGTCAACCTCGAGACAGGCCCCGGGCCCCGCCTGCCCCCGGGCGCCCTCAATCCGGTGGTCGCTCTGCCGATAAGCCTGGGATGCCGAATCCTTTGCGTCCTCTCTGGCAAGCCGCCACCGCTCTCTGGAGCCGGCACAAGCCCGATCGGCGGGCGGCCGCGGCGGCCGAGTCCGGCTGCGACCGGATCGCCGGCTTGCTGAGCCGCGCCGACTTCGAGCTGGCGCTCGACGATGCCGCCCTCGACGCGGATCGGAGCCGGCAGCGCTTCTGCGTGCTCTATGTGGACGTCGACAACTTCCGGCGCGTCAACGATGTCTGCGGCCACGACGCCGGTGACCGGCTGCTGGGCGAGCTCGCGCGCGGCCTGCCCGCCAGCGCCGGCCCGCAGGCCGTGGCCGGCCCGCAGGCCGTGGCCGGCCGCATCACGGCCGACGAGTTCGCACTGATCGTGCCGGGGGACCTGCCCGCCGGCCATGCGGCCGCGAGCGCCATCGCGGCGGACCTCGGGCGCCCACGCAAGATCGAGGGCCGCGAGATCCGCCTGAGCTGCTCGATCGGCATCGCGGCCTATCCCACGCATGGTGCGCGGCCGCGCCTGCTGAGCCACGCGTCGCTGGCGATGCGCAGCGTCAAGCTGGCCGGCGGGGGCGCGCATGCCGAGTACAACGCGCAGATCGGCGCCGACCTGCGCGAGCAGGCCGACCTGGTCCACGACCTGCGCCTGGCGCTGGAGCGCCGCCAGTTCGAGCTCTACTTCCAGCCCAAGGTCGATGCGCGCAGCCTGCAGATCACCGCGGCCGAGGCGCTGCTGCGCTGGCACCATCCGCAGCGCGGCATGGTGAGCCCGACGGTCTTCATCCCGGTGGCCGAGCGCTACGGCCTGATCGCCTCGATCGGCGACTGGGTCATCGAGGCGGCCTGCAGCCAGGCCGCGGCGTGGCGCCGGCAGGGGCTGCGCATGCGTGTGGCGGTCAACCTGTCGGGCTACCAGATGCGGCAGGACGACTTCGCCGAGCGCATCGAGCAGGCGCTCGAGCGCCACGGCATCCCGCCGGCGCGCTTCACCTGCGAGATCACCGAGTCGGTCGCGATGGAGGACACGCGGGCCACGCAGCAGGCCTTCGAGCACCTGCGCCGCGTCGGTGTGCACGTGTCGATCGACGACTTCGGCACCGGCCACTCCAGCCTCGCCTCGCTGCGCCGGCTGCCGGCGGCCGAGCTCAAGATCGACCGCGCCTTCGTCTCCGACCTGGCCACCAGCGCCGGTGCCCGCACGATCGTCCACGCCATCGTGCAGATGGCCCATGCCCTGGACCTGCGCGTGGTGGCCGAGGGCGTCGAGACTCCGGAGCAACGCGACGTACTGGTCGAGACGGGCTGCGACGAGCTGCAGGGCTACCTGTTCGCCAAGCCGATGACGGCACAGGCCCTGGCGTTGTGGGCGGACGATGACGGCCCCGCACACGGCGGCGTCTTCAGGCCTTCGCTGTTCGAAGAGACCAAGCCAGCCGCCCTGCCCACCGGCCGCTGAGCCCGGTGCGCCTCAGCGCGCGCCCGACGCGGACGGCGCGACCGCCGCCTTGAGCTTGCCGGCGCCGCGCTCGACCACCTCGCCGGTTTTCTCGGCGCCCTTCTGCACCGCCTTGCCGGCCGTGGTCAGCGCCCGGCCGGTGGCCTGGGCACCGCGCTTCACGCCGCGCTCGATGGCGGCGCCCGTCTTCTGTGCGCCGCGCTTCACCGCCGCGCCGCTGCCGGCCACGGTCGACGACGCGGCCCCGGCCGCCGGCGGCTCCCCGGCACCCCACGACAGGCCGCAGCCTCCCAGCCACAAGGCGATGATCAGGACGTGGCGGGCGTTCATGGCACGGGGACTGTAGCTGCCCGGCCTCAGGCCGGCTTCGGGTAGCGCACCGACAGCACCTCGAGCCGCTGCGGCCCGGCCGGGGTCTGCAGCGTCACCTCGTCGCCTTCGCGGGCCTTCAGCAGCGCGCGCGCCACCGGCGACACCCAGCTGACCTCGCCCTGCAGGTTGTCGGCCTCGTCGATGCCCTTGATCGTGATCGTGCG
>CAZTTC010000360.1:0-2561 GCA_964616015.1 uncultured Methylibium sp. | reverse complement strand
AGGCCGAGCCCGAGGACACCGCGATGCCCTTGATGCCCATGATCAACGACTCGCCCTCGACGAAGTTGAAGCTCATGTTGACGTTGTGCGGCACGCGCTGCTCGGCGTGGCCGTTGAGGAAGGTCTGCTCGATGTCGGACAGGCCGCGCATCAGGCGCTGCTGCAGCGAGCGGATGCGCTCCTGCTCCGTGCCCATTTCCTCGCGGGCGATGCGGAAGGCCTCGCCCATGCCGACGCACTGGTGCGTGGGCAGCGTGCCCGAGCGCATCCCGCGCTCGTGGCCGCCGCCGTGCATCTGCGCTTCCAGCCGCACGCGCGGCTTGCGCCGCACGTAGAGCGCGCCGATGCCCTTGGGGCCGTAGGTCTTGTGCGAGGCCAGGCTCATCAGGTCGACCGGCAGCGTGGCGAGGTCGATCGCCACCTTGCCGGTGGCCTGGGCCGCGTCGACGTGGAAGACGATGCCGCGCTCGCGACAGATCGCGCCGATGGCCGGGATGTCCTGGATCACGCCGATCTCGTTGTTGACGAACATCACGGAGACCAGGATGGTGTCCGGCCGCAGCGCGGCCTTGAACTTCTCCAGGTCGAGCAAGCCGTCTTCCTGCACGTCGAGGTAGGTCGCCTCGAAACCCTGGCGCTCCAGCTCGCGCACCGTGTCGAGCACGGCCTTGTGTTCGGTCTTGAGGGTGACGATGTGCTTGCCGCGCGTCTTGTAGAAGTTGGCAGCTCCCTTGAGCGCGAGGTTGTTGGACTCGGTCGCCCCCGAAGTCCAGACGATCTCGCGCGGGTCGGCGCCGATCAGCCGGGCGACCTGTTCGCGCGCGTCCTCGACGGCCTTTTCGGCCTCCCAGCCCCAGGCGTGGCTGCGCGAGGCCGGATTGCCGAAATGCTCGCGCAGCCAGGGCACCATCGCGTCGACGACGCGCGGATCCACCGGCGTCGTCGCGCCGTAGTCCATGTAGATCGGAAAATGCGGGGTCATGTCCATGGCACGAGCGACGGATTACTTGGCGAGCGTGTTGCCGAGGGCGAACACCGAGTTGGGGGCCGTGATCTTGATCGGCTTGACCACCGGCTGCGACGAGATCGCGCGCTTGATGGGCGCCTCCTCGATCGACACGCCCTTGGCCAGCTGGTCGTCGACCAGCTTGCGCAGCGAGATCGAGTCCAGGAACTCGATCATCTTGGTGTTGAGGCTGGCCCACAGGTCGTGCGTCATGCAGCGGCCGGTGTCGTCGCCCATGCAGTTTTCCTTGCCGCCGCAGCCGGTGGCGTCGATCGGCTCGTCGACCGCGACGATGATGTCGGCGACCGTGATCTCCTCGGCCTTGCGGCCGAGCGAGTAGCCGCCGCCCGGGCCGCGGGTCGACTCGACCAGCTCGTGGCGACGCAGCTTGCCGAACAGCTGCTCGAGGTAGGACAACGAGATCTGCTGGCGTGAACTGATCGCCGCCAGGGCGACCGGCCCGCTGTGCTCGCGCAGCGCCAGGTCGATCATGGCGGTGACGGCAAAGCGGCCTTTGGTGGTGAGACGCATGCTGAACTCCTGTGGCGGGGGACGCTGGGACGGGCGCCCGAGGGGGGAGACGAGATCCCCTGTCGAGCCACCGTCGGAGGGTCTAATCCCGACTGAATGACTCAATTATAGAGGAAGCCGACTGATTTGGTCGGACTACCCGGCAGAAGTTCCCCTAGCGCGAAGCGGGCTTTGCGGCCAGCCAGGCGATCAGCCCGTCGCAGGCTGCTTCCACCCGATCCAGCACGTCCTCGAAACCCTGGCTGTCACCATAGTAGGGGTCCGGGACGACCTCGCCGGCGCCGCCCGGCGCGAACTCCATCAGGCGCCTGAGCTTGCGCTCCGACCCCGGCGGGCAGTCGTCCTGCAGCAGCGCCAGATTGTCCCAGTCCATCGCCAGCAGCAGGTCGAAGCGCTGGTAGTCGCCGGCGTCGACCGCTCGCGCCCGCAGGGCCGACAGGTCGTAGCCGCGCCGGGCCGCATGCGCCTGGGCGCGTCCGTCCGGCGGCTCGCCCACGTGGTAGGCGTGGGTGCCGGCGGAGTCGACCCGCACCCGGTCGGCCAGGCCCGCCGCGGCCAGCTTGGCGCGCAGCACGCCTTCGGCGGTCGGGCTGCGGCAGATGTTGCCCATGCAGATCATCAGGACGGCGATCGGTTCGGCGGTCTTCAAGCGCCCTCCTCGGCTCCGGGTGCGGTGGCGACGGCAGGTCCTGCGCCATCACACCCGGCCCAGTATCGCGGCAGGCGCCCGACACCCCGATCGGCGGCAGGGCAATCCCGGCCTCGGCTCGCGTGCCGGCGGCCCAGAATGGCCGCCGTCGCTTCAGCGGGTTGCTGCCCGGGTCCATGTCCTCCGCCGTCAAGATCTTCCAGGGCCGCTTCGGCCGCGTCGCGCTGCTCGACATGAGTGCGCCGCTGGTCGGCCATGCCCACCCGCACTGTCACATCCTCATCAAGGCCGGCGGGGCCGACAGCGCGTTTCGCGTGCGCGGCGAGCGCGCGCCGCTGACCGACGACACCGCGGTGCTGGTCAACGCCTGGGAGC
>CAZTTC010000359.1:0-2573 GCA_964616015.1 uncultured Methylibium sp. | reverse complement strand
TCGACGAAGCGCTCGCTGCACTGGGGCGCTGTGAACTCCTTCGGGTTGCGGCGCCCGAAGCTTTCGTTGCGGAAGCTCGCGCTGTGGCGCTGCGTGAAGCGCAGCCAGCCGAGCTTGCGGCCGTCGTAGGCCTCGTGGCGCACGCCCAGCGAGCCGGTCAGCAGCGCGCCGCTGACGAACACCTGGGTGTCCATCTCGCAGTCGGAGCGCTCGAACTCCAGGCCCTGGGTGTCCGCCGGCGTGCTGCGGCCCCAGCAGCGCATGAAGTCTTCCTGCGGCACTGGAATCCGATAGCGCTTGTGGCCGGCGCCGCGCCAGGTCTGGGACAGGAAGCGCTGGGTGACGAGCTCCTGGTGCGCCAGCAGCTGCGTCGTCAGTTCCGGATAGACCGGCGCGGTGAGGGGGGCCGCGCGCCGCGAGCGCTCGAGCAGCACCTGCGCGAACGCGGCCGGCACCAGGAAGCTGACCTGTTGCCCGTCGCGCCGCGTCGCGACGTTGATGCCGACGACGCGCCCTTGTTCGTCGAGCGCCGGGCCGCCGCTCATGCCCGAGTTGAGCGAGCCCGCGAAGAAGATGCTCGGGTAGAAGCTGCGCTCGACCAGCCCGTTGTAGGTGCCCTCGAGCACCGCGAATCCGACATCGAGCGGATTGCCGAGCGAGTAGATGCGCTCGCCTTGCGACAGCGGGGACGACGCCGGCCGGAACTCCAGCGGCGACCCGGCCGCGACCGGCCCGGCGCCGGCCTTGCCGCGCCCGCTGACCGGCAGGGCCTTGACCACCGCCAGGTCGTGCACCGCATCGAAGCCCAGCAGTTGCAGCGCGCCTTCTCCCCCGTCGACGCGCGTGTAGCTGAGGCGATAGCGCTCCGGCTGCAGCGCCACCTGGCTGATGACGTGGTAGTTGGTGACGATCAGGCCGTCCTCGCCGACCACGAAGCCCGAGCCGACCGAGGCCTGGCTGTCCTGGCCCTTGAGCAGCGTGCGCACCTGCAGCAGCTGGCTGCGCGCGCGTTCGTAGAGCCGCTGCGCCGAGGGCGAAGCGGGGGCCGCCGCCGCTGGGGCTGAAGCAGGGGCAGGGGGCTGCTGCGCGCAAGCCATCGCGCCCGCCCAGGCGAGCGACAGCGCCACAGCACGCCGCCGCCAGGCTCGGGGTCGCGTCATGCAACGAATTCTAGGCAGGTGCCGGCGTACATTGCGGCAGCGATGGCGCCCGGCCCGGCGCCGGGTCGTCCTGTCCACCCCCACATCCCCATCGTTGCGATGCCGTTGATCTCGCTCGACACCGCCGCCGCGTTCTTCGCCACGGCCGTGCTGCTGGCGCTGGCCCCGGGTCCCGACAACCTGTTCGTGCTGCTGCAGTCCGCCATGCGGGGGCGCCGCGCCGGCTTGCTGGTCGTGCTGGGGCTGTGCAGCGGGCTGCTCGTCCATACCGGCGCCGTGGCGCTCGGACTGGCGACCTTGTTCGCGACGTCCGCGCTGGCGTTCACCCTGCTGAAGCTCGCCGGTGCCCTGTACCTGCTGTGGCTGGCCTGGCAGGCCTGGCGGGCCGGTCCGGCCGAAGCCGACGGCAGCGACGGTGCCGCGCCCAGCGCCGGCCGGCTCTACCGCCGCGGCATCGTGATGAACGTGACCAACCCCAAGGTGACGGTCTTCTTCCTCGCCTTCCTGCCGCAGTTCGTCGTCCCCGATCGCGGCAGTGTGGGCCTGCAGGTGGTGGCGCTGGGCGCCCTCTTCATGCTGGCGACCCTGCTGGTGTTCGGCGTCATCGCGCTGGCGGGCGGCAGCCTGCGCGCCTGGCTGCTGCGCTCGCCGGGCGCCCAGGTCGGGATGAACCGCGTCGCGGCGCTGGTCTTCGTCGGTCTGGCGGTGCGGTTGGCACTCGCGAGGCCCTGACCTCAACGCTGACCGCAGCCGCGCGCCGGGCGCGCAGTTCCCCCCGTCGCGCCGGTGTCGGCGTTGCCCCGCTTGAGCAGCGACACCGCCGTGCTTCATACTCCGTGTCAAGGAGTTTGTGCATGGATGTGCTGCAACTCGATGTGTCAGGCCGGCCGCAGGCGTGGATCAGCGCCAAGGAGGCGGCCGTGCTGTACGCCAGCGACGGCGTGGCGTGGACTCTGGGCGACGCGCGCCTGGTGCTGCGCGGCGGCATCCAGCGCCGCACGGGCGTGCAATCGCGCATCGAGGTCCACTCCATCATCGCGGTGCGCGGCAGCGTCCCCAGCCGCGCGTGGCGCCAGACGCCGGCCCTGTCCAACCCCAAGCTGTTCGCCCGCGACCGCCATGTCTGTGCTTACTGCGGCGGGCAGTTCCATGCCGACGAACTGACGCGCGAGCACATCCAGCCCACCTCGCGCGGCGGCAATGACAGCTGGATGAACTGCATCACCGCCTGCCGCGGCTGCAATGGCCACAAGGCCAACCGCACGCCCGAGGAGGCGCGCATGACGCTGCTCTACCTGCCCTATGTGCCCAGCTTGCACGAGGACATGATCCTGCGCGGCCGCCGCATCCTGGTCGACCAGATGGAGTTCCTGCTGGCCAGCGTGCCGAGGTCGAGCCGCTTGCACGGCTAGG
>CAZTTC010000358.1:0-2576 GCA_964616015.1 uncultured Methylibium sp. | reverse complement strand
GGTGATGCTGCGTGCCAGCACCGCCGCGAAGATGGGCCTGCAGCCGCTGGCGCGCATCGTCAGCCATGCCGTGCACGCGCAGGCCCCGGAGTGGTTCAGCACCGCGCCGGCCGGTGCCATCGAGAAGGCGCTGAACAAGGCCGGCTGGAGCGCCGGGCACGTGGACCTGTGGGAGGTCAACGAAGCCTTCGCCGCCGTCACCATGGCGGCGATGGCCGAGTTCAAGCTGCCGCACGAGATCGTCAACGTGCACGGCGGCGCCTGCGCGCTCGGCCACCCGATCGGCGCCTCCGGCGCGCGCATCGTCGTCACGCTGCTCGGCGCGCTGCGCAAGCAGGGCAAGAAGAAGGGCGTCGCGGCACTGTGCATCGGCGGCGGCGAAGCCACCGCGATGGCCGTCGAGCTGCTGTGACCGACGGCAGCCGGCGCGAGGCCTGGCCGGCGGTGCCGGCGCAGGTCGGCCAGCTGATCACGCGGACCGACCGCTACAGCCGCGAGGCCATCGAGGCCTTCGCGGCAGCCTGCAACGACCACAACCCCTTGCACAGCGATCGCGCGCGCGCCGAACAATCGCGCTTCGGCGAGGTGATCGCCAGCGGCGAGCAGACGAGCTCGATGATGATGGGTCTGGCGACCTCGCACTTCGCGCGGCCGCGCGCGGGCGTGTCGACCGAGGTGCTGGTGCTGCACGTCAACTTCGCCTTTCGCGCCCCGGTGTTCGCCGATGAGGACGTGCACCTGCGCTGGCAGGTGACCGAGGTCACCTGGAACAGCCGCCAGCAGTCGCACGTGATCGTGCTGGCCGGCGAGTCCAGCACGGCGCGCGCCAAGCCGGCCCTGGTGGCGCGCGCCAGCCTGCTGGTGAAGCAGACCTGAGGGCGGCATGAACCCGCTGGGCATCCATGACCTCGGCCTCTTCATGCTGAGTGGCCTGGTGCTGAACCTGACCCCCGGGGCCGACACCCTGCTGGTCGTCAGCCGCAGCGCACGCGGCGGTTGGCGGCACGGTGCAGTGGCAGCGCTCGGCATCGGGCTGGGCTGCATGGTCCATGCGCTGGCGGCCGCGCTCGGTGTCGCGGCGCTGCTGGCCGCGTCGAGCGGGGCGTTCGAGCTGCTGAAGTGGCTGGGCGCCGCCTACCTGGCGTGGCTGGGGCTGCAGATGCTGCAGGCGGCGCTGCGCGGTCCGGCCGGCGATGGGGTGGCGCGCGGGGCTCAGGCCACGGACACCGGCTCGCTGCGCCAGTCGTTGGCGGCCGGCCTGCTGACCAATGTGCTCAATCCCAAGGTCGGGCTGTTCTTTCTGGCCTTCGTGCCCCAGTTCGTCGATGCCGGCGCGGCCTCGCCCTGGGTGGCCTTCCTGCTGCTCGGCCTGCTGTTCAACCTCACCGGCGTCGGCTGGCTGCTGGTCGTGGCGGGCTTGACGGCGCGCGCCCGCGGCCGCGTCGCGCCGGCAGCGACGCGAGCCCTGCAGGGCTTGGGCGGCACGCTCTTCCTGGCGCTGGCGGCGCGGCTCGTCGCCAGCCGGAGTCCGGCATGAGTTGGTTCGTCGCCAGCGCTCCGCGCGGCATCGGGCGGGCGATGGCGCGCCCGGGCCGCGCCGACAGGGGCCATCGGATCGACCCCGCCAGCGGACCGACTGACAAGGAGGCCGGATGAGCCGGGTCGAGGTGGAAGCCTTCTTCGTCGCCTACCGCGACGCCTTCGACCGTCTCGACGGCGATGCCGTGGCCGACCTGTGGCATACGCCGAGCGGCATTGCCGACCACGCGCCCGGCGGCACGCACGGGGCGGTCGAGTTCTGGGCGGCGGACGCGCCGATGCGGTCGAACCTGCATGCTCTCTGCGCGGCCTACGCCGCGGCGGACTATGGCCGTGCCAGCTTCGAGATCGAGCATCATGTGCCGCTCGGTCCCCACCATGCCTTCGCGAACCTGCGCTGGACGCTGTCGCGCCGCGATGGATCGTTGCTTCAGGCCTTTTTCACCGGCTACCACTTGCTGCGCACGGTCGACGGCCCGAAAGTGCTGATGGCGACCGCGTATGAAGAAGATCTCGCGGAGATGAAACCCCATGCTGCTCAGTGAACACCACCGCGCCGTCCAGGACGCCGTGCGCGACTACGTGCAGGCCGAGATCGCCCCCCGCGCGGCCGACTGGGACAAACGCCACCACTTCCCGGCCGAGCAGCTGCAGGGCCTGGCGCAACTGGGCTGCTATGGCGTCGCCGTGCCCGAGGCCTGGGGCGGCGCGGGGCTGGACTACCTGAGCCTGTCGCTGATCCTCGAGGAGATCGCCGCCGGCGACGGCGCCACGTCGACCATCGTCAGCGTCAACAACTGCCCGGTCTGCTCGATCCTGATGGCCTGGGCGAACGACGCGCAGAAGGCGCGCTGGCTCGAGCCGCTGGCGCGCGGCGAGATGCTCGGCGCCTTCTGCCTGACCGAGCCGCACGTGGGCTCGGAGGCCGCGGGCCTGAAGACCACCGCGGTGCTGGACGGCGACCACTACGTCCTCAATGGCGTCAAGCAGTTCATCACCAGCGGCAAGCACGGCGACGTGGCGATCGTGATGGCGGT
>CAZTTC010000357.1:0-2585 GCA_964616015.1 uncultured Methylibium sp. | reverse complement strand
CGATCTCGTCGACGCACTCGATGTCGATCAGCGTCGAGTCCATGTCGAAGGCGATGAGCCGGAAGTCGGCGAGTCGCAGTGGCGGCACGAAGCCGCGCAGCGTCAGGCCGGCGAAGGCGGGCAGGCTCATGGGCGGAAGCCTCAGCAGTTGAAGGGCAGCAGGCCGCCGTCGAAGCGGCGGCGCTCGAAACGCAGCGGCGGAAAGCTCGTGCGGCGGCCGTCGAGGAGGGCGGCCGGCAGGCGGACCTCGAAGTCGGGCGGGCCGTCGGGCAGGGCGAGCTCGAGGTCGATGTCGGTGTCGCCGCGCTCCTCGGCCGACGGATGCAGCGGCGTCGACAGCGCGATGCGTTCGTCGAAGCCGATCTGCAGCCTGGCCAGCGGCAGCTGCTGGGGCGGTCCGCCCGCGGCGTCCTGCAGCTCGACCACCGGGTCGACGAGCCGCCAGCGGTCGGCACCGCGCAGGTCCAGGCGCAGAGAGCCGCGCAAGGTCGCGGCCTTGCGGCTGTCGAGGTGGCGCAGGAAGCCGCCCCGCCAGGTGACCGGCCCGGCGTCGACCTCGAAGCTCGTGTCGTCGTACTTCGGGATGTTGTCGCAGGCGCGTTGCGGCGTGTCGCGCCGGCAGGCCTCGAGCCGCGTCTGCAGTTGCTGCCGGCGCTGCTCGGTGTGGTACCGGGCGATGGACTGTACTTCGCTGCCTACGGGCAGGCTCATGCGAACGGCCGGGAAGGCGTGGCTCGCATCGCCGATGCGCACGGTGGGCCCGCGCAGCAGCAGGGCGGCGGGCGCGAAGCTCCCGAGCGCCGGCAGGCCGATGCCCACGCTGGCGCCGGCGGGGTTGGCGGTGGCCACCGGCCGCAGCCGGGCCAGGTCGACGGGCGCGTCGGCGGCGATGGTGACGAGCCGCCGTGCCACGACGGCGACGGCCGCGGCGATCGGCCGCCCTGAGCCGAGTTCGACGATGTCCGGCCGGTCCGACTCGAACTGCAGCGACCGTCCCGGCGGCAGCACGATGCCGATGCGCAGCGGCCACTGCGGTCGGTTGCGATCCGAGTCGCCGCGGTGGGCGCTGGCGGACAGGCGCAGCGCCGCGTCGAGCTCGATGCGCGTCTCGGGGCCGGTGGCGCCCTGGCACAGCTCGCCGCGCAGGCGGTGGGGCACGCCGTCCGTCGTGCCCGGCCGGTAATAGCTGCCGTAGGGCACCGGCACGCAGGCCGCGAGGCTGCCGCCCAGGCCGGCGAGCAGCAGCCGGCGCCGTGCGACCCGGTGGGCGGTGAGGGACGTGCTGGATGTGTGCATGGTGAGGGTCAGGCGGCGACCCGGGGTGTGCCGAGTGCGCGCAGCAGGTCGCGGATGAACTGCGCTCGGTCCTGCGGGTTCGACAGCTGCTTGTCGATGCGCAGCTTGTCGTTCCCCGCCAGCTTGATGTGGCGGTTCTTCTGCACCAGCTCGATGATGCGCTGGGCGTCGATCGGCGCCTTGGGCCGGAAGGTGATGCTCATGGCCTGCGGGCCGGCATCGACCTTCTGCACGCCGTAGGGCCGGGCCTGCACGCGCAGCCGGTGCAGGTCGAACAGCGTCTGCGCCTGCGGCGGCAGCTTGCCGAAGCGGTCGACGATCTCCTCGAGCATCGCGTCAATGCGGTCGAGCTTGTCGGCCGTGGCCAGGCGCTTGTAGAGCGACAGGCGCACGTGCACGTCGCCGCAGTAGGCGTCGGGCAGCAGGGCGGGGGCGTGGAGGTTGACCTCGGTACCGGCGTTCGGCGGGTTCAGCAGGTCGGCGACATCGGCGCTGCGGCCGGCCTTCAGTTCTCGAACGGCGCTGGCCAGCATCTCGTTGTAGAGCTGGAAGCCGACCTCCATCATGTTGCCGCTTTGATGTTCGCCCAGCACCTCGCCGGCGCCGCGGATCTCGAGGTCGTGCATCGCGAGGTAGAAGCCGCTGCCCAGTTCCTCCATCTGCTGGATGGCCTCGAGGCGCTGCGCGGCCTGCTTGGTCAGTCCCTCCACGTCGGGCACCAGCAGGTAGGCATAGGCCTGGTGGTGGCTGCGGCCGACGCGGCCGCGCAGCTGGTGCAGCTGCGCGAGGCCGAACTTGTCGGCGCGGCTCATCACGATGGTGTTGGCGGTCGGCACGTCGATGCCGGTCTCGATGATGGTCGAGCACAGCAGCAGGTTGTGCTTCTGGCCGACGAACTCGCGCATCACGCGCTCCAGGTCGCGCTCGGGCATCTGGCCGTGGGCGACGGCGATGCGCGCCTCGGGCAGCAGCTCGGCCAGCTTGCTGCGGCGGTTCTCGATGGTCTCGACCTCGTTGTGCAGGAAGTAGACCTGGCCGCCGCGCTTCAATTCGCGCATCACGGCCTCGCGGATCACGCCGTTCATCTCGGTGCGGACGAAGGTCTTGATGGCGAGGCGGCGCTGCGGTGCGGTCGCGATGACCGAGAGATCGCGCAGGCCTTCGAGCGCCATGCCCAGCGTGCGCGGGATCGGCGTGGCGGTCAGTGTCAGCACATCCACTTCGGCGCGCAGCGCCTTCATCGCCTCCTTGTGGCGCACGCCGAAGCGGTGCTCCTCGTCGATGATCAG
>CAZTTC010000356.1:0-2593 GCA_964616015.1 uncultured Methylibium sp. | reverse complement strand
GCGCATCAACTCGCCCGGCGGCAGCCCGGTGCAGGCCGGCCTGATCAACGACGAGCTCAAGCGCCTGAAGGCCAAGCACCCGAAGAAGGTCTATGCGGTGTGCGAGGAGCTGTGTGCGTCGGCTGCGTACTACATCGCCGCCGCGGCCGACGAGATCTATGTCGACAAGGCCTCGATCGTCGGCTCGATCGGCGTGCTGATGGACGGCTTCGGCTTCACCGGCACGATGGACAAGCTCGGCGTCGAGCGCCGCCTCATCACCGCCGGCGACAACAAGGGCCTGCTCGACCCCTTCTCGCCGCTGAGCGACGCGCACCGCGCCTACGCGCAGGCGATGGTGCAGCAGATCCACCAGCAGTTCATCAAGACCGTCAAGGAAGGCCGCGGCGCGCGACTCAAGGAAACGCCGGACACCTTCTCCGGCCTGTTCTGGAGCGGCGAGAGCGCCGTGCAGAACGGCCTGGCCGACAAGCTCGGCAGCCTGGACTACGTGGCGCGCGAGGTGGTCAAGGCCGAAGAGGTCATCGACTACACGCCCGAGGAGAACATCGCCGAGCGGCTGGCCAAGCGCTTCGGCGCGGCGATCGGCACCGGCGCCGTCAAGGCGCTCGGCGGGATCGCGTCCATGCGCTGATCCGCGCCGAGCCCGCGGCGGCCTGGCTCCGCAACGGCGACCGCGACCGAGCGGCCGGTCAGGCCGCCGGCGGGATTCTCAGCGTCTGCCCCGGATAGATCTTGTCCGGGTGGGTGAGCATCGGCTTGTTGGCCTCGAAGATCTGCGGGTACTTGTTGGGCGTGCCGTAGAACTGCTTGGAGATCTTCGACAGGTTGTCGCCCTTGACCACCGTGTACCACTGCGCCTCGGGCTCGGGCGCGGCGACGCTCAGCAGGTCGTTGACACCGGCCACGTGCTCGACGTTGCCGCAGCACAGCAGCACCTTCTCCTTGGTCGCCTGGTCGGGGGTCTGGCCTGCCACGGTGACGGTGGCGCTGGCGCCGTCGAAGGACACCGCCAATCCTTCGACCTCGAGGTTCTGGCTCTCGATGTAGGTGACGATCGCCGCGCTCGCGGCCTTGTTCAGGCGGTCCAGGTTCTCCGGGTCCGGCGCCTTTGCGACCGCCTCCTGCGCGGCCTTGGCCTCGCCCTTGCCGAACAGCTTCTCGCCGGCTTCCTTGATGAAGCTCATCAGACCCATGGCGTCGTCCTTTCGTGGTGAGGGGAGGGAGGACCGACTTTAAGCCCGCTGTCGGACAGCCCGGTGACCGGATGCACCGCGCAGCGCCTCAAGTCCGCCGCGGGCGGGCCGATAGCGCGGGGAGAAGCCCGGACACCCACCATGCCCGACCTCATTGGATCCGTCGCCAGCCTCACCGGCTACCACGACCGCGAGCTCCTCGCGAGCACGCTCGTGGAGGTGCTGGCCGACTGGCTGCAGCCCGAGGGCCTGGGCATGTACCGCTGCGTCGGCGAGCGCGATGCGCAGCGGCTCATGCTGCAGGCAGGCCTGCGCCGCGGCGTCACGCCGACCCGTGCCGATCCGCCGTGGACGCCGCTCGAGGCGCTGCCGCTGGCCGCCGACTGGCCCTCGCATCGCCAGGCCCTGGTCACCGGCCGGCCGGTGCTGGGCGTGCCGGGCGGCGAGGGCGAGCCGCTGCTCAGCGTCTTTCCGTTGACCCTGGGCACCGAGCGCGTCGGCCTGGTCGAGGTGCGCAGCCGCGCGCCGCTCGGCATCGACCAGCAACGGCTGGTGGGCGGCGTGCTCAAGATCTACCGCAACCAGGTCGGCCTGCTGGACTACAGCGAGCGCGACACGCTGACCGGCCTGCTCAACCGCAAGACCTTCGACGAGCAGTTCGGCAAGTGCCTGCAGCAGGACCACCCGCCGCGTCCGGTGCTGCCGGTGACCGACGATGCGGCCGATCGGCGTGCGCCGGAGCCCGCGCTGCACCACTGGCTGGGCCTCATCGACATCGATCACTTCAAGCGCGTCAACGACGGCTACGGCCACCTGATCGGCGACGAGGTGCTGCTGCTGGTCGGGCGGCTGCTGCGCAGCGCCTTCCGGCACGGCGACCGGCTCTACCGCTTCGGCGGCGAGGAGTTCGTCGTGCTGCTGCGCGCCGATGGCCGGACCTGCGCCGAAGCCGCCTTCGAGCGCTTCCGCCTGCAGATGGAAGCGCACCGCTTCCCGCAGGTCGGCCAGGTCACGGCCAGCGTCGGCTTCACCGAGCTGCGCCAGCTCGACACCGCCAGTGCCGCCTTCGAGCGCGCCGACCGTGCCGTCTACCAGGCCAAGCAGAGCGGGCGCAACCGCGTGCGCTGCCACGAGGCGCTGATCGAGAGCGGCGCGCTCCAGGCCAGCGAGAAGGTCGGCGCGGTCGAGCTGTTCTGAGCGCTGCTCAGCCGGCCTTCACCACCGCGTAGCGCTCCAGCGTGCGGGCGCGCGCCACGTCGTGCTGCACCAGCGGCTCGGGGTAGTCGCGCCCGAGTGCCACGCCGGCCGCCGCCAGGTCCAGCGGCCGGGCCTTCCAGGGCGCGTGGATCGCCGCGTCGGGCAGGCGCGCCAGCTGCGGCAGGTAGCGGCGGATGAAC
>CAZTTC010000355.1:0-2597 GCA_964616015.1 uncultured Methylibium sp. | reverse complement strand
CCTGCTGCACGAGGCCATCGGCCACGGCCTGGAGGGCGACTTCAACCGCAAGGGCTCGTCGGCCTTCAGCGGCAAGATCGGCCAGCGCGTCGCGGCCAAGGGCGTGACCGTGCTCGACGACGGCACCATCCCCGACCGCCGCGGCTCGCTCAATGTCGACGACGAGGGCAACGCGACCCAGCGCAACGTGCTGATCGAGGACGGCATCCTGCGGGGCTACATCCAGGACTCGATGAATGCCCGGCTGATGAAGGTCGCGCCCACCGGCAATGGCCGCCGCGAGAGCTACGCGCACGTGCCGATGCCGCGCATGACCAACACCTACATGCTGGGCGGCGACAAGACCAGCGACGAGATCGTCGCGTCGATCAAGAAGGGCCTGTACGCCACCAACTTCGGCGGCGGCCAGGTCGACATCACCAGCGGCAAGTTCGTGTTCTCGGCCAGCGAGGCCTTCTGGGTCGAGAACGGCCGCATCCAGTACCCGGTCAAGGGCGCCACCATCATCGGCAACGGCCCCGACGCGCTGACGCGCGTCAAGATGGTCGGCAACGACATGAAGCTCGACACCGGCGTCGGCACCTGCGGCAAGGAAGGCCAGAGCGTGCCGGTCGGCGTCGGCCAGCCGACGCTGCGGATCGACGGGCTGACCGTCGGGGGCACCGCTTGAGTGGAGCGGCATCGGTCGGTCTGGCCGATGTCGAAGCCGCCGCAGGCCGCCTGGGCGGCCAGGTGCTGGAGACACCCTGTGTCGAGTCGAAGACCCTGTCGCAGATCACCGGCGCCCAGGTCTTCCTGAAATTCGAGAACCTGCAGTTCACCGCTTCTTTCAAGGAGCGCGGGGCGCTGAACAAGCTGCTGTCGCTGACGCAGGCGGGCGGTGCCACGCTCGAAGGCGTCATCGCGGCCTCGGCGGGCAACCACGCCCAGGGCGTCGCGCACCACGCGCAGCGGCTGGGCCTGCGTGCGGTGATCGTGATGCCCAGGCACACGCCGACGGTCAAGGTCGAGCGCACGCGCGGCTTCGGCGCCGAGGTGCTGCTGCACGGCGAGAGCTTCGACGAGGCGCGCGCCGAGGCCATGCGCGTCGCCGAGGCCCAGGGCCTGGCCTTCGTCCACCCCTTCGACGACCCGCTGGTGATCGCGGGCCAGGGCACGATCGCGCTCGAGATGCTGCGCCAGCAGCCGACGCTGGACACGCTGGTGATCGCGGTCGGCGGCGGTGGGCTGATCTCGGGCATCGCGACGGTGGCGCGGGCGCTGAAACCCTCGCTGCAGATCATCGGCGTGCAGACCTCGCGTTTCCCGGCCATGGTCAACGCGATCAAGGGCACGGCCCATCCGCAAGGCTCGAGCACGATCGCCGAGGGCATCGCGGTCGGTGAGCCCGGGCGCATCACGCGGGCAATGATCGGCGCCTTGGTCGATGACCTGGTGCTGGTCGACGAAGGCGACATCGAGCAGGCGATCGTGATGCTGCTCGAGATCGAGAAGACGCTGGTCGAGGGCGCCGGGGCCGCTGGCCTGGCCGCGCTGCTGAAGGACCCGCCGCGCTTCGCTGGCCGCAAGGTCGGCCTGGTGCTGTGCGGCGGCAACATCGACCCGCTGTTGCTGGCCGCGATCATCGAGCGCGGCATGGTGCGCGCCGGGCGCTTGGCGCGCATCCGGGTCGGTGCGCGCGACACGCCCGGTGCCCTGGCGCGCATCACCGCCGTCGTCGCCGAGGCCGGGGCCAACATCGAGGAAGTGCATCACCAGCGTGCCTTCACGATGCTGGCGGCCCTCAACGTCGAGGTCGAGCTGGTGCTGCAGACTCGCAGTCACGAGCACATCGGTGCCGTCATCGCGGCGCTCCAGGCTCAGGGCTTCGAGGCCGCGGCCTATTGATGTCGGGCGCGGCCCGCGGCGCGGGCGCAACAGCGCGGCGCAGGCGTGCCGACCCCGTGCTACATTGCGACCCATGCGTTCGAACGCCTACTTTTTTGCGTACTTCTGGTTCTCGCACCGCCCCGGCGGAGGAGAGGCCAGCGCCTAAGCAGCACGCGAAGCGCAGCCGAATCCCCCAACCGCCGGGCACCCCCCGGCGGTTTTTTTTCGCCCGCGCCGCTTGCGAATCCGAGCACGAACCCGAACCGTCCCGCAGGAGAAGCCCCCGATGAATGCCCTGTCCGCCAATGTCCCCGAGGGGTGGGCCCCGCCCGCCGACAAGACCAGCCAGACCGACGACGAGCGCATCGAGGACGTGCTGCCGCTGCCGCCGCCGGAGCACCTGATCCGCTTCTTCCCGGTGCGCGGCACGGCGGTCGAGGAGCTGGTGGTCAGCACCCGGCGTCGCATCCGCGACATCATGAACGCTCAGGACGACCGCCTGCTGGTCATCATGGGTCCGTGCTCGATCCACGACCCGGCCGCGGCGGTCGAGTACGCGCGCAGGCTCAAGGTCCAGCGCGAGAAGCACGCCGGCGCGCTCGAGATCGTGATGCGCGTCTACTTCGAGAAGCCGCGCACCACGGTCGGCTGGAAGGGCCTGATCAACGACCCCTATCTCGACGAAAGTTTCCGCATCGACGAGGGCCTGCGCATCGCGCGCCAGTTGC
>CAZTTC010000354.1:0-2613 GCA_964616015.1 uncultured Methylibium sp. | reverse complement strand
TGTTCGACTCGCCGATCAACCTGGGCGCGCACTGCGCCAAGGGCGCGGCGCTGCGTGAGCACGGCCGCGGCGAGTACCGCCTCAAGTACCCGATGAAGCTCGTGAACGGCAAGTACGAGCGCATCAGCTGGGACACCGCGCTGAACGAGATCACCGCCAGGATGCTCGAGCTGCGCAAGCAGAGCGGTCCCGACTCGGTGTTCGTGGTCGGCTCGTCCAAGCACAACAACGAGCAGGCTTACCTGCTGCGCAAGTGGATGTCGCTGTGGGGCAGCAACAACTGCGACCACCAGGCGCGCATCTGCCACAGCACCACAGTCGCGGGCGTCGCGAACACCTGGGGCTACGGCGCGATGACGAATTCGTACAACGACATGCAGAACTCGAAGGCTGCGTTGTACATCGGCTCGAACGCGGCCGAGGCGCACCCGGTGTCGATGCTGCACATGCTGCACGCCAAGGAGACCGGCTGCAAGATGATTGTGGTCGACCCGCGCTTCACGCGCACGGCGGCCAAGGCCGACGAGCACATCCGCATCCGCTCCGGCTCGGACATCCCCTTCCTGTTCGGGGTGCTTCACCACATCTTCAAGAACGGCTGGGAAGACAAGAAGTACATCAACGATCGCGTCTACGGCATGGACAAGGTCCGTGACGACGTGATGGCCAACTGGACGCCCGACAAGGTGCAGGAGGCCTGCGGCGTCGACGAGGCCACCGTTGCGCGCGTCGCCGAGACCATGGCCAAGAACCGGCCCAGCACCATCGTCTGGTGCATGGGCCAGACCCAGCACACGATCGGCAACGCGATGGTCCGCGCGTCCTGCATCCTGCAGCTGGCGCTGGGCAACATCGGCACCAGTGGCGGCGGCGCGAACATCTTCCGCGGCCACGACAACGTGCAGGGCGCGACCGACGTCGGCCCCAACCCCGACTCGCTGCCGGGCTACTACGGCGTGGCCGAAGGCTCGTTCAAGCACTTCGCCAACGTCTGGGGCGTCGACTTCGAGTGGATGAAGAAGCAGTACGCGCCGGGCATGATGACCAAGCCCGGCATGACGGTCTCGCGCTGGGTCGATGGCGTGCTCGAGAAGAACGAGCTGATCGACCAGGAGAGCAACCTGCGCGGCCTGTTCTTCTGGGGCCATGCGCCCAACTCGCAGACCCGCGGTCTCGAGATGAAGAAGGCCATGGACAAGCTCGACCTGCTGGTCGTCGTCGATCCCTTCCCGTCGGCCACCGCCGCGATGGCGGCGATGCCCGGCAAGCCCGAGGACCAGAACCCGAACCGCGCGGTCTACCTGCTGCCGGCGACGACGCAGTTCGAGACCAGCGGTTCCTGCACGGCGTCCAATCGCTCGATCCAGTGGCGCGAGAAGGTCATCGAGCCGCTGTGGGAGAGCCGCACCGACCACATGATCATGTACCAGCTCGCGCAGAAGCTGGGCTTCGACAAGGAGCTGACGAAGAACTACAAGATGCAGAAGGTCGCCGGCATGGACGAGCCGCTGCCCGAGGACATCCTGCGCGAGATCAACAAGAGCGTCTGGACCATCGGCTACACCGGCCAGAGCCCCGAACGCCTGAAGGCCCACATGCGCAACATGAACGTCTTCGACGTGAAGACGCTCAAGGCCAAGGGCGGCATCGACAAGGAGACCGGCTACAGCCTCGATGGCGACTACTTCGGCCTGCCGTGGCCCTGCTACGGCACGCCCGAGATGAAGCATCCCGGCTCGCCGAACCTGTACGACACCAGCAAGCACGTGATGGACGGCGGCGGCAACTTCCGCGCCAACTTCGGCGTCGACAAGGACGGCGTCAACCTGCTGGCCGAGGACGGCTCCTACTCCAAGGGCGCCGACATCACCACCGGCTACCCCGAGTTCGACCACGTGCTGCTGAAGAAGCTGGGCTGGTGGGACGACCTGACCGAGGACGAGAAGAAGAAGGCCGAAGGCAAGAACTGGAAGACCGACCCCTCGGGCGGCATCATCCGCGTGGCCATGAAGGTCCACGGCTGCCACCCCTTCGGCAACGCCAAGGCGCGCGCGGTGGTCTGGAACTTCCCGGACCCGATCCCCAAGCACCGCGAGCCGCTGTACTCGACCCGCCCCGACCTGGTCGCCAAGTACCCGACGCACGACGACAAGAAGGCGTTCTGGCGCTTGCCCACGCTGTTCAAGACGGTTCAGGACGCCAACAAGGACATCGGCAAGAAGTTCCCGCTGATCATGAGCAGCGGTCGCCTGGTCGAGTACGAGGGCGGTGGCGAGGAAACCCGCTCCAACCCCTACCTCGCCGAACTGCAGCAGGAGATGTTCGTCGAGATCAACCCCGCGACCGCCAACGACCGCGGCGTGCGCAACGGCGAGGATGTGTGGGTGACCACACCGACCGGCGCACGCATCAAGGTCAAGGCGCTGGTCACCGAGCGCGTCGACCGCGAGACGGTGTGGATGCCCTTCCACTTCTCGGGCCGCTGGCAGGGCGTGGATCTCGCGGCGTACTACCCGGACGGTGCCAAGCCGGTGATCCGTGGTGAAGCCGTGAACACGGCCACCACCTACGGCTACGACAGCGTGACGATGATGCAAGAGACCAAGACCACGG
>CAZTTC010000353.1:0-2622 GCA_964616015.1 uncultured Methylibium sp. | reverse complement strand
ACGCAGGAGTAGTCCTTGTTGCAGCTGCTCTGGTTGATGCGGCGCTTGCGGCCGAACTCGGTCTCGATGGGCTCGACCGACAGGCAGTTGCTCTGCGCCGAGCAGTCGCCACAGCCCTCGCAGACTGCCTCGTTGATGACGACGGTGGTGTCGGGCGTGGTCATCGTGCCGCGCTTGCGGCGGCGGCGTTTCTCGGTGGCGCAGGTCTGGTCGTAGATCAGTGCCGTGCAGCCGGGGATCTCTCGCAGCTCGCGCTGCAGTGCGTCCATCTCGTCGCGGTGGTGGACGGTGACGCCGGCTTCGAGCACGGCGCCGTCGTACTTCTCGGGCTCGTCGCTGACGATCACCAGCTTGTTCACGCCCTCGGCGATCAGGCTCTTCATGATCTGCAGCACCGAGTGGCCTTCGGGGCGCTCGCCGATCTGCTGGCCGCCGGTCATCGCGACGGCGTCGTTGTAGAGGATCTTGTAGGTGATGTTGACGCCGGCCGCGATGGCCTGGCGGATCGCCAGCAGCCCGCTGTGGAAGTAGGTGCCGTCGCCGAGGTTGGCGAAGAGGTGCTGCTCCGTCGTGAACGGCGCCTGCCCGACCCAGGGCACGCCCTCGCCGCCCATCTGCGTGAACGTGGTGGTGCTGCGGTCCATCCACACCACCATGTAGTGGCAGCCGATGCCGGCCATCGCGCGTGAGCCCTCGGGCACCTTGGTGCTGGTGTTGTGCGGGCAGCCGCTGCAGAACCAGGGCGCGCGCTCGCCGGTATCGACGATCATCGACGTCAGCGCCTGCTCCTTGGCGTCGATGAGTGCGAGGCGCGCCTCGATGTGCGCGCGGGTGTCGCTGTCCACGCCCAGCTTGATCAGCCGCTTGCCGATGGCGCGGGCGATGATCGCCGGCGTCAGGTCGGCCTGGGCGCGCAGCAGCCAGTTGCCGCTGGGGTTGGGCTGGCTCCATTCGCCGCCCGAGGTGTCGCCCTCGGGTTCGTCGAACTTGCCCAGCACGTTGGGCCGCACGTCGGGGCGCCAGCCGTACAGCTCTTCCTTGAGCTGGTATTCGATGACCTGGCGCTTCTCCTCGATCACCAGGATTTCCTGCAGGCCGGTCGCGAACTCTCGGGTGATCGTCGCCTCCAGCGGCCACACCACGCCGACCTTGTGCAGCCGAACGCCGACCAGCCGGCAGGCCGCGTCGTCCAGCCCCAGGTCGTGCAGCGCCTGGCGGGTGTCGTTGTAGCTCTTGCCGCTGGCGATCAGGCCCAGCCGCGCGTTCGGCGAGTCGATCACCGTGTGGTTGAGCTTGTTGGCGCGCACATAGGCCAGCGCCGCGTACCACTTGTGGTCCATCAGCCGCGCTTCCTGCTCCAGCGGCGCGTCGGGCCAGCGGATGTGCAGGCCGCCGGGCGGCATCAGGAAGTCCTCGGGCAGCACGATCTTCACGCGGTCCGGGTCGACGCTGATGCTGGCCGACGACTCCACGATCTCCTGGATCGTCTTCATCCCCGCCCACACGCCCGAGAAGCGGCTCATCGCGAAGGCGTGCAGGCCCAGGTCGAGGATCTCCTGCACCGAGGCCGGGAAGAACACCGGCAGCCCGCAGGCCTTGAAGATGTGATCGCTCTGGTGGGCGGCGGTGGAGCTCTTGGCGATGTGGTCGTCGCCGGCAATCGCGATCACGCCGCCGTGCTTCGCGGTGCCGGCCATGTTGGCGTGCTTGAAGACGTCGGAGCAGCGGTCCACGCCCGGGCCCTTGCCGTACCAGATGCCGAACACGCCGTCGAACTTCTTGCTCTCGGGGTAGAGGTCGAGCTGCTGCGTGCCCCAGACGGCGGTCGCGCCCAGCTCCTCGTTCACGCCGGGCTGGAAGACGATGTGGTTCGCGGCCAGGTGCTTCTTCGCGGCCCACAGCGCCTGGTCGTAGGTGCCAAGCGGGCTGCCGCGGTAGCCGCTGATGAAGCCGGCGGTGTTGAGCCCGGTGGCCGCATCGCGCGCCCTCTGCAGCATCGGCAGCCTCACCAGCGCCTGCACCCCGCTCATGAAGGCTCGCCCCGACTCGAGGGCGTACTTGTCGTCCAGGGTGACCGACTCGAGGGCACGGCGGATCGACTCGGGCAGCGGGGCGTTCATGGCGTCAAGGCTCCTGCCTGGGGCTTGGGGGTGCGCGGCACGCACCCGCTCGTGGCGGGTCGTGCCGGCGCAGGACCTGGTGAGGATGCGCCGCAGTGTAGGCAATGCGGGCGAGCATGTCTTTTCTTTCTATGCCTTCTGGAGCATGCTTCGAGCAAGGATGTTTCTCAGATCTGCAATCAGGTACGCAAATGCCATCGAGAAAGCAGGCTTCAGGGCAAACCCGGGTGTCGCGCGACCCGGCCCGGCCGGTCGCTGGCGAGCCCGGCGACGAGCCAGCCGCCCCGCACGGCAGTGCGCTCGACCGCTACGACATCGCGATCCTGCGCGAGCTGCAGCAGGATGCGCGCCTGAGCAATGCCGAGCTGGCCAACCGCATCGGCCTGTCGCCCGCGCCCACCTGGCGGCGCGTCCGGTGGCTGGAAGAGCAGCGCTACATCCGCGGCTACCGCGCCGACATCGACCGCCACAAGATCGGCCTGGGCGTGCTGGCCTTCGTGCG
>CAZTTC010000352.1:0-2628 GCA_964616015.1 uncultured Methylibium sp. | reverse complement strand
TGCAGGCCCCAGTAGTCCAGCAGCTCGGGCAGCTTGCCTTCGCTCTCGCGCCGCAGCAGGAAGTGCACCGTCGAGCCCTTGCGCTCGAGCAGTGCCTTGACGAGGCGCTTGCCGATGAAGCCGGTGGCGCCGGTGACGAAATACTGCATTCGGATCTCCTTGCCGTGTTCCCTCGATGAGCGCTTCGATTCTTGTCCAAGGCAGCCGCCGCGCAGGGCCAGGCCTTGCTCGGTACTTTCCCGGGGCGCGCGCTGCGCCGCACATAGGGAAACGACCCTAAGGTTTTAGGGCGCCGCTCCTAGGCAGCGGCTCCTATAGTCGTTCGCCAGGCCGCTTCGCAGGGGAGCGCCGACCGACACACCGAAGGAAGACACCATGGTCAAGAAGCTGCAGAAACTCGCCGACAAGAAGAGCACCGCCGGCGCCCCGTCGATGGCCCAGCTGTTCGACAGCGAGCTGGCCGGCTCGATCAAAGGGTCGGCCGCGCAGATCTGGCAAGCCGGCCTCGGCGCCTTTGCCAAGGCCCAGGGCGAAGGCAGCAAGGTCTTCGACGCGCTGGTCAAGGAAGGCATGTCGATCCAGCGCAAGACCCAGGCCGTCGCCGAAGAGAAGTTCGGCGAGGTCAGCGGCAAGATGACCAAGCTGTCCGAGGACGTGCAGAGCAAGGCCGGCCAGCAGTGGGACAAGCTCGAGTCGATCTTCGAGGAGCGCGTTGCCAAGGCGCTGGGCAAGCTGGGTGTGCCGTCCAGCAAGGACGTCTCGGCGCTGATCGCGCGCATCGACGCGCTGCAGGCCAGCGTCGCCAGGCTGTCCAAGGCCCCGGCCCCCAGGAAGCCCGTCTCGAAGGCTGTCTCGAAGGCCGCGCCCGTCAAGGCCGCCACCAAGCGTGCCGCGCCGCGCAAGCGCGCTACCTGAGTTGGCTTCGACCGTCGGATCGAGGGGCGCCGCGGCGCCCCTTTCCACGCGCGCCGCGCGCAAGCCGCCGCGCGTCGGCCTGGCCCTGGCCGGCGGCGGGCCGCTGGGTGCGATCTACGAGATCGGCGCGCTGTGCGCGCTCGAGGACGCGATCGCGGGCCTGCGCTTCGTCGACTGCCACGGTCATGTCGGCGTCTCGGCCGGCGGCTTCGTCGCGGCAGGGCTGGCCAACGGGATCGGGCCGCGCGAGCTGTGCCGCTCCTTCATCGAGAACGAAGGCCCGCCGCTCGATGTCTTCGACCCGGCGTTGCTGACGCGCCCGGCCTGGGGCGAGTACGCGCGGCGACTGGCGCGTCTGCCCGGCCTCGCGGCCGGGGCCGGGCTGCAGTACGCGCTGGGCCTGGCGACCCGCAGCATGGTGCTGGACCGCCTGGGCCGCGCGGTACCGACCGGCTTGTTCTCCAACCGCACGGTCCACGAGCACCTGAGCCGCGTGTTCAGCGCCCCCGGCCGCAGCAACGACTTCCGCCAGTTGACGCGGCGGCTGGTGCTGGTGGCCGTCGATCTCGACAGCGGCGAGGCCACGCCCTTCGGCCTGCCGGGCCACGACGCCGTGCCCATCTCGCTGGCCGTGCAGGCCAGTGCCGCGCTGCCGGGCCTCTTTCCGCCGGTCGAGATCGACGGGCGCTGCTACGTGGATGGGGCGCTGCGCAAGACGCTGCACGCCTCGGTGCTGCTGGACCAGGGTCTGGACCTGCTGATCTGCCTGAACCCGCTGGTGCCCTACCGCGCACCGACCGACGGACGCGCCGGCCGTCACGGGGAGGCGCCGGTGTCGCGGCTCGTCGACGGCGGCCTGCCGCAGGTGCTGAGCCAGACCTTCCGCGCCATCATCCGCTCGCGCATGGAGCTGGGCATGCGCAGCTACGACAGCCTCTACCCGGGCACGGACATCCTGCTGTTCGAGCCCGACGAGCGCGATGCCAGCGTGTTCTTCACCAACCCCTTCAGCTACTCGCAGCGCCGCGCGATGGCCGAGCACGCCTACCAGGCGACCCGGGCCCAGTTGCGCTCGCGCCGCGGCGAGCTGAGCGCGACACTGGCGCGCCACGGCCTGGCCTTCGAGGCCTCGCTCGACGACGAGCGGCGCAGCCTGCTCGACCTGCGCCCCGCCGCGGCCGGCCGGGCGCCGCGCGCGCTGCGCCGGCTCGACGAGGTGCTGGACGACCTCGAGGCCCGCATCGCCGCCCAAGCCGCCCCGCAAGCGGCCCGGCCGTAAAATCGGCGTCGACTCGAGCCCTCGCGGCACCTGCCGCAGCGCGGCCCGCCCCACCCCGAAAGCCTTGCCATGAGCCTCCAATGCGGCATCGTGGGCCTGCCCAATGTCGGCAAGTCCACCCTCTTCAACGCGCTGACGAAGGCCGGCATCGCGGCCGAGAACTACCCCTTCTGCACCATCGAGCCCAACGTCGGCATCGTCGAGCTGCCGGACCCCCGCCTGCAGGCGCTGGCTGCGATCGTGAAGCCCGAGAAGGTGGTGCCGGCGATCGTCGAGTTCGTCGACATCGCCGGCCTGGTGGCGGGCGCCAGCCAGGGCGAGGGCCTGGGCAACCAGTTCCTCGCCCACATCCGCGAGACCGACGCGATCGTCAATGTGGTGCGTTGCTTCGAAGACGACAACGTGATCCACGTGGCCGGCAAGGTCGATCCCGT
>CAZTTC010000351.1:0-2629 GCA_964616015.1 uncultured Methylibium sp. | reverse complement strand
TCGGTGTAGACCGTCTGCGGGCAGGCGAAGCCGCACCACAGCCGCCCCGCGACGGCGGTGAAGAGGAACAGCGCGTAGGCGCTGATCACCAGCAGCACCGCGAGGTAGATGAAGTCCTGCGGGTGCAGCACCAGCCCGAAGATGTAGAAGCGCCGCGCCGCCAGGTCGAACAGCACCGCGGGCCGGCCGTTCCAGGTCAGCCAGGGCAGGCCGTAGAAGACCAGCTGGGTGGCCCAGACCAGCGCCCAGCGCCAGGCGGCGAAGGCGCCGTGGACCGCGCGCGGGTAGATCTGCCGGCGCTTCTCGTAGAGCCAGACGGTTTCGCCCTCGGCGGCCGGCTCGCGGGCGGGCACCGGGCGGATCGGGATCGGCGCGCGGGCGGGGCCGGCCATGGCGGGCGCGCGCTCAGGGCGCGGAGGTGCCCGGGCTGTGCGACAGGCTCATCACGTAGGCGGCCAGCACGTGGATCTGCTCGGGCGACAGGCGCCCGGCGTGCGCCGGCATGCGGTTGCTGCGTCCCTGGACGACCATCGCCGTGACCGCCTCGATGCCCCAGCCGTGCAGCCAGACCTTGTCGGTGAGGTTGGGCGCGCCGAGCGCGGTGTTGCCCTGGCCGCCGGCACCGTGACAGCCGGCGCAGGCGGCGAACTTCGGCTTGCCCTGGGCCGCCGCGATCGCGTCGTGCGGGCTGTTCGACAGGCTGAGCACGTAGTGCGCGAGCTGGTTCACCTCGCCGGCGCTGCCGACCGCCGCGGCCATCGGCGGCATCAGGCCGTTGCGGCCCTCGGCGATGGTCTTCTCGATGCTGGCGAGATCGCCGCCGTAGAGCCAGTCGGCATCGGTCAGGTTGGGGAAGCCCTTGCTGCCGCGCGCGTCCGAGCCGTGGCAGGCCGCGCAGTGGTTGACGAACAGGCGCTCGCCGATGCCCATCGCCGCCGGGTCGCGCATCAGCTGCTCGGCCGGTGCCTGCGCGAACTGCGCGTAGATCGGAGCGATCGCCTCGCCCGCCGCGCGCTGCTCGGCCTGGTACTGGCCGCTGCTGGTCCAGCCGAAGCGCCCGGCATGGCTGCCGGCGCCCGGGTACAGCAGCAGGTAGGCGAAGGAGAACACGACGGTGGCGATGAACAGCCACATCCACCAGCGCGGCAGTGGGTTGTTCAGCTCGCTCAGGTCGCCGTCCCAGGTGTGGCCGGTGGTCTCGTCGGGCTGGCCGTCGGGACGCAGCACGAGCTTGCGGCGCGCCGCGATCGCCAGCAGCACGAGGCAGGCGAGCATCGACACCACCGTCGCGATGGCGACGAACAGCGACCAGCCGCTGGAGAGGAAGTCGCTCATCGCGCGCTCCCGTCCGGGGCGTCGACGAAGGGCAGCCGGGCCGCCTCGTCGAAGCGCGCGCGGTTGCCGCGCGACCAGCTCCAGGCCACGATGCCGACGAAGAGCGCGAGCGACAGCAGCGTCACCGCGATGCGCAGGGTGTTGAGGTCCATGTTCCTTCCTCGGGGCTCACTGCCCGTGGCTCACTTCACCGCGGTGCCCAGCCCCTGCAGGTAGGCGACCAGGGCGTCGAGCTCGGTCTGGCCCGCCACGGCGGCGGCCGCGCCCTCGATGTCGGCATCGCTGTAGGGCACGCCGGCCACGCGCAGCGCGCGCAGGTGGGCGGGCAGCGCCGCGGCATCGACGGGCTGGCGCGCCAGCCAGGGGTAGGCGGGCATGTTCGACTCGGGCACCAGGTCGCGCGGGTTGACCAGGTGCAGGCGGTGCCAGTCGTCGCTGTAGCGACCGCCGACGCGGTGCAGGTCCGGGCCGGTGCGCTTGCTGCCCCACTGGAAGGGGTGGTCGTAGACGAACTCGCCGGCCGTCGAGTACGGCCCGTAGCGCAGCGTCTCGGCGCGCAGCGGCCGGATCATCTGCGAGTGGCAGTTGTAGCAGCCCTCGCGCAGGTAGACGTCGCGGCCGGCCAGCTGCAGCGCGCCGTAGGGCTGCACGCCGGGCGCGGCCTGCGTGGTCGAGCGCTGGAAGAACAGCGGCACGATCTCGACGATGCCGCCGATCGCGATGACCACGAGGATCAGCACGATCATCAGCAGGTTGTTGGTCTCGATGCGCTCGTGGCCGGTCGCGGGGCGGGGGGTCGCTGCCATGGGATCCTCGGGGGCGGGGGCGGGTCGGGCTCAGG
Source organism: uncultured Methylibium sp. (assembly GCA_964616015.1). GTDB lineage: Bacteria > Pseudomonadota > Gammaproteobacteria > Burkholderiales > Burkholderiaceae_C > Methylibium. Next base: position 453 of record CAZTTC010000351.1, on the reverse strand, counting down.
CGGGGGCCAGGGCCGCCGGCACCGGTGTCGCGACGGCGCGGCCCTGCCGCACCGTCATCACGACGTTCCAGGCCATGATCAGCATGCCGCCCAGGTAGAGCAGGCCGCCGGCGAAGCGCACGACGTAGAAGGGGTAGGTGGCCTTGACGCTCTCGACGAAGCTGTAGACCAGCGTGCCGTCGGGGTGGACCGCGCGCCACATCAGGCCCTGCATCACGCCGGCGATCCACATCGCGGCGATGTAGAGCACGATGCCGACGGTCGCGACCCAGAAGTGCAACTCGATCGCGCGCACGCTGTACATGCGGCTCTGGCCGAACATACGCGGGATCAGGTGGTACAGCGAGCCCATCGAGATCAGGCCCACCCAGCCGAGCGCGCCGCTGTGCACGTGGCCGACGGTCCAGTCGGTGTAGTGCGACAGCGCGTTGACGGTCTTGATCGACATCATCG
>CAZTTC010000350.1:0-2637 GCA_964616015.1 uncultured Methylibium sp. | reverse complement strand
CCCGGCCGAGTTCACCGCGGCCAACATGAGCGTGTCGATCGACGACACCGACAAGCTGAAGATCTTCCACGACGACGCGGTCGCCAACCTGGGCGTCGTGTTCGAGGCGCCGGACGTCAACCGCGGCGGCTACCGCTTCGAGCCGGTCGGCGACCGCACGGTGCGCTACGGCCTGGGCGCGATCAAGGGCACGGGGCAGGGCGCGATCGAGGCCATCGCCCTGGCGCGCCAGGCCGGCGGGCCGTTCAGGAGCCTGTTCGAGCTGTGCGCGCGCGTCGACCGCACGCGCGTCAACAAGCGCGTCGTCGAGGCGCTGATCAAGGGCGGCGCCTTCGATGCGCTGCATCCCGATCGCGCGGTGCTGATGGCCAGCGTGCCGCTGGCCTTCGACTACGCCGACACGCAGGCGGCCAACGCCGACCAGGGCGGGTTGTTCGACAGCGGGGACTCGCATGCCGCGTCGACGCACGAGCCCGAGCTGGTGGCGGCGGCGCCGTGGAGCATCCGCGAGCAGCTCTCGCAGGAGAAGCAGGCGCTGGGCTTCTACCTGTCGGGCCACCTCTTCGACGCGTGCGAGGCCGAGGTGCGGCAGTTCGCCAAGCGCCGCATCGCCGACCTGCTGGACTCGCGCGAGCCGCAGCTGCTGGCCGGCATCGTCAGCGACCTGCGCGTCGTCAACGGCCAGCGCGGCCGCGTCGCGATCTTCAAGCTCGACGACAAGACCGAGGTGATCGAAGCCGTCGCCAACGAGGAGCTGCTCAACGCGCACCGCGAGCTGCTGGCAGAGGACGAGCTGGTCGTCGTGCAGGGCAAGGTGCAGCCGGACCGCTTCTCGGGTGGCCTGCGGCTCAACGTCACCCAGGTCTGGGACCTGGCCGGCGCGCGCTGCCGCTTCGGACGCTACCTGCGCGTGGCCGTCAACGGCAGCACGCCGCCGGTGGGCGAGCTGCTGCGGGCCTTCCCGCCGCGCAGCGTGCAGACCGAGCAGGGCGAGCTGACCCAGGGCCTGCCGGTGCGCCTGGTGCTGCAGCGCCCCGGGGCGCAGGGCGAGCTGGACCTCGGCGAGGACGGTCGCTTCTTCCCGACCGATGCTGCCCTGTCGCGCTGGAAGGCCAGTGCCCACGGGCAGGCGACCGTGGTCTACGAGTGAAGCGATGGCAGCCGGCCCGCTGAAAGGTCTTGTCACAGGCGCCGGTCGGCGCGATGCGAGCATGCGGCGTTGGAACGTCGATCCCTGTCTTTAGAGGAGTCTTGAATGAAGCGCGTGATCCTGAGCACCCTGCTGGCCCTCGCGGCCGGCGCCCCGGCCCTGGCGGCCGACGTCGGCGTCTCGGTGAGCATCGGCCAGCCCGGCTTCTACGGCCGCATCGACATCGGCAACTATCCGCCCCCGGTGGTCGTCTATCCGCAGCCGGTGGTCATTGCCCCGGCGCCCTATGCGGTGGTGCAGCAGCCGATCTACCTGCGCGTGCCGCCGGGCCACGCCAAGAACTGGGGCAAGCACTGCGGCCGCTACAACGCCTGCGGCCAGCGCGTCTACTTCGTGCAGGACAGCTGGTACCACGACGTGTACGCACCGCGTTATCGCGACGACCACCGGCACGACCACCGCGACGACCATCGCGGCAAGGGCAAAGACAAGGGCAAGGGTCACGGCAACGGCAAGCACGGCCGCGACTGATCGCCCGCGCGGCCGGCAGCGTCGATAAGCGCTGCTCGCGACCGCCAAATCCGCCCTTCTGAACCCCGCGGGCCGCGGCTATGCTGGGGCCGTGACTCCGACCACGGGCCTCGTCCTCACCGGGGGTGGCGCGCGCGCCGCCTACCAGGTCGGTGTGCTGTCGGCCCTGAGCCGGCTGCGCCGCCAGGCCGGCGTGCGCGAGGGCAATCCCTTCCCTGTGATCGCCGGCACCTCGGCCGGTGCGATCAATGCCGCGGCGCTGGCCTGCGGGGCCGACGACTTCGACCGCGCGGTGAAGCTGCTGCTGCGCGTGTGGCGCAACTTCGAGGCCGGGCAGGTCTACCGCGCCGACGCCTTCGGCGTGATCCGCACCGGCGCGCGCTGGTTGACGCTGTTCACGGTCGGCTGGGCGCTGGCGCGCTGGCGTCGTGCGCGGCCGCGCTCGCTGCTCGACAACGCGCCGCTCGAGGACCTGCTGCGCCAGCTGCTGCCGCTGGAACGCGTGCCGAGCCTGATCGACGGTGGCGCGCTCAAGGGTCTGGCGATCAGCGCCTCGAGCTACAGCGCCGGCGAGCACGTGACCTTCTACGACGCGCCGCTCGAGCTGCCGCCGTGGACGCGCTCGCAGCGCGTCGCCACGCGCGCGCGGCTGGAACTGGCGCACCTGATGGCCTCGTCGGCGATCCCCTTCATCTTCCCGGCGGTGCCGCTGATGCGCGACGGCGAGCAGGAATACTTCGGCGACGGCTCGATGCGCCAGGCGGCACCGATCTCCCCGGCGGTGCACCTGGGCGCCGAGCGCATCCTGGTGATCGGCGCCGGGCGCCTGCACGAGCCCGCCGGCGCCCGCCAGGCGGCCAGCGGCTATCCGAGCCTGGCGCAGATCGCCGGCCACGCGCTGTCGAACATCTTCCTCGACGCGCTGGCGGTGGACATCGAGCGGCTGCAGCGCATCA
>CAZTTC010000349.1:0-2648 GCA_964616015.1 uncultured Methylibium sp. | reverse complement strand
CTCTCGTGGATCAAGTCGCAGTGGCCTGCGGACATCCGCTCGCGCCACGACGAACTCATCCGCTCGATAGCGCGTTGAACTGTTTCGCTTGACCTTCCCATGCTGTCAAGGTCTAAGGTTGTTGCATCCCAGGCAGGCACCACAAGTGGCCGGTCGGGGCAAGGAGCCATTCATGAACCATCCTGTCACTGAGTCCGATGCGACCGGCGCGCCCCGGGGTCGCCGCTCGGTCACCATCGCGCTGCTGATGATCGTGCTGATCGTCGCGTTCTACCTGCTGCGCGAGCACTGGGGCCATGTGTCCGGCCTGTGGCCGTACCTGCTGCTGCTGGCCTGCCCGCTGATGCACCTGTTCCACGGTCATGGCGGCCACGGTGGCCATCGTCGGCACGAGAGCCATGGCCCTGACAAGCCGGTGAGCGGGAGCTGAAACCATGGACATGCAAGCTCACAAGCACGGAGGGCACGACAAGGCCCGACAGCATGGCCACCATAACCATGGGGGGCAGCACGAGCCCAGCCAGGCAACGGGCGCGGCGGGTGAAGCCCCGCCCGCCGGCACGATCTACACCTGTCCCATGCACCCCGAGGTGCGGCAGGACCAACCCGGCAACTGCCCCAAGTGCGGCATGACGCTGGAGCCGATGCTGCCGACGCTCGACGACGACGAGAACCCGGAGTTGGCCGACTTCAGCCGGCGCTTCTGGTGGACCCTGCCGCTGACGGTGGTCGTGACGCTGCTGGCCATGGTCGGCCATCGCCTGCAGTGGTTTGGCATGGGCGTGCAGAGCTGGGTCGAACTCGCTCTGTCCGTGCCCATCGTCTTGTGGGCGGGCTGGCCGTTCTTCGTGCGCGGGGTGCAATCGATCCGCCTGCGCAGCCCAAACATGTGGACGCTGATCGGGCTGGGCACCGGAGCGGCCTTTGCCTACAGCGTCGTGGCCACCGTGGCGCCGGATGTCTTCCCGGCCTCGTTCCAGGCCATGGGCCGCGTGGCGGTGTACTTCGAGGCGGCGGCGGTCATCATCTCGTTGACGCTGCTGGGCCAGATCCTGGAACTCAAGGCCCGGTCGCAGACCTCGGCGGCCATCAAGTCGCTGCTGGGCCTGGCGCCGAAGACGGCGCGCCGCATCGCCGCCGATGGGAGCGAGGAGGACGTGGCGCTGACGCATGTGCACGTCGGCGACCTGCTGCGCGTGCGCCCCGGCGAGAAGGTGCCGGTGGACGGCGTGGTGACCGAGGGCTCGAGCGCGGTCGATGAGTCCATGCTGACCGGCGAGCCCCTGCCCGTGAGCAAGCGGGCAGGCGACAAGCTGATCGGCGCCACGCTGAACACCAGCGGCGCCCTGGTGATGCGCTCGGAGCGCGTCGGTGCTCAGACCATGCTGTCGCAGATCGTGCAGATGGTGGCGCAGGCACAGCGCTCGAAGGCGCCGATGCAGCGCATGGCCGACCAAGTAGCCGGCTGGTTCGTCATGGCCGTGGTCGCCATCGCCGTGCTGACCTTCCTCGTCTGGGGCGTCTTCGGCCCCGAGCCGAGCTGGGTCTACGGGCTGATCAATGCGGTCGCCGTGTTGATCATCGCCTGCCCATGTGCGCTGGGGCTGGCCACACCGATGTCCATCATGGTTGCCACCGGGCGCGCCGCGACGCAGGGCGTCCTGTTCCGCGACGCGGCGGCGATCGAGCACCTGCGCAAGGTCAACACGCTGATTGTCGACAAGACAGGCACGCTGACCGAAGGCAAGCCGAGCTTCGAACGCGCCGTCCCGGCAACGGGCTTCACTGCTGAAGAGGTGCTGCGACTGGCTGCCAGCCTGGACCAGGGCAGCGAGCATCCTCTGGCCGACGCCATCGTCCGCGCCGCGCGCGAGCAGGGTCTGGCGCTCGACAAGGCAGAGGGGTTCGAGTCGGGTTCCGGCATCGGCGTTCGTGGTCGGGTGGGCGGGCGTCAACTCGCGCTCGGCAACACCGCGCTGATGGACCAACTGGGCGTCGACGTGTCCGGCCTGTCAGCGCAAGCCGAGGCTTTGCGCGGTCAGGGTGCCAGCGTGATGTTCCTCGCTGGGGATGAGGCGCTGATCGGCTTGCTGGCCGTCTCCGACCCGGTCAAAACAAACACGCCGGAGGCGCTCGCCACCCTGCGTGCGGAGGGGCTGCGGGTCGTGATGGCCACCGGCGATGGCCTCACCACGGCGCGCGCGGTGGCCGCGCGGCTGGGCATCGACGAAGTGCACGGCGAGGTCAAGCCGGCCGACAAGCTGGCGCTGGTGCGGCGGCTGCAGGCCGAAGGCCGCGTGGTGGCCATGGCAGGCGACGGCATCAACGATGCGCCGGCACTCGCCCAGGCGGATGTTGGCATCGCGATGGGCACGGGGACCGATGTCGCCATGAACAGCGCGCAGATCACGCTCGTCAAGGGCGACCTGCGGGGTATCGCTGCCGCCCGGGCCTTGTCGGTGCAGACCGTCGCCAACATGAAGCAGAACCTCGGTTTCGCTTTCGTCTACAACGCGCTCGGCGTGCCGCTGGCCGCGGGGCTGCTGTACCCGCTCACGGGCTGGTTGCTGTCGCCGATGATCGCCGCGCTGGCGATGAGCCTGAGCTCGGCTTCGGTGATCGCGAATGCGCTGCGGCTGCGCAGGGTG
>CAZTTC010000348.1:0-2662 GCA_964616015.1 uncultured Methylibium sp. | reverse complement strand
ATGATGCCGATGCCGGCATACAGGGCCACGGTGGCAAGCAGGAAGGTGAAGCCAATCCAGGAGCGCGGCATCCCCATTTGCTCGAGGACCGCCAGCACCAGCACGAAGGCGATGAAGCCGCCCGTGTACCAGGTGTAGACCTTGTTGAGTTGCGCTTTGAACGCGGCGTTGCCGCTGGTGGTCACCTGACCACCCGATCCGGATGTCATGCCAGCCATGTCATTCCTCCTCGGCGACGCCGTGTTCCTGGTCCAGGCGGTTCATGGTCCGCGCGTAGTACCAGATGATGAGCACATAGATGATCAGCGAGCCCTGGGCAGCCATGTAGAAGCTGAAGGGCCAGCCGAAGAAATTGAAGCTCAGGTCGCGGGCGAAATACGCCATCACGAACGTCGCCACGAACCAGATCGCCAGCAGGATCGAGGTGATCCTGAGGTTCTTGGCCCAGTAGCTCTTTTGACTTTCAGTCAATTGCATCGCTACACCTCCAACACATGTTGTCCCGGCTCCATCGGGGAGCCACCGCTGATAACTCCCGTGACACCCGCCGGCGCTCTCGGGCGCCGGTCCTGCAGCGAGGGGTGCCTGCTCATCGCCGTCAGCGCTCGCTGGCGGGGCCAGCCATCAAGCCGGTCTCGCGCTCGAGCTGAGCGGCGACCTTGGGCTCGAAGCCCTTGAGATGGCGAATGACCTTCACCGCCTCGTCGGGCTGCTGGCGATCGACATGCACCCGCGCCAGCTGGTACCAACCGTGCGGGCTCATGGGCTGCAATTCGGTGTTGCGCCGCAGCGCGACGACGGCATCGTCGTAGCGGTGCTGGCGGATCAGCGCCAAGCCGAGCCCATACCAGGCCCGATCCAGCTTGGGCTCGAGCTCGACGGCGCGACGGAAGCCAGCTTCGGCCTCGTCGAGCTGGCCGTCCTGCTCGAGCAGGAAGCCGAGGTTGAACCAGCCGTGGGCATCGTCGGGCTTGATCGCAATCAGGCGCCGATGGTCGGCGATCGCCGCACCGCGATCGCCCTCAGCCGCCCGCAGATGGGCGCGACTGGCCAGGGCGTGGACATTGGCCGGGTCGAGCGCCAGCGCCTCCTCGATGGTCTCGAGCGCGCGGGACTTCAGGCCGAGCGTGAGGTAGGCCTGGATCCGCCACTTGAGCAGCAGCATCTGCAGCCGCGATGGCCGGGCCAGGTTCGCCATCGCAGCGCTCATGTGCACAGCCCCTGGCCAGGCATCGCCCGGCACAGGCTGACCTTCTCGATCAGCATGAAGACCCACAGCCAGCCGAGCGCCACGAAGGTCAGCAGCGGGATGTGGCGATCGATCACGAGCTTGGGCGTGATGAACCGGAAGGTCTTGGTGAACGGGTTCGTCATCATGCCGAGCAGCTGATAGAAGAGGTTCTGCTCGCGTTTGGCGCCGGCCAGCAGGCCCAGCAGCCAACGGCCGGCCAGCGCGCACAGCGCGATCTCAGCGACGAGCTTGATGGAGGTCACCAGAAGCAGCATGGAAGGGTCGTAACAGCCAGTGTCATTGTTGAACGCGGACTTACTTAAGACTGACGGGGGCGTCAGACCCAGGCTTTGTCCTCCTAGGGCTTACCCGCACACCCACGGCAAGACGGCCCCGCGCAGGGGCTGTCTTGCCCACGGGTCGTCGGCGGTCAGCGCTGCGCCAGGCGCGTCCAGGTCTCCACGACGCTGTCCGGGTTCAACGAGATCGACACGATGCCCTCGTCGGCCAGCCAGTCGGCGAAGTCCGGATGGTCGCTGGGGCCCTGGCCGCAGATGCCGATGTACTTGCCGTGCGCCCGGCAGGCGGCGATGGCGCGCGAGATCATCGCCTTGACGGCCGGGTCGCGCTCGTCGAAGTCGGCGGCCAGCAGTTCGAGGCCCGAATCGCGGTCGAGACCCAGCGTCAGCTGGGTGAGGTCGTTGGAGCCGATCGACATGCCGTCGAAGAACTCGAGGAACTGCTCGGCCAGGATCGCGTTGCTCGGCACCTCGCACATCATGATGACGCGCAGCTCGTCCTGACCGCGCTTGAGCCCCTGGTCGGCCAGCATGCCGACCACGCGCTCGGCCTGCTTGAGCGTGCGCACGAAGGGCACCATGATCTCGACGTTGGTCAGGCCCATGTCCCGGCGCACGCGCCTGAGAGCCTCGCACTCCATCGCGAAGGCCTCACCGAACGCGGCGCTGATGTAGCGCGAGGCGCCTCGGAAGCCCAGCATCGGGTTCTCTTCCTCGGGCTCGTAGCGGCTGCCGCCGATGAGCTTCTTGTACTCGTTGGACTTGAAGTCCGACAGCCGCACGATCACCGGCTTGGGCCAGAAGGCCGCGGCGATGGTGGCGATGCCCTCGGCCAGCTTGTCGACGTAGAAGGCGCGCGGCGAGGCGTGGCCGCGGGCGACCGACTCGACGGCTTTTTTGAGGTCGTTGTCGACGTTCGGGTAGTCGAGGATGGCCTTGGGGTGCACGCCGATGTTGTTGTTGATGATGAACTCGAGGCGGGCCAGGCCCACGCCGGCGTTCGGCATCTGCGCGAAGTCGAAGGCCAGCTGCGGGTTGCCGACGTTCATCATGATCTTGACCGGGCAGTACGGCAGTTCGCCGCGCTGCACGTCGCTGATCTCGGTCTCGAGCAGCCCGTCGTAGATGTAGC
>CAZTTC010000347.1:0-2662 GCA_964616015.1 uncultured Methylibium sp. | reverse complement strand
GCTCGTGGTGCAGCACCACCAGGCCGTTGGCCACGCTCATGCTGCGCAGGATGCCGGAACCCTGGGCGCCGGTCAGCGCCAGGTCCCAGTCGCCGTCGGCGGCGCGCTGCACGATGCCGCGCTGGTACTCGGTGCGGCCCGGCTTCTTGCGGATGGGCTCGAGCGTGCGGGCGCGCAGCAACGGCAGCGGCACGGGCGTCGCGCCGGCCATCGCCAGCAGCGCCTCGCGCACGAAGGCATAGAAGGTCACCATCACCGCGACCGGGTTGCCGGGCAGGCCGAAGAGCACTGCCGTCCGGCCGCCGGAGGCGATGCGCCCGAAGGCCATCGGCCGGCCCGGCCGCATCGCGATGCGCCAGAACGCCACCTCGCCGAGGCGCCCCATCACCTGCTTGGTGTGATCGGCCTCGCCGACGCTGACGCCGCCGGAGGTGATGATCGCGTCGGCGTTCTCGCAGGCGCTGCGGAAGGCCGCCTCCAGCGCCAGCGGGTCGTCGCGCACCACGCCCAGGTCGATCACCTCGCAGCCCAGCCGCGTCAGCATGCCGTGGATGGTGTAGCGGTTGCTGTCGTAGACGCAGCCCTCGTCCAGCGGCTCGCCGATCGAGCGCAGCTCGTCGCCGGTCGAGAAGAAGGCCACGCGCAGACGACGCCACACCGGCAGCTCGGCCTGGCCCAGCGAGGCCGCCATGCCGATGTCGGCGGGCTTGAGGATGCGGCCGGCGGTGAGCGCCGCCTCGCCGCGCGCAAGGTCCTCGCCGGCGAGCCGCCGGTTGTCGCCGGCCGCCACGATGCCAGGCGGCACGAGCACCTGCCCGTCCTGTTGCTTCGTGAACTCCTGCGGGACGACGGTGTCCAGCCCGGCCGGCATCACCGCGCCGGTCATGATGCGCACGCACTCGCCGGCGCCCACGGACCCCGCGTAGGACTGGCCGGCCAGGCCGGTGCCTGCCACGCGCAGCGCCGTCGGCGCGCCGGTCTTCAGATCGGCGGCGCGCAGCGCGTAGCCGTCCATCGCCGAGTTGTCGTGCGAAGGCACGTCGATCGGCGACACCAGGTCGGCCGCCAGCACGCGACCCAGCGCGCTGCGGATCGGCAGCTTCTCGACGGCGCTGACCCGTGGCACGAAGCGCTGGATGAAGTCCTGCCCTTGCGCCACCGTCAACGCGTTCGGGTCGTAGCCGGCGACGCAGGAGGCGATCTCTTCGATCGAGGGCAGGGCGGTGGCGGTCATGGGGGTGGTGATCGGTGATCGGTGGAGGGGGTGGTAGCGCTCAGGTGACTTCGATCACTGATCACAGATCACAGATCACCATTCAGACCGATCACAGCTCCAGCAGCATCTGCGCCTTGTCGACGTAGCGCTCGCCACGCGCGTCGGCGATGCGCAGCGCGCGGGGGAGCAGGCCGTAGCGGGTGAAGCCGGCTTGTTCGTACAGGCGCACCACGCGCTCGCTCGAGGCGGTGACGCTGAGCAGGAGGGTCTCCAGCCCCTGCGCCTGGCGCGCCTCGGCGATGCACGCCTCGACCAGCGCGCGGCCGACACCATGCCCGGTGTGCGCCGGCAGCACCATCAGGCCGATCAGCGTGGCGGTGTGTCGCGTCTTCAGGCGCGTCTCGCGCTCCAGGCCGACCGAGCCGATGAGCTGCGGCGCGCGCGGCCCGTCGACGAAGGCGCCGAGCAGGAAGCTGCCGCCGAGCGGCTCGTTCAGGCCGAGGCGGCCCAGGTAGCTTTCGGGCGTGCGCGTGCGCTGGGTCTGGTGATCGGAGGTGAAGGCCTCGGGATGCAGCCGCAAGGCCTCGTCACGCAGCGTCTTGTAGGGGCCCAGGTCGGCCGGTCCGAGCCTGCGGATCGTCGCGGCCTGCGCCGGGGCGGACCGGCGCGGCCGCACGAACACCGCCGGCATCTCAGCCATGGCCCCGTGTCTCCAGCTGGCGCAGCTCGTTCAGCGTGTTGGCGTTGAAGAAAGGCGCGGCGTCGGCGAAGTCGACCAGCGCGCAGCGATGCTGGGCGGTCCAGCGGTCGATCTTGCGCCCGCCGTCATGGGTGAACTTCACCAGGCTCTCCAGCAGCGTGCCGCGCAGCAGGCAGAACACCGGCTGGGGGCGCGGCGTGCCTCGAGGGTCCTCGCTGTCGGGGGCGCGGACCATCGCGACCTCGGCGTCCTCGGCCTCCAGCGCCTGCGCCAGCCGCGCCACCAGGTCGGCGGGGAAGTCCGGCGTGTCGCAGGGCACGGTGACGACATAGGGTGTCTCGGCGCGCTCCAGCCCCACCAGGAAGCCCGACAGCGGCCCGGCGAAGTCCGGGTCGGCATCCGGCCAGACCGGCACGCCGAAGCTCTCGTAGGCGCTGAGGTTGCGGTTGGCGTTGATCATCACCTCGCCGACCTGCGGTCCCAGCCGCATCAGCGTGTGCAGCGCCAGCGGCACGCCGCGATAGGGCTGCAGCCCCTTGTCGGCGCCGCCCATGCGGCTGCCACGGCCTCCGGCGAGGATGACGCCGGTGATCTGATCCGGCTCAATCATGGTCGTCGCGAGCTCGCGGAGCCATCGAGCGGCCGCCGCAGTCCGGCTTGGCCGGACTGACAGCGGCGCCCCCTTCGAGGGGGAGCCGCGAAGCCGCAACGGGGGGGGTCGTCATCAGCCTCCGATGTAGGACATC
>CAZTTC010000346.1:0-2677 GCA_964616015.1 uncultured Methylibium sp. | reverse complement strand
GCCGCGTCAGCACCTCGCGCAGGCCCCACCAGCCGGCCGCCAGCGCCAGCAGCGCACCGGCCAAGCCGCCGACCAGCGGCACCCACAGCGGCGCGCTCCAGTTGAACTCGAAGGCGTAGCGCGCCAGCGCCCAGCCGACCGCGAGCGCCGCCACCGAGGCCAGCACGCCGGCCAGCGCGCCCACGCCCAGCAGTTCCGCGCGCTGCACCCGTGCCAGCAGGCCGCTGCCGGCACCGAGGGCGCGCATCACCGCGAACTCGGCGGCGCGCTGCTCGCGCGTGGCCGTGACCGCGGCGAACAGCACCACCAGCCCGGTCGCGAGCGTGAAGCCGAACAGGAACTCGACCGCGCGGATCACCTGGTCCAGCACGCGCTGCACCTGCGCAATCGACGCCGACACGTCGACGTTGGTGATGTTGGGGAAGGCGCGCGACAGCGTGTTGTCGAAGCTCGGCTGCCCCGCCCGCGCGGGCGGCGCGCGGAAGGCCGCGATGTAGCTCGCCGGCAGTTCGTCGGGCAGGTGGGCGCTCGGGAACATCACGAAGAAGTTGACGCGCATCGACCCCCAGTCGACCTCGCGCAGGCTGGTGATGCGGCCCTCCTGCATCACGCCGGCGATGTCGAAGCGCATCGTGTCGCCGAGCTTCACGCCCAGCGTCTGGGCGAGGCCGGCCTCGACGCTGATCGCGCCCGGCTCCTCGGCCACCCAGCGGCCGGCGACGACGCGGTTGTGGCCGGGCAGCCGCGCGTCGTGGCTGAGGTTGAACTCGCGGTCGACCAGGCGCCGGGCGCGGTCCTCCGCGTAGTCCTCGGGCTTGACCGGCTTGCCGTTCACCGCGACGAGACGGCCGCGGATCATGGGGTACCAGTCGTAGCCCTTCACGCCGCCGGCCTCGAGCTGCTGGCGGAAGGCCGCCCCCTGTTCCGGCTGCACATTGATGACGAAGCGGTTCGGTGCATCGGGCGGCGTGGCCTGGCGCCAGCTGCTGATGAGATCGGTGCGCAACAGCACCAGCAGCACCAGCGCCAGCAGGCCCACGCTGAGCGCGCTGACCTGCAGCACCGCGAAACCGGGCCGCGCCGCGACCTGGCGCGTGGCCAGCACCAGCCAGCGCGGCGCCGACTGCCCCATCCAGGCGCCGGGGATCACGCGCCGCAGCGCCTGCACCGCCAGCCACGACAGCAGCGCGAACACCGCCACCGCGCCTGCGAAGCCGCCGACCGTGATGAGCCCGAGCTTCAGGTCCGAGGCCACCGCCAGCAGCAGTGCGGCAAAGCCCGCAAAGCCGGCCAGCAGCACGCCGATCGAGGCGGGCTTGCGCTCGCCCAGATCGCGGCGGATCACGCGCAGCGGCGGCACCTGCGCCAGCTGCAGCACCGGCGGCAGACCGAAGCCCAGCAGCAGGGTCAGGCCCACGCCCAGGCCGAAGGCCGCGGGCCACACGCCCGGCGGCGGCAACGCCGCATCGACCAGCCCGGCCAGCAGCGCAACGAAGACGAAGTGCACCGCCAGCCCCAGCAGCACGCCCAGCGCGCTGGCCAGCAGACCGACCGCCGCGAACTCGACGACGAAGGCGCCGGCGATGCGCCGCTGCGACTGACCCAGCACGCGCAGCATCGCGCAGTCGTCGAGGTGGCGGTTGGCGAAGTCGCGCGCCGCGATGCCGACCGCGACTGCGGCCAGCAGCGCGGACAGCAACGCCACGAGGTTGAGGAACTTGGCCGCGCGGTCCAGCGTCTGGCGCATCTCGGGGCGGCCGCCCTCGAGCGACTCGATGCGCAGACCGCGCCAGCCCTGCTGCGCGATCTGCTGCTCGGCCCAGGCGACATAGGCCCGCACCCGGGCATCACCGCCCGCGCCCTGCCCGGCCACCGCGAAGCGGTAGGTCACACGGCTGGCCGGCTGGATCAGGCCGGTGGCGGGCAGGTCGGCCTCGTTCAGCAGCGCGCGCGGCGCAAAGCTCATGAAGCCGGCGCCGCGGTCGGGCTCGACCGCGACGATCGCGGCGATGCGCAGGCTGGCGTCGCCGAGCAGCAGCGCATCGCCGATCTTCAGGTTGAGCGAGTCGAGGATGGCGACGTCGACCCACACCGTGCCGCGTGGCGGCGCCGACGTGGCGACGCGCTCGGGCGCGCCCGGCGCGTCGGCGATCTTCAGCTGGCCGCGCAGCGGATAGCCCTCGCTGACCGCCTTGACCGCGACCAGCCGCGAGGCGCCGCCCTGGGCCTCGGGCGCGCGACCCATGCTCGGGAAGCCCACGGTGCTGGCGATCTGCAGGCCATCGGCCCGCGCCCGCTCGGCCAGCGCCGCCGGCGCCGGCTGGTCGCTGGCGACGATGGCGTCGCCGCCCAGCAGCGACCGCGCATCGCGCGCCAGGCCGCTGTTGAGCCGGTCGGCGAAGAAGCCGACCGCCGTCAGCGCGGCCACGGCCAGCATCACGGCGACCACCAGCAGGCGCAGCTCGCCGGCGCGGAAATCGCGCATCAGCTGGCGGCGGGCCAGGGTCCAGAGGGAGGGAGGGGTCATGGGCCGAAGTGTGGCGCTTCTGGGTGGTCTTCGCTGGCCGGCGGGAGGCTGCGCCGGGTCTCGCCCCGGCAGGCGAGTCACTTTCTTTGCTGGCTCAAATGAAAGTAACCAAAGCAAAGGGCCTCGAACACCAGCCATCTGGAGGGAGCG
>CAZTTC010000345.1:0-2706 GCA_964616015.1 uncultured Methylibium sp. | reverse complement strand
CGCTTCTGGCCCAGGGCGAGGTTGTATTCGCGCCCGCCGCGCTCGTCGGTGTGGCCTTCGATCACGACGCGCTTCTTGCGGTCGGCGCCCAGCGCCTTGGAGTAGCCGTCGATCAGCGGGCGGTATTCGTCCTTGACGACGTAGCTGTCGAAGTCGAAGTACACGACCTTGGCGAGCCCCGCCGTCGCGTCCTTCGACAGGTCGACGCTCGCGACCTGCGACTGGCTCGTGCCGCTGGCGGCGCCGCCGGCGCCCGCGCCGCCCACCGGGGTGGCGGTGCGGCTCTCGACGGCCGGCTCGTCGAGCTTGACCGGCGAGCTGCAGGCGGCCAGGGCCAGTGCGGCCAGCAGGGCCAGGGCCGGGGTGGAGCGGGTGATCTTCGTCTTCATGGGCTTCCTCTCTAGCTTGGGTTCACGCAAATGCAAACGCGCCCGGCGGGCGGTTCCTCAACGACCGTAAGGCCCCCACACCGGCTCGCGCACATCGGCCTGGGTCGACACGAGACGGGCCTTGATGCGCCCGTCCAGCGTCGTCGTCATCAGCACGTCGCGGCCACCGTCGCGGGTGGCGTAGATGACGAGCCGGCTGTTGGGCGCAAAACTCGGACTCTCGTCGTCCTTGGTGTCGCTCACAGAACGCGTGGTTCCGCTGGCCAGGTCCATCACCTGCAGGCGGAAGGCACCGCCGTCGCGGGTGATGTAGGCCATGCTCCGGCCGTCGGGACTGAGCGCCGGGCTGATGTTGTAGCTGCCGTTGAAGGTGATGCGCTCGGGGTTGCCGCCAGCCGCCGGCATGCGGTAGACCTGCGGACTGCCGCCGCGGTCGCTGACGAAGTAGATCTGCCGACCATCGGGCGACCAGGCCGCCTCGGTGTCGATGGCGCCGCCGCTGCTGGTGAGGCGCCGCACGTCCTCGCCGCTGCGGTTCATCAGGTAGAGCTGAGAGCCGCCGTCGCGGCTGAGCGTCAGCGCGAGCTGCCGGCCATCGGGCGACCAGGCCGGCGCGCTGTTGGAGCCGCGGAAGCTCGCCACCGTGCGCCGACGCCCCGAGGCGACGTCCTGCACGTAGACCACGGCCTTGCGGCTCTCGAAGGAGACATAGGCCAGCTCACGCCCATCGGGGGACCAGGCCGGCGAGATGATCGGCTCGGGGCTGGCGAGCGCCGTCTGGCCGTTCTCGCCGTCGGCGTCGGTCACCCACAGCGTGTGGCGGCCGGCCGCCTTGGTGACGTAGGCGATGCGCGTGGAGAACACGCCCTTCTCGCCGGTGAGCTTCTCGTAGACGGCATCGGCGATCTGGTGCGCGGCGAGCCGCAGGTCCGCGGCCGGCACCGCGTAGCCCTGACCGCCGAGGTCGCTGCCCTTGACGACGTCCCAGAGCCGGTAGCGCACGTCGTGGCGCCCATCGGCCAGTCGCGCCACTGAGCCGGCCACCAGCGCGTCGGCGCCGCGGCCGCGCCAGTCGCTCATGCCCGGGCGCGAGCCCTCGTCGAGCGCGACACCGGCGGTGTCGAGATTGCGGAACAGGCCGCTGCGCTCCAGGTCGGCTCGAATGATCGCGCCCACCGGCTGCGGCGCCTTGTCTTCCTCGCGGAACCTGGCGATGGCGATCGGCACCTGCGTCGCGCCGACGCCGGAGATCTCGACGCGGAACTGCGCCCGCGCGATGGGCACCGCGAGCGCCAGCGGCAGGCCGATCAGGCCGCGGCGCAGCGCGTCGGGCCCAGGGGCATCAGGGGTTGAGTGACTCATGGGGTGTGGGGAGCAGCCGCCTCGATCGCCCGGCGATCGAGCAGCCACATCTTCAGGTAGCGGTAGTAGGTCCCTTCGGCAATGCTGAAGGCCACCACGAAGCCCATGCGCCCGTCGAGAAAGCCGCGCTTGAACAGGTAGGACCGCAGGAAGGCCCACACGCCGTGGGCCAGGGCCTTGCCGAAGCCGCCCGATCGGCCCGCACGGTGCCGGTCGAGCGCACGGCCGCTGGAATAGCGGTTCATCTTGTCGAGGCAGGACTCGAGGCTGGGCATGCTGTCGTGAAGGAGGTGGCCGCTCAGGGCCCCGATCGGGCCTTCGGTGGCGACATGCTCGTGCACCAGGTCGCTGGTGAAGCGCGCATGGCCGCGGCGGAACAAGCGCACCACCAAGTCAGGATACCAGTCGCCATGGCGCATCCAGGTGCCGCAGAAGGAAGAAAGTCGTGACACGGTGTAGGCGGCCGGACCGCCGTCCCGGCCCATTGCGACCCGGATCTGCGCGGCGAGTTCCGGCGTGACGCGCTCATCGGCGTCGATGCTGAAGACCCAGGCGCCGCCGGCCGCGTCGAGGGCCCGGTTCTTCTGCGGGCCGAAGCCCGGCCAGTCGGGGAAGCTCAGCACGCGCGCCCCGCGGGCCGCGGCGATCTCGCGCGTCGCGTCGCTGCTGCCCGAGTCCACCACCACCCACTCGTCGGCGAAGGCCACCGACGCGAGGCAGGCGTCGATGTTGTGCGCCTCGTTGCGCGTGATGACGATGACCGAGAGGGACATGCGGGGGCGGGTTCTCCGGCGCGCATTGTAGGCAGCGGGGCCGACGCACCCAGGGACCGCGAGGGGCCGCCGCGTATCATCGTCCGCTGTCGTCCCGCCGCGTCGCGCATGTCCGAACGCTCCAGCCACAACCTCTCGCGGCTCAAGGCCGTCTGGCCCTACTTCTCCGACGCCCGCCGCGG
>CAZTTC010000344.1:0-2713 GCA_964616015.1 uncultured Methylibium sp. | reverse complement strand
GGGCCGATGCGGCGCGACAGCCGGTTGCCCAGCGTGCTGGCCAGCACCGTGCCGACGCCCAGGCCGACGAAAGCCAGGCCGACCTGCGACTCGTTCAGGCCCAGCGTGCGCGTCGCAAACAGGATCTGCACCACGATCGCGGCGTGGTGGCACATCTGCCACAGGCCGACGACCAGGGCCAGCGCCACCAGCAGCGGCGTGCCGCGCACGAAGGCGACGCCGGCGCGCAGGTCGGGCCAGAAGCGGCGCTCGGCGGGGTGGTCCAGGCGCTCGTGCACCTGCACGCCACGCAGGATCGCGACCGAGGCGACCAGCAGCACGGCATCGACCAGCAAGGCCAGCGGCGCGCCGACGAGCTTGATCAGCGCTCCGGCGACGCCGGGGCCCGCCACCTCGGCGCCCGAGGTCGCGAGGGAGTTCTTCGCGTGGGCCTCGACCAGCCGCTCGCGCGCCACCACCTGGGTCAGCACGATCTGCGCCGCCGAGCCGGCCGTGACATAGATGCAGCCCATGACAAAGGCGGCCGTGTACATCCAGGTCATGCCCAGCCAGCCCATCCACCAGGCGAAGGGCACGCTCGCCACGACCAGCGCGATGCTGGCCTCGCCGGCGACGTAGACCGGCAGCTTGCGCACGCGGTCCAGCCAGACGCCGGCCGGCAGCGACAGCAGCACGAAGGGTGCGATCTCCATCGCCGTCAGCAGACCCATCTGCGTGGGCGTGGCGTGCAGCAGCACGGCCGCCGTCAGCGGCAGCGCCAGCATGGTCACCTGGCCGCCGAAGGAGCTGATGAGGATCGAGGTCCACAGGCGACGGTAGGTGGCGTCGCGCAGGAGGTCGTCGGCCGGCAGCGCGAAGCGTCGGCTCAGGGTCTGGGTCAGCGCTTTGACGAGGCGCTCGAAGCTCATGATCGTCTCCCGGGACCAGCCGCCGGTTGGGCGTCTGGCGGGGCCGCCGGCCGGGTGGGCCGGGGCCTGGTAGAAAAAACGGGCGGTGCGCTGCGGGGGCGCCTGGTTCCGCCGAGGTCTCAGCGCAACGGCAGCCGGGCTGCGGAATCGCTGGGACGGCTAGTGCGGTGCGGCCGCGGCCGGGCGCTGGCCCGCGATGCCGGCGCCTCGCCGTCGGGGCGACGGCCGGAACGACGACGCCGGCATCCACACGCCGACGCTCGCGCCGCCGCATCGCGCGGTGGGCAGGCGGGTCGGTGGGCGGGTGGTCATCGTGCGCTCCTTGATTCCGGCTCAGATGCTAGCAGCGTGCCTCGGGCCGCGGCAACCCCAAGCTCGCCGGAGTGGCGCGCCACCGACGCGCGCGTGCCGGCGCACACACGGCCCCGGGCGGGCACGCCCCGGCCGCTTCGTGAGGCATGGAACCCGTCCGCAGGGACGGGTCCCATGCCCGCACTCAGCTCCGGTAGTCCGCGTTGATGGTCACGTAGTCGTGCGAGAAATCGCAGGTCCACACGGTGGCGTGGGCGCTGCCGCGATGCAGGTCGACGCGGACCGTGATCTCGGCCTGCTTCATCACGCGCTGGCCATCGGCCTCCTGGTAGGCCGGATGGCGGCCGCCCTGGGTCGCGACATGCACGTCGTCGAGGTGGAGGTCGATCAAGGACGGGTCCAGGTCGGCGATGCCGGCATAGCCGACCGCCGCGAGGATGCGCCCCAGGTTGGGGTCGCTCGCGAAGAACGCCGTCTTGACCAGCGGCGAATGCGCGATGGCGTAGGCCACCAGGCGGCACTCCTCCTTGGTCCGCCCGCCGTCGATGCGCACGGTGATGAACTTGGTGGCGCCCTCGCCGTCACGCACGATGGCCTGGGCCAGTTGCTGGGCCACGGCGATCACGGCCTCGCGCAGCGCCGCGCCCTCGGGCGACTCGAGCTCGGTGATCTCGGCATGCGCCGCCTGGCGCGAGGCGATCAGCAGGAAGCTGTCGTTCGTCGAGGTGTCGCCGTCGACCGTGATGCGGTTGAAGGAGCGGTCGGCCGCCTCGCGCACCAGGCCCTGCAGCACCCGCTGCGAGACCTGCGCGTCGGTGGCGACGAAGCCGAGCATCGTGGCCATGTTCGGCCGGATCATGCCGGCGCCCTTGGCGATGCCGGTCACGGTGACCGTCACGCCGCCGATCGAGACCCGGCGCGAGGCCGCCTTGGCCACCGTGTCGGTCGTCATGATGGCCTCGGCCGCGGCGAGCCAGTGGGTCGCCTGCCGATCGGCCAGCGCGGCCGGCAGGCCGGCGATGATGCGATCGTCGGGCAGGGTCTCCATGATCACGCCGGTGGAGAACGGCAGCACCTGGGCGGCGGCGACGCCGAGCGAAGCGGCCAGCGCTTCGCAGGTGCGCTGCGCGCGCGCCAGGCCATCGGCCCCGGTGCCGGCGTTGGCGTTGCCGGTGTTGATCACCAGCGCGCGCACGGCCGCACCGTTGGCCAGGTGCTGGCGGCACAGCTGCACCGGCGCGGCGCAGAAGCGGTTCTGGGTGAACACGCCGGCGACCGCCGAGCCTTCGGCCAGCGTGAAGACCGTCAGGTCGCGCCGCTGGGCCTTGCGCACGCCGGCCATCGCGATGCCGATCTCGACACCGGGCACCGGGTGCAGATCGGCCGGATCCGGCGCGGCGAGCTTGACGGGCATGGCAGTCTCCGGACGTCGCCCCGCCGGCTCAGGCGAGCCGGCCGTGGCAGAGCTTGTACTTCTTGCCGC
Source organism: uncultured Methylibium sp. (assembly GCA_964616015.1). GTDB lineage: Bacteria > Pseudomonadota > Gammaproteobacteria > Burkholderiales > Burkholderiaceae_C > Methylibium. Next base: position 10 of record CAZTTC010000344.1, on the reverse strand, counting down.
TGCCGCAGGG
>CAZTTC010000343.1:0-2729 GCA_964616015.1 uncultured Methylibium sp. | reverse complement strand
TCCTGGTTCTTGCTGGTGCACATGATCACCGGCACGTCCACGAAGCGCGGGTCGCGGGTGATGGCCCGCGTGAGCTGAAAGCCATTGAGGCCGGGCATCACGACGTCCATCAGGATCAGGTCCGGCTTCTCCTCGCCGAGGCGCTTCATGGCCTCGTCGCCGTTCTCGGCGGTGCGCACCTTGTAGCCGCGCTTGCCGAGCAGGTCGGACAGGAAATGCAGTTCGGTCTTCGAATCGTCGACCAGCAGGATCTTCTCGATCGCCATGTTGGGGTCCTCGTTATCGGGGCGCCGGCACGGTCCGTGCCAGGCACGCCGTGCGGCAGGGGCGCACGGCCGTCATGCGGCGCGGCGGTGCTGTTGCACCGCCTGCAGCAACTGATCTTTGGTGAAAGGCTTGGTCAGATAGTCCTCGGAGCCGACCATGCGGCCGCGCGCCTTGTCGAACAAGCCGTCCTTGGACGACAGCATGATGACCGGCACGCCGGAGAACTTGGGGTTGCGCTTGATGATGGCGCAGGTCTGGTAGCCATCCAGCCGCGGCATCAGGATGTCGCAGAAGATCAGGTGCGGCTGGTGGTCGTTGACCTTGGCCAGCGCATCGAAGCCGTCCTCGGCCAGCACCACCTGGTGGCCACCCTGCTTGAGGAAGATCTCCGCGCTGCGCCGGATCGTGTTGCTGTCGTCGATGACCAGGACGCGCACCACCTCGGTGGCGGTCTCGGACCCCGCTCCCTCTTGCGTCAGCGCTTGGTTCACCGGCCGTTCTCCTCAACGAAACCCTGGGGGTCAGATCTGCACCATCTCGAAGTCCTCCTTGCGGGCTCCGCATTCGGGACAGGTCCAGTTCATCGGCACATCGGCCCAGGCGGTACCCGGAGCGATGCCGTGCTCCGGATCCCCGGCTGCCTCGTCGTACATCCACCCACAAATGAGGCACATCCAGGTTCGCGGTTCGCTCACGGCGTCTTGACTGTTCACTACAATGAAAAAGAATTGTAGCGAGCGCCCTCCGCGAAAAGACAAGGGTTAGTGGGCACATACGCAACATTCCTCATAAAACTCTGGAACTCCGTGACCGCCTGCGCACAGCGGGCCCGGTCACCGAACGGACCGCCGATGAACACCCCCGCGCAGAGCGCGACCGAGTCCCCCGAAGTGCCCGTCGGCGATGCGCCGCCGGCCTGCGTGATGAGCTTCAACGCCAGCGACCCGAGCGGCGCCGGCGGCCTGGCCGGGGACGTCTCGACGATCGCCGCGATGGGCGCCCACGCGCTGCCGGTCGTCACCGCCATCGTGCTGCGCGACACGGCCGAAGTCTTCGAGTCGCACGAGATCGAGGCCGACACCATCGTCGAGCAGGCCCGCAGCATCCTCGAGGACGTCACGATCTCGGCCTGGAAGGTGGGCTTCCTCGGCAGCGCCGAGGGCGTGGCCGGCGTGGCCGAGGTGCTGAGCGACTACCCCGACGTGCCCCTGGTGGCCTACATGAACGGCGTGTCCTGGCTGGACGAGGACGACCAGCAGGCCTATCTGGACGCCTGGCGCGAGCTGATCCTGCCGGCCACCGAGGTGCTGGTCGGCAACCAGCAGACGCTGGTCGACTTCCTGCTGCCCGAGTGGGACGGCGAGCGCCCGCCGTCGGCGCGCGAGCTGGCGGTGGCCGCCGGCGAGCTGGGCACCAAGTACGTGCTGGTCACCGGCATCGCGCTGCCGGCCGGCAAGGGCAGCGAGGCCTATGTGGACAACGTGCTGGCCTCGCCCCAGGGGGCGATCACCGGCGAGAAGTTCGAGCGCTTCGACGCCGCCTTCATCGGCGCCGGCGAGACGGTGTCGGCCGCGCTGGCCTCCCTGCTGGCGAGCGGCCAGGACCTGCACCTGGCGGTGTCCGAGGCACTGAGCTTCCTCGACCAGGCGCTGGATGCGGGCTTCCGGCCCGGCATGGGCAATGTCGTGCCCGACCGCTTCTTCTGGGCGCTGCCCGAGGCCGACCCGGGCGCCGAGGGCGAGGAGCCGCAAGGCGACCCCTTGCCCGACGAATCGCCGTCCACCGACCGCGGCCCGCGGCGCATCCACTGAAGCGCGCCGCGATGAGCCCCTCCCGCAACACGCAACTCTTCGAGCGCGCCCAGCGCAGCATCCCCGGCGGCGTCAATTCACCGGTGCGCGCCTTCCGCGCGGTCGGTGGCACGCCGCGCTTCATCGCGCGGGCCGAGGGCGCCTATCTGTGGGACGCCGACGGCCAGCGCTACGTCGACTACATCGGCTCCTGGGGTCCGATGATCCTGGGTCACGGCCACCCGGCGGTGCTCGAGGCGGTGCACAAGGCGGCGCGCGACGGCTTCAGCTTTGGCGCGCCGACCGAGCGCGAGATCGAGCTGGCCGAAGAGATCCTGAAGCTCGTGCCCGGGGTCGAGCAGGTGCGCCTGGTCAGCTCGGGCACCGAGGCGGCGATGAGCGCGCTGCGCCTGGCGCGCGGCGCCACGGGACGATCGAAGATCGTCAAGTTCGAGGGGTGCTACCACGGGCATGCCGACGCGCTGCTGGTGAAAGCCGGCTCGGGGTTGGCGACCTTCGGCCACCCGACCTCGGCCGGCGTGCCGCCCGAGGTGGTCCAGCACACGCTGGTGCTGACCTACAACGACCTGGCGGGGCTCGAAGCGGCCTTCGACGCGCACGGCCGCGACATCGCCTGCGTGATGATCGAGCCGATCGCCGGCAACATGAACT
>CAZTTC010000342.1:0-2743 GCA_964616015.1 uncultured Methylibium sp. | reverse complement strand
ATCAACGGCGAGCCGGCGCCGCTGCGCACGCCGCTGGGCAGCGGCGACACGGTCGAGATCGTCACGGCGCCGGGCGCGCGGCCCAACCCGGCGTGGCTGAACTTCGTGCGCACCGGGCGCGCGCGGTCGCGCATCCGCCACTACCTCAAGAACATGGAGGCCGAGGAGTCGCTCTCGCTCGGCGAGAAGCTGCTGGCGCAGGCGATCCGCGCCGAGGGACTGGCCCTGCCGGCCGGAGACGAGACCTCGGCCGACACCGACGGCGCGGTCTGGCAGGCCCTGCTGCGCTGGAGCGGGACGCGCAAGCGCGACGAGCTGCTGATCGAGATCGGCCTGGGCAAGAAGATCCCGAGCATCGTGGCCAAGCGCCTGGCCGCGCTGCTGGCCGAGCGCGGCGCCCGGCCCGACGCGCTGACGCTGACCATGGGCCGCTTCGCCGCCGCCGACGACGGCCTGCCCGCGCACGGCACCGTGGTCATCGACGGCAGCGAGGGCGCCACCGTTCAGTTGGCCGAGTGCTGCCGCCCGGTGCCGGGCGATGCCATCGTCGGCTACCTCGGCCGCGGCGAGGGCCTGATGGTCCACACCGGCGAGTGCGGCACCGCGCAGCGCCTGTTCAGCCGCGACAGCGAGCCCTGGATCACTGTCGAGTGGTCCGAGACGCCGCAGCGCAGCTTCGAGACCGCGGTCACGGTGCTGGTCAACAACGGCAAGGGCGTGCTGGCCCAGGTCGCGGCCGCGGTCAGCGGCGCCGAGGCCGACATCGTGCACATCGACATGGCCGACGAGCGCGCCAGCGAGACCACCGAGCTGCGCCTGCTGCTCGCCGTGCGCGACCGTCAGCACCTGGCCGACACGCTGCGCGCCCTGCGCCGCGCGCCGGCCGTGCTCAAGGTCGCCCGCGTCAAGCCCTGATCCCGACGACGCCGTGCAGGTCCTTGCGGGCATCAAGGTCGTCGAGCTCGGCCAGCTGATCGCCGGGCCCTTCGCGGCCAAGACCCTGGCCGACTTCGGCGCGCGGGTCGTCAAGATCGAACCGCCCCAGGGCGGTGACCCGCTGCGCACTTGGCGCAGGCTCAAGGACGGCACCTCGGTGTGGTGGGACGCGCAGTCGCGCAACAAGGAGTCGGTCGCGCTCGACCTGCGCCGGCCCGAGGCCCAGGCGGTCGTGCGCGATCTGCTGCGCGATGCCGACGTGCTGGTCGAGAACTTCCGGCCCGGCACGCTGGAGGCCTGGGGCCTGGGCTGGGAGACGCTGCACGCGCTGAACCCGCGGCTGGTGATGCTGCGCCTGTCGGGCTTCGGGCAGACCGGGCCGCGCGCCGGCGAGCCCGGCTTTGCCGCGGTGGCCGAGGCCTACGCCGGCTTGCGCCACCTCAACGGCGAGCCGGGCCGTCCGCCGGTGCGCGCCGGCGTGTCGCTGGGCGACACCATCGCGGGCCTGACCGGCGCCTACGGCGTGCTGCTGGCGCTGTATCACCGCGATGCGCGCGGCGGCCAGGGGCAGATGATCGACCTCGCGCTCTACGAGGCGATGTTCAACCTGAGCGAGAGCCTGTTGCCGGAGTACGACGCCTTCGGCGACGTGCGCGAGCCCGCCGGCGGCGCCCTGCCCGGCATCGCGCCGTCCAACGCCTACCCCTGCCGTGACGGCCGCTTCGTGCTGGTCTCCGGCAACGGCGACAGCATCTTCCGCCGGCTGATGCAGGCGATCGACCGCGCCGATCTGGCCGACGACCCCGGCCTGGCGCGCAACGATGGCCGCGCCGCGCGCGCCGCCGAGCTCGACGCCGCGATCGGCGCCTGGACCGCGCAGCGCCCGATCGACGCCGTGCTGGCTGCGATGGCCGCAGCCGAGGTGCCGGCCAGCCGCATCTACACCATCGCCGACCTGGCCGGTGAAGCCCACTACGCGGCGCGCGGCAACCTCGAGCGCATCCCGGCGCTGGCCGGCGGCACGATCGCGGTGCCCGGCATCGTGCCGCGCCTGTCGGCCACGCCCGGTGCCGTGCACCGGCGCGCGCCGCGCATCGGCGAACACAGCGACGCGGTGCTGCGCGAGATCGGGCTCACCGACACCCAGATTGCCGCCCTGCGCGAGCGGGGCATCGTCAACTGAGCGCAACGCAGAAGACCCTCCAGGAGACCCCATGATCCGCACTCGCATCCGCACCGGCATCCGCACCGGCATTCGCACGCTCGCCCCGGCCATCGCCGGGCTTGCCCTGGCCACGACGGCCCTGGCCCAGGGCTACCCGAGCAAGCCCATCACCTTCATCGTGCCCAACCCGCCCGGCGGCGTGGTCGACACCTCGGCGCGCCTGGTCGGCGACCCGCTGGGCAAGGCCCTGCCCTTCCCGGTCGTCATCGACAACCGCGGCGGCGCCAGCGGCAATGTCGCCTACGGTCACGTCGCGCGCGCCGCGCCGGACGGCTACACGCTGCTGATCTCTTATTCGGCCTACCACACCGGCAATCCCTCGCTGAACGCCAAGCTGCCCTGGGACCAGAAGGACTTCGTGCCGGTCGCGCTGCTGACGGTCGCGACCAACGTGATCGCGATGCATCCCTCGGTGCCGGCCAACACGCTGGGCGAGTTCATCGGCTACGCCAAGAAGAACCCGGGCAAGCTGAACTACGCCTCGCAGGGCAAGGGCTCGCTGGCACACATCGGCACCGAGATGTTCAAGCAGCAGACCGGCACCCACATCGTCCACCTGCCCTACTCGGGCTCGGGCGCGGC
>CAZTTC010000341.1:0-2748 GCA_964616015.1 uncultured Methylibium sp. | reverse complement strand
GAAGATGAAGTTCGGCGAGGTGACGACGCGGCTGGTCAAGGCGTCCGAGCCCGAGGCGCCGGTGCGCCGGTCCGCCGGCCAGAAGGCGGCGCAGGCGAAGTCCGCGTCCGTCCCGTCGACCGGCGGCAAGCCGTCTGCCAAGAAGCCGGCCGCGGCGAAGCGGCCCGCGTCGGGCCGGGCCCCTGCGGGCAAGACCGCCATCCAGGCGGCGGGCAAGCCCGCAAGCAAGCCCGCAAGCAAGACCGCCGGCCGGAAGGCGCCGACGGCCGCACGACCGACGGACCGATCGCCCGCCCGCAAGTCCCCGGCGAAGACCCCAGCGCGGCCGGCCGCGCCGGCTCGCAAGCAGTCCGCGCCGGCCCGCAAGGCCACCCGGCGCGCATGAAGCTCGCGCTGGTCGCCGTCGGCCAGCGCCTGCCGGACTGGGCCGATGCGGCCTGCGAGGACTATCTCAAGCGCTTTCCGCCCGACTGGCGCGTGGAGCTGAAGGCCGTCAAGGCCGAGCCACGCACCCAGGGCAAGACCGTCGATGCGATGAAGGCCGCCGAGGGGCAGCGCATCGAGGCCGCGGTGCCGAAGGGCGCACGGCGCGTCGTGCTGGACGAGCGCGGCACCCGCCTCACCACCCAGCAGCTGGCGGCGCGGCTGCTGGCCTGGCAGCGCGACGGCCGCGACGTCGCGCTGCTGGTCGGCGGGCCCGACGGCTTGTCCGACGGGCTGAAGGCCGCGGCCGACGAGAGCCTGCGTCTGTCGGACCTGACCCTGCCGCATGCGTTTGCACGCGTCTTGCTGGCCGAGGCGCTGTATCGCGCCTGGTCGGTCAACGCCGGTCATCCCTACCACCGCGACTAGCACCGCGACCAGTCCGTCGATCACGCCGTGCCCAAGCTGCTCTACCTGGCCTCGCAGAGCCCGCGCCGGCGCCAGCTGCTGACGCAGATCGGCGTGCGCCACGAACTGCTGCTGCCCGGCGCCGACGAGGATGGCGAAGCGCTCGAGCGGTGGATCGCCGGCGAGCCGGCCGCCGACTACGTCGAACGCGTGACGCTGGCCAAGCTGGCCGCGGCGCGCGAGCGGCTCACCCGGCGCGGCCTGCCGCCAGCGCCGATCCTGTGCGCCGACACCACGGTGGTGCTGGGGGAGGGCGCCGACGAGCGCATCCTCGGCAAGCCGGCCGACGACGAGGACGCGGCCCACATGCTCGAGGCGCTGTCGGGTCGCACGCACCGTGTGCTGACGGCCGTGGCGGTGGCCGAGGGGCCGCACCCGGCCTTCCCGTCGCAGGTCGTCGTGCAGCGGTCGGTCGTGCGGCTGCGGGTCCTGGCCAGCGACGAGATCGTGCGCTACGTCGCCAGCGGCGAGTCGCAGGGCAAGGCCGGCGCCTACGCGATCCAGAGCCAGGCGGCAGCGTGGGTCGAGCACATCGAGGGCAGCCACAGCGGCATCATGGGCCTGCCGCTGTTCGAGACGGCGCAACTGCTGCGACCGCTGGGCTGGCAGTTTTGATCCACCCCCGTTGCGGCTGCGCCGCTCCCCCTCGAGGGGGCGCCGCTGGCGGACCGGCGGAGCCGGATCCGCGGCGGCTGCTTGGATGGACCGGCCCGTTCGCCCTGAGCCTGTCTTGCCGATCGTCCTGAGCCAGTCGAAGGAAGGGCTGCCGCGACCGAGCCGCTTACCATCACCGCATGCAGGACATCCTGATCAACTGGTCCCCGCAAGAGACCCGCGTGGCCATCATCGAGCACGGCGCGGTGCAGGAGCTGCACCTGGAGCGCACGCTCGAGCGCGGCCTGGTCGGCAACATCTACGCCGGCCGCGTGGCGCGGGTGCTGCCCGGCATGCAGAGCGCCTTCGTCGACATCGGCCTCGAGCGCGCCGCCTTCCTGCACGTGGCCGACCTGCATCGCGACGAGGTTCCGAGCCGCGAGGCTGCCGCGCCGCCGCCGATCGAGAAGCAGGTGTTCGAGGGCCAGACCCTGGTGGTCCAGGTCATCAAGGATCCGATCGGCAGCAAGGGCGCGCGGCTGTCGACGCAGATCAGCATCGCGGGCCGGCTGCTGGTCTTCCTGCCGCAGGACGACCGCATCGGCATCAGCCAGAAGATCGGCTCGCACGAGCTGCGCGAGCAGTTGCGCAGCCGCATGCAGGCGCTGGCCGGCGACGGCCCCCAGGGCAAGGACAGCGGCAAGGGCGGCTTCATCCTGCGCACGAACGCCGAGGAGGCGACCGATGCCGAACTGGCCGACGACATCGCCTACCTGCGCAAGACCTGGGCGGCGATCCGCGAGCGGGCCTTCAAGGCGGCACCCGGCACGCTGCTGCACCTGGACCTGAGCCTGGTGCAGCGCGTGCTGCGCGACCTGACCCACGACCAGACCCAGTCCGTGCGCATCGACTCGCTGATGCAGTACGGGCTGCTCAAGGCCTTCGGCGAGCAGTACACGCCGACCTCGGTCGCCCGGCTCGAGCACTACAGTGGCGAGCGGCCGATCTTCGACCTGTACGGCGTCGACCAGGAGATCGAGCGTGCGCTGGCGCGGCGCGTGGACCTCAAGAGCGGCGGCTACCTGATCATCGACCAGACCGAGGCGCTGACCACCATCGATGTCAACACCGGCGGCTACGTCGGCGCGCGCAACTTCGACGACACCATCTTCAAGACCAACCTCGAGGCCGCGCAGGCCATCGCGCGCCAGCTGCGCCTGCGCAACCTGGGCGGCATCATCATCATCGACTTCATCGACATGG
>CAZTTC010000340.1:0-2764 GCA_964616015.1 uncultured Methylibium sp. | reverse complement strand
GGCTACGTGACGCTGCTCGGCCTGATCAGCCACGAGTACTTCCACACCTGGAACGTCAAGCGGCTCAAGCCGCGAGAGTTCGCTCGCTACGACTACACCCAGGAGAACTACACCACGCTGCTGTGGTTCTTCGAGGGCTTCACGTCCTACTACGACGACCTGCTGCTGCGCCGCGCCGGGCTGATCGACGAGGCGCGCTACCTGCGGCTGCTGGCCAAGACCCTCAACAACGTGCTCGGCACGCCGGGCCGCGCGGTGCAGAGCGTGGCCGAGGCCAGCTTCGATGCCTGGGTCAAGTACTACCGGCCCGACGAGAACACGGTCAACGCGACGGTCAACTACTACACCAAGGGCTCGCTGGTCGCGCTGGCGCTGGACCTCACGCTGCGCGCCGAGGGCCGCGGATCGCTCGATGACGTGATGCGCGCGCTGTGGCAGCGCAGCGGCGGCGGGCCGATCGCCGAGAGCGACATCGCGGCGGCGCTCCAGGAGGTCGGCGGGCGCTCCTGGCGCAAGGAGATCGCGGCCTGGGTGCATGGCACCGGCGAGCTGCCGCTGAAGGCCGCGCTGGCCGCGCTCGGTGTGGCCTGGAGCGAGGAGGCGCCGACGCTGGCGCAGCGCCTCGGTGCACGCCTCGGCGATGCGGGCGGCCAACTCAAGCTGCAGGCAGTGCTGCGCGGCGGCGCGGCCGAGCAGGCCGGGCTCGCGCCGGGCGACGAGCTGATCGCGCTGGACGGCTGGCGGCTGCGGCGCATCGACGACCTGACCGCCCTGCGGGCCTTCGAGCGCCCCTTGCCGCTGCTGGCGGCGCGCGACCAGCGCCTGCTCGCGCTGACGCTGCCGGTCGCCAAGGCCGACGGCGCGGTCACGCTCAGCCTCGACGCCCGCGCCGACGAGGCCAGCCGCGCGCGGCGTCAGCGCTGGCTCGCCGACCACTGAGCCACCATGAGGGGCGCGGGTCCCGCGAGCGCCCGGCGCCGCGCCGTCTTCGTGCTGCTCGTGCTGGCGTCGCTGCTGCTGCACGGCCTGCTGGCCGAACGCTTCTCGGCCTGGCGCGAGGGGGCGACCCACGAAGCCCGCGCTCCTGCGCGGCTGCAAGCGGCGTTCGTGCGCGAGCTGCTGCCGGTCGCAGCCCCGCCGTCGCCTGCGGCGCCGGCGGCGCCGCTCAGGTCGCCGCGCCGAGCCGCGGCCGGCCCGCAGCCCGATGCGGCCTCGGCCCCCGAGCCCCTGCCGCCGGCGCAGCCCCTGGCGAGCGACGCTGCGCCAGCGGCACCCAGCGAGCCGGCACTGCCGATGGTGGCCGAGCTGCCGGCGGTCACCGCGGCGTCGTCGCCCGAACTCGCCGCCGAGGCGACGCCGGCCGGGACGGCCGCCGCCGCCAGCGCGCCGGCGTTCCAGTGGCCGGCGTCGACGCGGCTCAGCTACACGCTCGGCGGCGATGTGCGCGGCGAGGTGCACGGCAGCGCCCGGGTCGAGTGGCTGCGCGACGGCTCGCGCTACCAGGTGCACCTCGACGTGGTCGTCGGACCCGGCCTGGCACCGCTGATGCAGCGTCGCATGAGCAGCGACGGCGAGCTGACGCCGCGAGGCCTGGCACCGCGCCGCTACGACGAGGAAACCCAGCTGGCCTTCGGTCGCCCCCGCCGCGTCACGCTGGGTTTCGATGCCGACGGCGTGACCCTGGCCAACGGCCAGCGGGTGCCGGGGCTGCCGGCGGTGCAGGACACGGCCAGCCAGTTCGTGCAGCTGAGCTACCTGTTCGGCATCGGCGCCCACAAGCTGCAGCCCGGCGCGCGCGTCGAGGTGCCGCTCGCGTTGGCGCGGCGGGTCGATGTCTGGGTCTACGACGTGGTCGGCGAGGAGGAGCTCGCGACGCCCTTCGGCCGCCTGCCGACCTGGCACCTGCGGCCGCAACGGCTGGGCGATGCCAGTGCGCTCAGCATCGAGACCTGGTTCGCGCCCAGCTTGCAGTATCTGCCGGTGCGCATCCTGATCCGGCAAGGCCCGGACCAGCACATCGACCTGATGATCGAGCGGCTGCCGCAGCAGGCCGAGACACCGCGCTGAGGATCAGCCGCCCGAGGTGCTGCCCGGCGGCAGGCCGAGGTGCTGCTCGAACTCGGCGACCTTGCCCGAGCCCAGCTGCTGTGCGACGAAGTTGGCGGCCAGTGTCAGTGCCTTGCGCATGTCCTCATCGGTCTTGACCTTCTCGATGCGGATGTTCAGCGGGTCGGCATAGGGGCCGAGCGCGCTGCTCAGCCAGCGCACGGCGCGCCGACGCATCTCGTCGAGGGTCAGCACGACCGCGGCCACGGGCACCGCGGCCGGCGTCTCCGGCAGCGGCACGTGCACGGCGGTGACGGCCGTCATCTCTATGAAGCCCTGCTCGAGCAGCATCTGCAGCGCTTCGTCGGCGGGTGGCGGGATCAGCTTGCGCAGATCGTCGTCGTTGCGCTTGCCGTCGACCAGGATCAGTGCCTGGCGCAGCCGCGGCACCAGCTTCATGGCGCGGGTGGCGATCTCGGCCTGGCCGAGTTCGGTCTTGCGGTAAGTCGTGCTCATATCCCAACGACGATCTTCGTTTGTGGCGTAAGGCTACCGCAAGCTGTGTGAGACGACGTACTTGGCGGCGGCGCGGGAACGGTCGCGAGGACAAAAAAAGCACGCTTCGCCACGGACCGTTGTGGCGGGCGCGCGCTCAGTGCATCGGCCGCAGGCCGACCTCGCGCTGGAACTGGTGGGCGCGCTGCGAGCCCTGGATGCG
>CAZTTC010000339.1:0-2792 GCA_964616015.1 uncultured Methylibium sp. | reverse complement strand
TCGTCGATGAGGTCGATGGCCTTGTCCGGCAGGAAGCGGTCGGTGATGTAGCGGTGCGAGAGCTCGGCCGCGGCGACGATCGCCGGGTCGGTGATGTCCACGCCGTGGTGGACCTCGTACTTCTCCTGCAGGCCGCGCAGGATCGCGATGGTCGACTCCACGCTGGGCTCGTCCACCAGCACCTTCTGGAAGCGCCGCTCGAGCGCGGCGTCCTTCTCGATGTACTTGCGGTACTCGTCCAAGGTCGTGGCGCCCACGCAGTGCAGCTCGCCGCGGGCGAGCGCGGGCTTGAGCATGTTGCCGGCGTCGATGGCGCCCTCGGCCTTGCCGGCGCCGACCATGGTGTGGATCTCGTCGATGAAGACGATGGTCTGGCCTTCGTCCTGGGCCAGCTCCTTGAGGACGTTCTTCAGGCGCTCCTCGAACTCGCCGCGGTACTTGGCCCCGGCCAGCAGCAAGGCCATGTCGAGCACCAGCACCCGCTTGCTCTTCAGCGACTCGGGCACTTCGCCGCTGACGATGCGCTGGGCCAGGCCCTCGACGATGGCGGTCTTGCCGACGCCGGGCTCGCCGATCAGCACCGGATTGTTCTTGGTGCGCCGCTGCAGCACCTGGATGGCGCGGCGGATCTCGTCGTCGCGGCCGATCACCGGGTCGAGCTTGCCGGCGCGCGCGCGCTCGGTCAGGTCCAGCGTGTACTTCCTGAGCGCCTCGCGGGACCCTTCGGCATCGGCCGAGTCGACCTTCTGGCCGCCGCGCACGGCCTCGATCGCGGTCTCCAGCGCCTTGCGGCTCAGCCCGTGGCCGCGGACGATGCCGCCGAGGTCGGTCTTGGCATCGGCCAGGGCCAGCAGGAACATCTCGCTGGCGATGAACTGGTCGCCGCGCTTGCCGGCTTCCTTCTCGGCGGCCTGCAGCAGCGTGACCAGATCACGCCCGGGCTGCACGCCGCTGCCGCCCTGGACCTGGGGCAGGCCGGCCACGGCGACGTCCATCGCGGTCTGCAGCGCGGCGGTGTTGGCGCCGGCGCGGTCGAGCAGGGCCTTGGGGCCGTCGGCCTGGGCCAGCATCGCGGCCAGCAGGTGGGCGGGCTCGATGTAGGGGTTGTCGCGGCCGTTGGCCAGCGACTGGGCGTCGGCCAGGGCTTCCTGGAACTTGGTGGTGAGCTTGTCGATGCGCATGGGAGTGAATGCCTCCGGACTGACCGACAGATGGCCCCGTGGCAGGGCTTTTCAAGCCATGGCGGCTTGATCCAGCGCAAGCCCGCCGGACCCGAGCCCTGGCACAGCCTAGCGCAGCAGGGCCTGCACCAGCCACCAGCCGAGCGCAGCGCAGGCCAGCGAGCCCAGCACGTGGGCCAGCGCGTGGGCAACGGCCATCGCCACGGCGCCCCTGTGCAGCATCAGCAGCGACTCGAGCGAGAACGCCGAGAACGTCGTGAAGCCACCGCACAGGCCGGTCATCAGCAGCAGCCGCCACAGATGGTCGCCCGGCTGCACCAGCCAGGCCGCCGCCGCGCCGATGACCAGGCCGCCGGCCAGGTTGATGGCCAGCGTGCCGATCGGGAAGCCGGTCCACAGCGGGTTCAGCGCCAGCCCGACACCCCAGCGCAACAGCGCGCCGACCGCCGAACCGACCGCGACGCACAGCGCCTGCAGCGCCAGCGGGCTGGCCGCCGCGCTCACGCGTTGCCCGCCTCGATGCCCCAGCGCTTCAGCGCCGCGTCGTCGGCCACGCGGGCATCGACCCAGCGCGCGCCGTCGGGCGTGTGCTCCTTCTTCCAGAACGGCGCCTGGGTCTTCAGGTAATCCATCAGGAACTCACAGGCCTGGAAGGCCTGGCCGCGATGCGCCGAGCTGACGACCACCAGCACGATCTGGTCGCCGACGTCGAGCGGGCCGATGCGGTGGATCACGCGCGCGCCGAGGATGCTGAAGCGCTCGAAAGCCTGGTCGATCATCGCCTCGATGGCGCGCTCGGTCATGCCCGGGTAGTGTTCCAGCTCCATGCGGCTGACGTTCGAGCCGTCGCTGCGGTCGCGCACCGTACCGATGAAGCTGGCGACCGCGCCGACGCCGCCGTCGCCGGCCCGCAGCGCCGCCACCTCGGCACCGAGGTCGAAGTCCCCGGCCTGGATCGTCACGCGGGGCGCGGCCATGGGCTCAGCCTCCGGTGACCGGCGGGAAGAAGGCCACCTCGGCGCCGTCGGGCACCGCGGTCGATTCGTCGGCCATCACCTGGTTCAGCGCGGCGCGCAGCGCGCGGCCGCGCGCCAGCGCCTCGCCGTGCGAGCCACCGCGTGCGATCAGCGCATCGCGCAGCGCACCCAGCGTGCTGCCGGCCGGCAACTCGACCGCCTCGCCGGAGCCGAGGGCCTCGCGGATCGAGGCGAAGTAGCGGACCTGAACCTTCATCACTGCAACCATTCCGAGAAGGGTACGAAGCGTACCGTGTCGCCACGGGCGATGGCCTGGCCGGGCGGGTTGTCGACCAGTCCCTCGGCCCAGACCGCCGAGGTCAGCACGCCGGAGCTCTGGTTCGCGAACAGCTCCAGGCCCCCTTCGGCATTGCGGCGCGCGCGCAGGAACTCGCGGCGCACGTCAGGCTTGGGCCAGTCGAAGTCCGCCCGCAGCCTCGATCCGGCCGGGTCGGTGGCGGGCAGCCCTTGCAGCACGTGCAGCACCGGCCGCACCGCCAGCAGGAAGGTCACGAAGCTCGACACCGGGTTGCCGGGCAAGCCGATCAGCAAGGCCTCGTCGCCGCCGGCGCGGCGGATCGCGCCGAAGGCCAGG
>CAZTTC010000338.1:0-2826 GCA_964616015.1 uncultured Methylibium sp. | reverse complement strand
CGACGGCTACTTCGAGAACGTCGGCGGCATGATCCTCGACGCCGTCATGCTGCGTTGCAATGCCTTCGCGCGCGTGGCCTTCTGCGGAATGATCTCGGGCTACAACGGCGAGCCCATCCCGATGCTGCACCCGCAACTGATCCTGTCCAACCGCATGAAGCTCGAGGGCTTCATCGTCAGCGAGCACATGGACATGTGGCCGCCGGCGCTGAAGGAGTTGGGCACGATGGTCGCGACCGGCAAGCTCAAGTACCGCGAGACGGTGGCCGAGGGCCTGGCCAGCGCACCCGAGGCCTTCATGGGCCTGCTGAAGGGCCGCAACTTCGGCAAGCAGCTCGTCAAGCTGATCTGATGGACCACCCCCGTTGCGGCTCCGCCGCTCCGCCTCGAGGGGGCGACGCCAGTGGCCCGGCAGAGCCGGATCCACGGCCTTCGCTGGATGGCGGCGGGGCCGGCGATGAGTTCCGCGACGACCTGCGGCCGCTGGCGGTGGCGCGCGCGGGGCAGGGCAACGCGACGGCGCGGCGCGTGCTGAATGCCGAGGAGCTGGCGCCGCTGACGCGCCTGAACGACGCGCGATCGCTGGCTGCCGTGGCGTGGACGATGGGCGTCAGTGCGGCGGCGATCGCCTTCGGCGTCGCGGTCTGGCCCAGCCCCTGGGTGCTGCTGTCGGTGCTGGTCGTCGGCGTGCAGCAGCACGGCTTCTTCATCCTGGCGCACGAGTCGGCGCACTACCGCCTGCTCGGCCATCGCGGCGCCAACGACGCGCTGGGCCGGCTGATCGGCATGGCCGGTGGCATCTCGATGTGCACCTACCGCGTGATCCACCGGCTGCACCACAACCACCTCTACGGCCCCCAGGACCCCGACACCGCGATCCACGGCGGCTACCCGCGCGGTGTGGCCTACCTGTGGAAGAAGCTCGCCCAGGACCTGGCCGGCTGGAACGCCTGGAAGACCTATGCCTACTTCTTCGGCGCACCGGCGATCAACGAGGAACAGGCCGTGCCCGGCGAAGCCGCGCGCACGCAGAAGCTCCTGAACGACACCTCGCCCGAGCTGCGGCGCGCGGCCCGGGCCGATCGCTGGTGGGTCGTCGGCTTCCAGTTGGCGCTGCCGCTGGCCGCCTTCGCGCTCGGGGGCTGGCAAGGGCTGGCGCAGTACGTCGTGCTGTGGCTGTTGCCGCTGCTGACGGTGCTCCAACCCATCCTGCGGCTGCGCGCGATCTGCGAGCACGGGGCCGTCAACGACCTGAGCTCGCCGCTGACCGCGGCGCGCAGCAACCTGACCGGCCGCGCGAAGAGCGGCCGCAGCGGCGACACGCTGCTGAACCTGCTGGGCCGCGCCCTGCTGTTCCCGCACCACGTCAACCACCACCTCGAACACCACCTCTACCCGGCGGTGCCGCACTACCACCTGCCGCGGCTGCACCGGCTGCTGGCCGACAAGGGAGCGCTCAAGGACGCCGAGGTGCGCGACCTGTCCGAGACGCTGCGGACGATCTTCGCGCCGCGGCCGGCACGGCGCGACCGACCCATGGAGACCGCATGAGCGCCGATCCACTCGTCCTTCATCACTACACCACCTCGCCGTTCTCCGAGAAGGTGCGGCTGGTGCTCGGCGCCAAGGGACTGGCCTGGCGCTCGGTGCACATCCCCGTGGTCATGCCCAAGCCCGACGTCCTGGCGCTGACCGGCGGCTACCGTCGCACGCCGTTCCTGCAGATCGGCGCGGACATCTACTGCGACAGCGCACTGATCTGCCGCCTGCTCGACCGCATCCAGCCCGAGCCGCCGCTCTATGCGCCGGAGTCCGCCGGCACGGCCCAGATGCTGGCGCAATGGGCCGACAGCCGCCTGTTCTGGGCCGCGGTGCCCTATGCGCTGCAGCCGCGCGGCGCGGCCGCGGCCCTCGCCGACGTGCCCCCCGAAGTGGCGCAGGCCTTCGCCGCCGACCGTGCCGCCTTCACCGCCGGCATGCGCCGGCCGACGCTGGCCGACGCCACGGTCGCGCTGCACAGCTACCTGGCGTGGCTGGAGCTCCATCTGGGCGACGGTCGAGCCTGCCTGGCCGGCCCGCAACTCAGCATCGCCGACTTCTCGGTCGCGCACTGCCTGTGGTTCGTGCATCGCGTGCCGCCGGTGGCCGATGTCCTGCAGCGCCACCCGCGCGTGCTGGCCTGGCTGGAGCGCACGCTGGCGCTCGGCCATGGACAGCCGTCGCTGATGGACAGCGGCGAGGCGATCGCCCTGGCCGCGGCGGCCGCGACCCGTGCGCCGGTCGAGGTCACGCCGGGGCTGGGCTTCGAGGCCGGCGACGCGGTGACGGTGGCCGCCACCGACTACGGGCTCGACCCGACGGCCGGCCGGCTCGTCGGCCTGGGGGTCGACAGCGTGACGATCGCCCGCAGCGACCCGCGCGCCGGCCTCGTGCACGTGCACTTCCCGCGCCTGGGATTCCAGATCAAGAAGGAGAAGACCGGATCATGAAGAGCTTTTCGGGACGCACCGCGGTCATCACCGGCGCCGGTTCGGGCTTCGGCCTCGAGGCCTCGCGCATTGCCGCCCGCGAGGGCATGAACGTGGTCATGGCCGACGTGCAGCAGGACGCGCTGGACCGTGCGGTGGCGGAGATCGAGTCGCTCGGCGCCGCCGTGCTGCCGTTCCGCCTGGACGTGGCCAAGGCCGCCGAGGTCGAGGCGCTGGGCGCCGCGGTGCAGGCGCGCTTCGGCGCCCCGCACATCGTGTTCAACAACGCCGGCGTCGGCTTCGGCGGGCTGATCTGGGAACACACGCTGAAGGACTGGGAGTGGGTCGTCGGCGTCAA
>CAZTTC010000337.1:0-2831 GCA_964616015.1 uncultured Methylibium sp. | reverse complement strand
CGAGCAGCAGCAGTTCGCCGCCCGGCGAGTTGCCGGCCAGCTGGTTGGCCTGGATCGCGGCGCCCAGCGCCACCACCTCGTCCGGGTTCAGGTCGGTCAGCGGCTCGCGGCCGAAGTGCGCCGCCACGGCCGCGCGCACCTGTGGCATGCGCGTCGAGCCACCAACCATCACGACGCCCTTCACCTCGTCCTTGCCGACCTTGGCATCGCGCAGCACCTTGCGCACCGCGGTGATCGTCCGGTCGGTCAGCGGGCGGGTGATGGCGTCGAAGCGTTCACGCGTGACCGTGAGCTCGAGCGTGCCGGTGCTCAGGCGCGCTCGCAACGGCGTCGTGCCGGCGGCCGACAGCGCCTCCTTGGCGGCGCGGGCCGCCACCAGCACCGTGCGCTTGTCCTGCGCCGTGCGGGCGTCCAACCGGGCTTCGGCCAGCGCCCAGTCGGCCAGCGCGTGGTCGTAGTCGTCGCCGCCGAGCGCCGAGTCGCCGCCGGTCGCCACGACCTCGAACACGCCCTGCGTCAGGCGCAGCAGCGAAATGTCGAAGGTGCCGCCGCCGAGGTCGTAGACCGCGTAGAGGCCTTCGCTGCCGTTTTCGAGCCCGTAGGCGATCGCGGCAGCGGTCGGCTCGTTGATGAGGCGCAGCACGTTCAGGCCGGCCAGCTGCGCGGCGTCCTTGGTGGCCTGGCGCTGCGCGTCGTCGAAGTAGGCCGGCACCGTGATGACGGCGCCGAACAGGTCCTCGGCATCGAAGCTGTCCTCGGCGCGAAAGCGCAGCGTCGCCAGGATCTCGGCCGAGACCTCGACCGGCGTCTTGACGCCGTCGCGCGTGTCCAGCGCCACCATGCCCGGCCGGTCGACGAAGCGGTAGGGCAGCTTGTCGCGCCCGGCGATGTCGGCCAGCGCGCGTCCCATGAAACGCTTGACGGAGACGATCGTGTTCTCCGGGTCGTCGGCCTGCGCGGCGAGCGCATCGAAGCCGATCGCGCGGCGCGCGCCCTCGAGGTAGCGCACCGCCGACGGCAGGATCACGCGACCCTGGTCGTCGGGCAGGCACTCGGCCGCGCCCGAACGCACCGCGGCCACCAGCGAATGCGTGGTGCCGAGGTCGACGCCGACCGCGACGCGGCGCTGGTGCGGGTCCGGCGACTGGCCGGGTTCGGAGATCTGCAGCAGGGCCATGCGTCTATTGTCCCAAGGCTTCCAGCCGGCGATCGAGGTCCTGCGCAAAGCGCTCGACGAACATGAGGGCTCTGACCTGCTGCGCGGCCGCGGCCCAGTCCTGCCGCGCATCGAGCGTGCGCTCCAGGTCGGCCAGCGCGTCGCTGCGCCAGGCCAGCACCTCGTCGTTGAGGGCTTCGACGGCCACGGGCTCGCTCGCCTCGTCGAGTGCCTCGCGCCACTGCATCTGGTGCATCAGGAAGTCGGCGGGCATCGCGGTGTTGTTCTCGGCGTCGATGCGGGCGCCGTGCAGCTCGCACAGGTAGGCGGCGCGCTTGAGCGGATCCTTCAGGCGCGCATAGGCCTCGTTGACGCGCACGGCCCACTGCATCGCCACGCGTTGCGCCGCCGCACCCTCCGAAGCGAAGCGGTCCGGATGCACCTCGCCCTGCAGCGCCTTCCAGCGCGTGTCGAGCCCGGCCCGGTCCAGCGCCTGCCGGCGCGGCAGGTCGAAGAGTTGGAAGTCGTCGCTGTCGAGCTTCATCACAAAAAAGGCGCGGCCGTGCCGCGCCTCGGTCTGGGTTCCCGGTCTCAGACCCGGAACGACTCACCGCAACCGCAGCGGTCGCGTTCGTTCGGGTTGTTGAACCTGAAGCCCTCGTTGAGGCCTTCGCGCACGAAGTCGAGCTGGGTGCCGCTGATGTAGGGCAGGCTCTTGGGATCGACCAGCACCTTGACGCCCTGGTCCTCGAAGACCACGTCCTCGGGGGCCACTTCGTCGGCGTACTCGAGCTTGTAGGCCAGGCCCGAGCAGCCGGTCGTCTTGACGCCCAGCCGCACGCCGACACCCTTGCCGCGCTTGCCGAGGTAGCGCGTCACGTGGCGGGCGGCCGCCTCGGTCAGGGTCACTGCCATCTTCGTGTTCTCACTGGAGCGACGAAGCGCCGTGCTTGGCCTTGTAGTCGGTCACCGCTGCCTTGATCGCGTCCTCGGCCAGGATCGAACAGTGGATCTTGACCGGCGGCAGCGCCAGTTCCTCGGCGATGTGGGTGTTCTTGATCGTCAGCGCCTCGTCGAGCGACTTGCCCTTGACCCACTCGGTCACCAGCGAGCTCGACGCGATCGCCGAGCCACAGCCGTAGGTCTTGAACTTGGCGTCCTCGATCAGCCCGGTCTGCGGGTTGACCTTGATCTGCAGCTTCATCACGTCGCCGCAGGCAGGGGCGCCGACCATGCCGGTGCCGACGGTGTCGTCGCCCTTCTCGAAGGAGCCGACATTGCGGGGGTTCTCGTAGTGGTCGACGACTTTTTCGCTGTAGGCCATGTGTTTCTCCGGTGATCGGTGATCGGTGATCGGTCGGTTCAGCGTGCTGGCTGGTCACTGATCACAACTGAACTCAGTGCGCTGCCCACTGGATGGTGCTGATGTCCACACCGTCCAGGTACATCTCCCACAAGGGCGACAGCTCGCGCAGCTTGGCCACGTTGTGGCGGATGGTGCTGACCGCGTAGTCAATCTCCTCCTCGGTCGTGAAGCGACCGATGGTCATGCGCAGGCTGGAATGCGCCAGCTCGTCGCTGCGGCCCAGGGCGCGCAGCACGTAGCTCGGCTCCAGGCTCGCCGAGGTGCAGGCCGAGCCCGAGGACACCGCGATGCCCTTGATGCCCATGATCA
>CAZTTC010000336.1:0-2839 GCA_964616015.1 uncultured Methylibium sp. | reverse complement strand
CTGATCGGCCTGCTGCCGACGCTGGTCGAGCCGACACCGTTCCAGAAGGCGAACTTCCTGCAGGTCGTCCAGCAGTACCACCCGCTGATGATCCGCATCGGTGACGGGCCGGGCGACTTCGCCTCGATGCCCAGGCGTTCATGCATCGCCGAGGCCCAGGCTGAAGGTGCCGTGCTGTGGGAGATGAAGAAGACCGCAGCACGGGATGCATGGCGAGAAATCGAGCCCAGCCTGCAACGGATCGGCGACATCGTGATGGCCCCGGCCAAGACTTCGGAGGCGAACCATGCCGCTGCAGCTTGACGACCTGGCGGCGCTGGATGCGCCCACCTTGGAGAACACGGGCCAGCCGCTCATGCTGCCCGTGGAGTCGATCGACGAGGATCCCGAGCAGCCGCGCCGCGAGTTCGAAGACAACCGCCTCGAAGACCTGGCCGAGACGATCCGAAGCCGGGGTGTTCGCCAGCCCATCTCGGTGCGACCGAATCTGCAAGCGCCGGGACGCTGGATGCTCAACTTCGGCGCGCGTCGGTTGCGTGCGTCGAAGATGGCCGGCATGGCCGAGATCCCGGCTTTCATCGACACCACGGCCGACAGCTATGACCAGGTGATCGAGAACGAGCAGCGCGAAGGTCTCCGGCCGCTCGAGCTGGCGCTGTTCGTGCAGAAGCGGATCGCACTGGGCGACAACCAGGCCGAGATCGCCAAGCGGCTTGGCAAGAGCCGGCAGTGGGTGACTCTGGCTACCGCGTTGATCGAGCCGCCGGACTGGCTGCTGCAGGCCTACCGCGAGGGCCGCTGCCGAGGCACCAACGAGCTCTACGATTTGCGGCGCTTGCACGGCGAACATGGAGAAGCCGTCGAAGCCTGGGCTGCCCAGCAGCCGACCATCACGCGCGACCGGCTGACGGAGTTTCGTGCAACGCTGGAGCCCCGGACGGCGTCCGCGCCGGCACCTGCGGGCAGTGCGGTGCAGCCGCCCGATGCCGCCGACGTGGCCCGCGACGATCCGGCGGCAGATGCAACTACGCAGACGCCGCCGAGAGCCCAGGGATCAACAGCTGACCCTCGCAGTGACGCCACGCGCTCGACCACGCCCGAGACCCCGGTGAGGTCCGACCAGCGCGTCCACGTGGAGTTCGAAGGCCACGACTACCAGCTGGTGGTGTCGGTGGTCCCCGATCACGCAGGCTGCATGTACGTGCGCCCCTTGACGGGTGGACCCAGGCGGCTCGCTCCCGTTGCCTCTCTGAAGCTGCTGGGTTTCGTGGGTGGCTGACGCGCGGGCAACGACCATGTCAATCGGATTGACAAGGTCGGCACGACAAGTCGTGCCGCTCCCCGGCTGTACCGCGCGGCGTAGCTGCGCTACCTTGTGCCCATGAAGACTGCAAGCCTCCCTTCCGTTCCCGTCGAGCCGGAGTTCTTGGTCGAGGTCGAATCGGTGCTCGCCGAGGGCGAGAGCCTCGCGGAGTTCGTCGAGGCCGCTGTGCGCGCCAGCGTCGAGCGCCGGCGCGTCCAGTCCGAGTTCGTCGCCCGTGGCCTGCGCTCGCGAGACGAAGCCAAGCGAACGGGCGACTACGTCGATGCCGACGATGTCGTCGCTGGTCTGCAGGACAAGCTCGACGACGCGCGCGCCCGCCTGTCGAAGCCGCCCAAGGCCTGCGAGTGACCTTCGGCGATCACTGACACAGCGACCTGGCCCGCGCCGAGTTGTCAATCCGATTGACAACATCGGCCGTGCACCTGCCGCCCGTCCTCATCCCCGAGGTCTCGCGGCCGGCACGAATGCCTTGCCCAGCCTCGGCTTTCGACTTGTCAATCCGATTGACACGGGGCCCTCGCTTCGCCCGGCCCGCGATGATTCTGGCTTCGGAATCATCGGCCTTGAAGCCTCGATCCGAGCCAATACTGAATGCGTAGGTGAGTGCAGAGATAGGCGCGGTGGCGCCGTTGTCTGACACGCACGGCATGTCAGGAGGCTCGGGTATGGCACCCTCGTCACGTGATCGACTCAGCGTCGATCTGCATGGTCTGAAAGCCGCGCTCGTCGTGCGCGCGCGGCTGGCCGGTACGTCTCCCTCGGGTTGGGTTCGGGCGACGCTTGCAGAGGCTTTGGGCGGCCCGGCAGGGTCAGTCGTCGGGACACGTACGCCTCGGGTCCAAGCTCGCGATGCGAGCCGCGTGCGGCTCACGCTGCGTATGTCGCGCGACGATGCTTCTGCGGTCCTGGCTGCGGCACGTCTGGCGGGCCAACCTCCAGGCGACTTCGTCGCCGACCTGCTGACCGGTCAACCCGCGCCCATGCCGGCCAGCGACCGCGCCGAGAACGTCGGGACGCTGATCGCGGCGTGTGCCGAGCTGTCCACGTTCAGCCGCAACCTGAGCCACCTGGTGTCGCTGTTGCGCCAGAGTGCCTTCCGGCCTGCCGAGGAATACCGGCCGATGCTGGCCACGCTGAGCCATGACGTGCGG
Organism: uncultured Methylibium sp.; assembly: GCA_964616015.1. Taxonomy (GTDB): domain Bacteria; phylum Pseudomonadota; class Gammaproteobacteria; order Burkholderiales; family Burkholderiaceae_C; genus Methylibium. The sequence continues at coordinate 364 of CAZTTC010000336.1, read as the reverse complement.
GAGCACCTCGATCACGTCACACGTGCGCTGGCTGACTTGCAGCCCCGCCGGGGCAACGGCATGCAGCCGGACCGTGGCAGCGCCACCCGGGCAGGAGCACGGCCATGACGCAGGGTCAGAACATCGACGGCGTCCTGCTGCAGTGGGGCGACAGGCTCTTCTATCCGGGCAACCGGATCGTGCACCCCCGGCCGCAACCCAAGCTCAGCGCACTCGCCGCAAGGCAGCGGGCAGCCGCCATCCGCGAGCGCATCGAGGCGACCGTGGTGCGCCGGGCGCCTCAGGTGATGGTGAAGGTCACGGGCGGTGGGCGCGGCATGAAGGCCATCGCCGCGCACTTCCGCTACATCAGCAAGAACGGCCG
>CAZTTC010000335.1:0-2902 GCA_964616015.1 uncultured Methylibium sp. | reverse complement strand
GGCGAGCCGATGATCGGCAAGGGCAGGTTCTGCAGGACGCGTGGCAAGGGCATCAGAAGGCCTCCAGCGCCAGTGCGGTGACCGAGTCACCGCCCTCCAGGATGCTGTCGCGCAGCCCGGGTGCGCGCGCCAGGATGTGCTCGGCATAGAAGCGCGCGGTCGCGATCTTGGCGCTCATGAAGGCCGCGTCGTCGCCGGCGGCCAGGCGCTCCTCGGCGGCGATCAGTGCCCGCGCCATCTGCCAGCCGGCCATCAGGTTGCCGGCCAGCATCAGGTAGGGCACCGAGCCGGCGAACACGGCGTTGGGACAGGCCTTGGTCTGGCCGGCCACGAAATCGACCACCTGCTCGAAGGCCTCGCGCGCCGCCTTCAGGCGCTTGAGCGTGGAGCGCGCGGCCACGCTGGGCCGATCGGAGAGCTGCGCCTCGGTCGCGGCCACCTGGCGCGCGATCGCCTTGGCGATGGTGCCGCCGTCGCGCGCCGTCTTGCGGCCGACCAGGTCGTTGGCCTGGATCGCGGTCGTGCCTTCGTAGATGGTCAGGATCTTCGCATCGCGGTAGTACTGCGCCGCACCGGTTTCCTCGATGAAGCCCATGCCGCCATGCACCTGCACGCCCAGCGAGGTGACGTCCAGGCTCATCTCCGTCGCGTAGCCCTTCACCAGCGGCACCATGAACTCGTAGAAGGCCTGGTTCTGCTTGCGCACCTCGGCGTCCGGATGCGCATGCGCCGCGTCGTAGGCGGCCGCGGCGACGATCGCCATCGCACGGCAGCCCTCGGTCTGCGCGCGCATCGTCATCAACATGCGTTTGACGTCAGGGTGGTGGATGATCGCTGCGCTGCCCGGCAGCGAGCCATCGACCGGGCGGCTCTGCACGCGGTCCTTCGCATAGGCCACCGCCTTCTGGTAGGACCGTTCGGCCACCGCGATGCCCTGGATGCCGACCGCATAGCGCGCGGCATTCATCATGATGAACATGTACTCGAGGCCACGGTTCTCCTGCCCCACGAGGTAGCCCACGGCACCGGGTCCGGTGCCGTTCACGTCCTTCGACGCCGTGCCGTCGCCGTACTGCAGCACCTCGGTCGGGCTGGCCTTGATGCCCAGCTTGTGCTCGATCGACACGCAATGCACGTCGTTGCGCGCCCCGAGCGCGCCGTCGGCGCCGACCATGAACTTCGGCACGATGAACAGCGAGATGCCCTTCACGCCCTCGGGCGCGCCGCTGACGCGCGCCAGCACCATGTGCACGATGTTCTCGGCCATGTCGTGCTCACCGTAGGTGATGAAGATCTTGGTGCCGAAGATCTTGTAGCTGCCGTCGGGCTGAAGCTCGGCACGGGTTCGCACCAGCGCCAGGTCGCTGCCGGCCTGCGGCTCGGTCAGGTTCATGGTGCCGGTCCACTCGCCAGAGATCATCTTCGGGATCCAGGTCTGCTGCTGCTCGGGCGTGCCGGCAGTCAGCAGCGCCTCAATCGCGCCATCGGTCAGCAGCGGGCACAGCGCGAAGCTCAGGTTCGCGCTGTTGGTCATCTCGATGCAGGCCGCGCCGATGGTCTTGGGCAGGCCCTGTCCTCCGAACTCGCTCGGGTGCTGCAGGCCCTGCCAGCCGCCTTCGACGAACTGGCGGAAGGCCTCCTTGAAGCCGGGCGTCGTGGTGACCTTGCCGTCCTTGAAGGACGAAGGCTGCTGATCGCCGGTCCAGTTGAGCGGCGAGATGACGCCCTCGTTGAACTTGGCGCACTCCTCGAGCACGGCCTGCGCCGTCTCGATGCCGGCGTCCTCGAAGCCGGGGATCTTGGCGACCTCGTCGAGGCCGGCGAGCGCCTGCATGCAGAACAGCATGTCCTTCACGGGGGCCTGGTAGCTGCTCATGGCTTGTCTCCTGCGTGTCTCGTGTGTTCGGCTCGAAAGAAAGCGCCAGGACGCGATGACGTCGAGGCGCAGGTGTGTCCCGGACCCTGCAAGTCTCAGAGCTGCTTGACCAGCTCCGGCACCGCCTCGAACAGGTCCGCCTCGAGCCCGTAGTCGGCGACGCTGAAGATCGGCGCTTCGGCATCCTTGTTGATGGCGACGATGACCTTGCTGTCCTTCATGCCGGCCAGGTGCTGGATCGCGCCACTGATGCCGGCCGCGATGTAGAGCTGCGGGGCCACGATCTTGCCGGTCTGCCCGACCTGCCAGTCGTTGGGCGCGTAGCCCGCATCGACCGCCGCGCGGCTGGCACCCAGCGCAGCGCCCAGCTTGTCGGCCAGCGGCGTCAGGACCTCGGTGAACTTGTCGCTCGAGCCCAGCGCACGACCGCCGGAGACGATGATCTTCGCCGCGGTGAGCTCGGGCCGGTCGTTCTTGGCGATCTCGTTGCCGAGGAAGCGCGAGGCCCCGGCATCGGCGACCGGCGCCACGCTCTCGATCGCCGCCGAGCCGCCGCTCGCGGCCGCCGGGTCGAAGCCGGTGGTGCGCACGGTGATGACCTTGGTGGCGTCGAGGCTCTGCACCGTCGCGATGGCGTTGCCGGCGTAGATCGGGCGCTCGAAGGTGTCCGGGCCGAGCACCTTGCTGGCGTCGGAGATCTGCGCCACGTCGAGCAACGCGGCCAGCCGCGGCGCCACGTTCTTGCCGGAGGCGGTGGCCGGGAACAGCAGATGGCTGTAGCCGGACGCCACCGCCAGGACCTGCGAGGCGACGTTCTCCGCCAGACCGTGCTCGAAGCCCGGGGCATCGGCATGCAGCACCTTGGCGACGCCGGCGATCTGCGCGGCCGCCTGCGCGGCCCCGGCCGCGTCGTGGCCGGCCACCAGCACATGCACCTCGGCGCCGCAGGCGAGCGCGGCGGTCACGGTATTGAGCGTGGCGCCCTTGATGGAGCGGTTGTCGTGCTCGGCAATGACGAGTGCGGTC
>CAZTTC010000334.1:0-2910 GCA_964616015.1 uncultured Methylibium sp. | reverse complement strand
CCTTCGTCGAGCCGCTCGAGGCCGAGTTCGGCATCAAGTCCAACCACCGCGTCGGGCGGTTCGACGACGTCGCCAAGAGCCAGGAGTACACCGACCGCATCGAGGCGATCAACTTCTCGCTGGCCCACGACGACGGGCAGTCGGCCAAGAACCTGGCCCTGGCCGACGTGGTGCTGGTGGGCGTCAGCCGCTCCGGCAAGACGCCGACCTCGCTCTACCTGGCCATGCAGCACGGCATCAAGGCGGCCAACTACCCGCTGATCCCCGAGGACTTCGAGCGCGGCCACCTGCCGTCGGCGCTGCTGCCGCACAAGAAGAAGTGCTTCGGGCTGACCATCGCGCCCGAGCGCCTGGCCGAGATCCGCCACGAGCGCCGCCCGCACAGCAAGTACGCGGCGCTGGAGAACTGCCGCTACGAAGTCGCCGCTGCCGAGTCGATGATGGGCCGCGAGGGGATCGCCTGGCTGAGCTCGACGCACAAGTCGATCGAGGAGATCGCAACGACCATCCTGCGCGACATCCGGCCGGACCGGCTCATCTACTGAGCGTCGCGCGCAGTCCGCGCGCCGGCCAACTGCCGGCGCCGACCGCCACACCCATCACCCAGAACAGCGCCGCTGCACCCAGGCTCGCACCCAGCACGCCGAAGCCCAGCGGCATCACGGTGTTGGAGATGTTGATGGTCATCGACCGCAGCGCGATCGCCTGGCCGTGCTGGGCCTCGGGTGTGATCTGGTGCAGCGTGGACATGATCATCGGCTGCACGGCGCCCAGCGCGAGGCCCAGCACCGACGCGCACACGGCCATCAGCCAGGCCGTGCCGGCCAGCGGATAGAGCGCGAACACCGCCGCGGTCAGCAGCATCGCCCCCGACAACACCTGGGCCTCCCTCAGCCGGTGCGCCAGCAACGGGATCAGCACCCGCACGCCGGCCACCGACAACGCGAACACGCCCAGGATCAGCCCGATGGCCGACGCGCTGAGCCCGCGCTCGTGCCCCAGCACCGGCACGGCGAAGCTGTGAACGTCCCAGCTGGTCGACAGCAGCCAGTTGACCAGCAGCAGGCGGCGCATGGCCGGCGTGCGCAACATCTGCCAGGCCGCCCGGGTCGTTGCGGCGGGCGGTCGCGACGAGGCCGGCCTCGCCTCCACCGGCACGCGGCGCGCCCACAAGGTGGCGCCCAGCGGCAGCACGGCCAGCGCGGCAAAGGCGACGCCGAAGCCCGCCGCGTCGATCAGCAGGCCCGCCAGCACCGGGCCGGCCACGTTGCTGAGCGCCGGGGCCAGCCCCAGCCAGCTGAAGACGCGCTTCAGGTCGGTCGGGTCGCGGGCCAGGCGGCCGGCGGTCCGCTGGATCGCGATCAGCCCGAAGTTCGCCCCGGCGCCGGACAGCACGGCGGCCAGGCACAAGCCGCCGTAACGCCAGCCGCCGCTCAGCAGCGCGGCGAGCGCTGCCAGGGCCCCGCCCAGCAGCGTCAAGGCCACGGCGACGCGCACCGGGCGGTGGTAGCCGTGGCGATCGGCCATGCGCCCCGCCGCCAGCGCCAGCGCGATCGGCGCCGCGGCGAACAGCGCCAGCAGCAAGCCGACCGCGAGCGGGCTGTGGCCGTCACGCAGCGCCTGCAGCGGCGCGGCCATGCGCGCGCCGGCCATCGCCGAATGCAGGCAGATCTGTCCGCCGATCAGCGGCAGCAGGGCAGCGGCCAGGGGTCGCGACCCGGCGTCGCGGTTCATCCGCGGCCGGCGCCGGTGTCGTCGTCGGCGCCTGCCTCACCGGGCAGCGCCAGCGCGCCGGGCAGCAAGGCGCGCGCCTCGGCCTCGGGCAAGGCCTCGACGACACGCAGCTGGCGATCGATGGCGCGCGTTCGCACCGACGCGTCGTCGATGGTCCTCGCGGCCTCGTCGAGCTTCTTGCGGGTCTTGGCCAGCACGTCCCCGAAGCGGCCGAACTCGGTCTTCACCGCGCCCAGCACCTTCCAGACCTCGGAGCTGCGCTTCTCCAGTGCGAGCGTGCGAAAGCCCATCTGCAGGCTGTTGAGCATCGCCAGGAAGGTGGTCGGCCCGGCCAGCGAAACGCGGTGCTCGCGCTGCAGCGCCTCCATCAGCCCGGGCCGACGCAGCAGCTCGGCGTACAAGCCCTCGGTGGGCACGAAGAGGATCGCGAAGTCGGTGGTGTGCGGCGGGGCGACGTACTTGGCCGCGATGGTCTTCGCCTCGTCGCGGATGCGTTGCTCCAGCGCCTTGCCGGCCGCATCCGCGGCCTCCTTGTCGGCGCGATCCTGGGCATCGAGCAGGCGCTCGTAGTCCTCGCGCGGGAACTTCGCGTCCACGGGCAGCCACAGCGGCGCGCCGTCGTCGCTGCGGCCCGGCAGGCGGATCGCGAACTCGACGCGCTCGCTGCTGCCGGGCACCGTCGCCACGTTGACGGCGTACTGCTCGGGCGTGAAGACCTGCTCGAGCAGCGCCGCCAGCTGGACCTCGCCGAACACGCCGCGGCTCTTGACGTTCGTCAGCACGCGCCGCAGATCGCCGACGCCCTGCGCCAGCGTCTGCATCTCGCCCAGGCCGCGATGGACCTGCTCCAGGCGGTCGGCGACCTGCTTGAAGCTCTCGCCGAGGCGCTGCTCGAGCGTGGCGTGCAGCTTCTCGTCGACGGTGGCGCGCATCTGCTCGAGCTTCTTCTCGTTGTCGGCTGCCAGCGCGGTGAGCTTCTGCTCGACGGTGACGCGCACTTCGGCCAGGCGCCGCTCGTTGGCGTCGGACATCGTGCGCAGCTGCTCGGTCAGCGCGTCGCCGAAGCGCTTGAGCGCCGCGTCCTGGGCCTCGCGCCCGGTCATCGATGCCTGCGTCAGGGACTGCTGCAGGCCGCCGAGCTGGACGCGGAAGGAGTCGATCTGCTCGTTCTGCGTG
>CAZTTC010000333.1:0-2965 GCA_964616015.1 uncultured Methylibium sp. | reverse complement strand
AACAGGTGGTACTGCGGCTGCTCCATCAGCGGCTTGTGCAGGTGGTGGCGCTCGGCGATGTCCCAGGCGCTGCGGATCGCATCGGCCGGCCACTCGCTGGTGCCCCAGTAGAGGACCTTGCCGCGCTGGATGAGATCGTGCAGCGCCCACACCGTCTCCTCGATCGGCGTGTTCGGATCGGGGCGGTGGCAGAACACCAGGTCGATGCAGTCGCGCTGCAGGCGCTTCAGCGAGCCGTCGATGGCCTGGTGCAGGTACTTGCGGTTCAGCGTGTCCTGGCCGTTGATGCGCGGCTTGTCCTTGCTGCCGCGGTCCAGCCCCCAGTAGAACTTGGTCGAGACGACGACGTCCAGCGGGTTGCGGCCGAGCTGGCGCAGCGCCTCGCCCATGATGGTCTCGCTCTGGCCGTTGGCGTAGACCTCGGCGTTGTCGAAGAAATTGATGCCGGCGTCGAAGGCAGCGGCCAGCATCTCCTTGGCGCTGGCGACATCGACCTGCTGGCCGTAGGTGACCCAGGACCCGAGCGACAGCTCGCTGAGCTGCAGGCCCGAGCGGCCGAGACGGCGGTATTGCATGGGGAGCTTCTCCTTGGCGGGGGGGGGGTCCGGAGGGGCGGCACGCCATCGAGGCGCGGGCTCACTACACTGCCGAGCGTACCCAAGAAGCGCAGGCCCTCATGGACAACGATGTTTACCGCGCCCGCCGCGACCGTGTCTGCGCGGCCCTGCGGGCCGCCGGCGGCGGCGTGGCCGTGCTGCCGACCGCGCCCGAGCGCCTGCGCAACGCCGACAGCGAGCACGCCTACCGGCACGACAGCGCCTTCTACTACCTGACCGGCTTCGGCGAACCCGAAGCCTGGCTCGTCCTCGACGCCACCGGCCGCAGCCTGCTGCTGTGCCGCGCGAAGGACGCCGAGCGCGAGATCTGGGACGGCTACCGCCTCGGCCCGCAGGACGCGCCGCTGGCCCTGGGCATCGACGAAGCCCTGCCGCTGGAGGCGCTGGCCGAGGCCTTGCCGCAGCGCCTGGCCGACCAGCCCGCGGTGTGGTTCCCGTTCAGCGGCTACGAGGGGCTGGCGCCCCGGGTGACGGGCTGGCTGGACACCGTGCGGGCGCGCGCCCGCACCGGCGTCAGCGCGCCGGCGCTGCAGCGCGACCTGCTGCCGCTGCTCGACGAGATGCGCCTGTTCAAGGATGCCCACGAGGTGGCGCTGATGCGTCGCGCAGGAGCCATCGGCGCGGCCGGCCACGTGCGCGCCATGCAGGCCTGCCGCCCCGGCATGCGTGAGTACGAGCTCGAGGCCGAGTTGCTGCACGAGTTCCGCCGCAGCGGCGCCGCCGGCCCGGCCTACACCTCCATCGTCGCGGCCGGCCGCAATGCCTGCGTGCTGCACTACCAGGCCGCCGACGCCGAGCTCAAGGCCGGCGAGCTGTGCCTGATCGATGCCGGCTGCGAGTACGGCAGCTACGCCAGCGACATCACCCGCAGCTTCCCGGTGGACGGGCGCTACACCGCGCCGCAGCGCGAGCTCTACGAGCTGGTGCTGGCCGCCCAGGAGGCGGCGATCGCCGAGACGCGTCCCGGCGCCCGCAAGATGGACGGCCACTGGGCCGCGACGCGCGTGCTGGCGCAAGGCATGCTGGACCTCGGCCTGCTGGACCGGCAGGCGGTCGGCGGCCTCGACGACGTCATCGCGAGCGCCGCCTACCGGCGCTTCTTCATGCACGGCACCGGCCACTGGCTGGGCCTGGACGTGCACGACGCCGGCGACTACCTGGCGCACGACGAGGCCCCCTGCGAGCAGCCCGACGGCCTGGGCGGCACCGCGATCAAGCGACCATCGCGCCGGCTGCAGCCGGGCATGGTCGTCACGATCGAGCCCGGCCTCTACGTGCGACCGGCACCCGATGTGCCCGAGCGCTACTGGAACCTCGGCATCCGCATCGAGGACGACGCGCTGGTCACGCCGTCCGGCTGCGAACTGCTCAGCCGCGACGTGCCGGTGAAGCCCGGCGAGATCGAGGCGCTGATGCGGGGCTGACGGCCGCCGGCGGCGCCGCACGGTCGGAGGCCAGCAAGGCCTCGGGCCGCCCGCGCGCCGCCCGCGCGCGGCCCGCCACGGTGAGCGACAGGCGCTTCACGCGCGCCTCGGCAGGGTCTGCGCCGCCGGGTGGCTGCCGGACCGCGCGGCTGGCATCACTGGACGCGCTCGGGCGCGCGGTGCCACAGGCGCGCCGCCGCCTCGGTGGCCTCCATCGTCGCTTCGGTCTCTGCGATCTGGGCCGGCACGGCCAGCCGATCCCAATGCGTCCGCAGGCGGCGCGCGGTCATCCGGAAGCCTTCGCTCATCTGCGGATGAGCGCTGAGAAAGAACAGGTTGGAGCGCACCTTCGAGGCCATCATCAGGCTCTGGGCATGCGCCGCCAGCGGCTGCGACAAGGCCGCCCGCTCGATCACGCCGGTCATCAATGCCAGCGTGCCGGCCAGCAAGGCCTCGGCGCTCGGCACGGGCATGGCCTCGTCGGGGTCGCGGTCCCCCTCGGTGGGGGCCGCGCAGCCGGCGCAGGCGGTCTTGGGATCGCAGCTCATCGCAGCAGCCTCCGCCGCGGCAGGCGCGGCTGGTCCAGGGTCGTCGGGATGGCTCGGGACGATCGGCCCCTGGCTGCGGAGCGCGCCGGTGCGGCCGGTGCGTGACCGCATCTTAATGCGAACAATTCTTATCTGGCAAGTCGCGGCGGATCCCCGCAAGGGTCTCTCAGAGTGCCGCCGCGATGGCCGATCCGACGTCCTGGGTGTGCGCCCGGCCGCCGAGATCGGGCGTGCGCGGGCCTTGCACCAGCACCCGTTCGATCGCCGCCACGATGGCGTCGTGCGCCTGCTGGTAGCGCCCGGTGTCCGCCCCCGGCGCCCGGCCCAGGAAGTCCAGCATCAGCGCGCCCGACCAGATCATCGCGATCGGGTTGGC
>CAZTTC010000332.1:0-2981 GCA_964616015.1 uncultured Methylibium sp. | reverse complement strand
CCGACCGCCGCGCCGTTGAGCACCCGGATCGAGGCCGCGGTCGCCCCGGACAGGGCCCCGAAGCCCGAGTTGCTGCCGCTGCCCATGGGCGCGGTGTGCGCGAAGGCCGGCGGCGCCGCAGCGGCCGTGGCGCCGGGCTTGATGACCATGGTCTTCTCGTAGTCCGAGCTCTCGACGCTCAGGTACTTGATCTTGTACTTGCCGATCTCGACGGTGTCGTTGTGCTGCAGCAGCTGCTTCTTGACGGCCTTGCCGTTGATGTAGGTGCCGTTGGTGCTGTTGAGGTCTTCGATGAAGACGTCCTGGCCCACCATCTGCAGCACGGCGTGCTCGCCGCTGACGGCGAGGTTGTCGATCACGATGTCGTTGTAGGGGCGGCGGCCGAGCGTCGTCTTGTCCTTGGTGAGCTGGACTTCCTTGATGACGACCCCGTCCAGCGATACGACCAGCTTGCCCATGCGTAACCCCGTGCTTGTGTTCTGCTGTCTTGGAAAACCGATGACCAGCCGCCCCTCGTCGGCTGAGTCAGCGGCGGAACGGCCACCAGGCCCGTGCCGCAGGCGCCGTCCCCGTGGCGCGCACCAGGATGACGGAGATGTTATCCCGTCCGCCCGCGTCGTTGGCAGCCTGCACCAGGGCCTGGGCGGCGTCAGGCAAAGAGTCGTGCTGGCGCAACACGGCGGCGATCTGCGCGTCGTCGATCATGTCGGACAGGCCGTCGGAGCACAGCAGGACCACGTCGCCCGGCTGGGTCTGGTGCAGGTGGGTCTCGAGCAGGACCGTGTCCTCGACGCCGACCGCGCGCGTCACCAGGTTCTTGTGGTTCGACACCGCGGCCTGTTCCGGCGTGATGAGCCCGGCGTCGATCTGTTCCTGCAGCAGCGAGTGGTCGCGCGTGATCTGGCCCAGTTCGCCGTCGCGCAGGCGGTAGGCGCGCGAGTCGCCGATGTGCCCGAGCAGCAGCCGGGCCTCGCGCAGCACGGCCACCACCAGCGTCGTGCCCATGCCGGCGTACTGCGGGTTGGAGTTGGCGGCGTTGAAGATCGCCCGGTTGGCGTTGTCGACGCAGATGTCCATCGCCCGGCGCACGTCGGTGTCCGTGGCCTGGGCGCTGGCTTCGCTGAGCCAGCGGCCGAGCTCGGCCTTGATGAAGCTGGTGGCCATGCTGCTGGCCACCTCGCCGGCGTTGTAGCCGCCCATGCCGTCGGCCAGGACGGCCAGCGCCGCGGTCTCGTCGATGACGACGGAGTCCTCGTTGTTGTTGCGCGCACGGCCGGTGTCCGTGAGTCCGACGAACTCGAAGCGCAGGGCAGGCGTGGACGGCAGCGTGGGCATCGGCAGCTGGGTGAACGCGCGCAGGCGCGCAGTCGTCAGAGATTGTGCCCGGCTTCGGCCGGGGCAGCCGCCGCCGGCCCCCCGCCGGCGCCCGCCGGTCCGGGGGTGGCGGGGCGACTGTCGTTGCGCATCTGCACCAGCACCGCGTGCAGGTCGGCGGCCATCTGGTCGCCGTCGGCGTAGCGCACTTCGGGGCGCTTCTCGAGCGCCAGGGCCACGACGTCGGCCAGCGCCGCGGGCAGCTCGGGCCGCAGGCTGCGGATGTCCGGGGCCACGTCGTTGGCGATCGAGCGGATCAGCTCGGCCATCGATTCGGCCTTGTGCGGCAGTGTGCCGGTGAGCAGCTGGAACAGGGTGACGCCCAGCGCGTACAGGTCGCTGCGGCCGTCGGTGCGCGAGCCGGCCATCTGCTCGGGCGACATGAAGGAGGGGGTTCCCAGCACGAGCCCGGTGCGGGTCTGCGTCGAGTCGATGATGCGCGCGATGCCGAAGTCGGTGACGCGCACCATGCCGCTGACCAGCTCGACCATGATGTTGGCCGGCTTGATGTCCCGATGGGTCACGCCCTGGCGGTGCGCATAGGCCAGCGCCTGCGCGACCCGCGCCGTGATGCCCAGCACCACCGGCACCGGCAGCAGCCGCGTCGGCTGCGCGTACTCGCTCAGGTCGCGGCCGGAGAGCAGCTCCATCGCGATGTAGGCGATGCCGTCTTCCTCGCCGTGCTCGCGGATGGCAACGATGTCGGGGTGCTGCAGGCGCCCGGCGGTCTCGGCCTCGCGGAAGAAGCGCTCGCGGGCCTCCTCGAGCGCGTCGCCGTGGAACTCGCGACCCAGCGCCATGGTCTTGAGCGCGACCGACTCGCCGGTGCGGTCGTCGCGGCACAGCAGCACCATGCCCATCGCGCCGCGGCCGATGTCGCGCTCGACGAGGTAGGGGCCGATGCGCCGCTGCGGCTCGGCGATGCGGGGGTCGAGCACGGTGTCGACGGTCGAGTCGATCAGCGTGCTGTTGAAGCCCGAGCGCGAGCGCTGGCGATCGGTGCGACGGCGGCGCTGCAGCTCGGGCGGGACCGTGGTGCGGGGGCGCCAATGCCAGGCCAGGCCGGCGATCGCCGCCAGCAAGAAGGCCATGCCGACCCAGAGGGAGTTGCCGCCGGACTCGGCGGCCACCGTTCCGACTTCATCGGCCAGCGCGAACGGTGTGGCGGCGACCAGCATGGCCGCGATGCGCCACGCTGGCTTCGACGACGTCGGGCGAGAGGGGGCGTCAGCGGGCATGCCCATGACGGTAGCATGCCGACGCGGCCCAGCCACCGCTCGGTCGCGGGGCTGGCGTCCCCGTCTGCTAGGCGCCCGTGGCCGCTTCGGACGTGGCGCGCCGGCGGCTCTGGATCCACTTGCCGATGGCCAGCACCAACAGCGCTCCGGCCAGACCGGCACCGTACTTGACCCCATCGGTCTGCGCCACCACCGACGTGGCCGCAGGATCGGTGACCGCCATCGTGCCGGCGATCCAGCCGAGCAGCATGCCACCGGCCGTGATGATGATCGGGAAGCGGTCCATCAGCTTGAGCACCAGCTGGCTGCCCCACACGATGATGGGGATGCTGACCAGCAGGCCGAAGATCACCAGCGGCATCTTGTGGT
>CAZTTC010000331.1:0-2986 GCA_964616015.1 uncultured Methylibium sp. | reverse complement strand
GCGCCGCTGCTGCGCGAGGTGCGGACCTTCCGCTTCGCGACCGTGCGGCTGGACATCCGCGAGAACACGATCCGCATCAACGCGACGCTGGCCGAGCTCTACCGTGCGCTGTGCGCCGGTGCCGAGCCGCCGGGCACCGACACGCCGGCCTGGAAGGACTGGCTGCTCACCGCGCTGGCCGCGCCCCTGCTGCCCGGCGCCCGGCCGCCGGCCGCGGGCCTGTCGCCGCAGGCGCAGGAGACGCTGGCGACCTTCCGCACCGTGGCAGAGCTGCGCGACCAGGTCGACCGCGAGGCCTTCGGCACGCTGATCCTCAGCATGACCCATGGCGCCGCCGACGTGTTGGGCGTCTACCTGCTGGCCAAGCACGCCGGCCTGTTCAACGACGTGCAGGCCACCGAGCGCTGCACCCTGCCCATCGTGCCCTTGCTCGAGACCATCCCCGACCTGCGGCGCGCACCGGCGATCCTGAAAGAACTGCTGGCCGTGCCGCTGGTGCAGCGCAGCCTGCGCCAGCACGGCAACGTGCAGGAAGTGATGATCGGCTACTCCGACTCCAACAAGGACGGCGGCTACTTCACCGCCAACTGGGAGCTGAGCAAGGCGCAGGCGACGATGACGCGGCTGGGCGAGGACCTGGGCGTCAAGATCGCCTTCTTCCACGGCCGCGGCGGATCGGTCAGCCGCGGCGGCGCACCCACCGGGCGGGCCATCGCCTCGCTGCCGGCCGGCTCCATCCGTGGGGGCTTTCGCAGCACCGAGCAGGGCGAGGTGGTCTCGTACAAGTACGCCAACCGCGGCACGGCGCACTACCAGGTCGAGCTGCTGGCCTCGTCGGTGCTGCAGCACGTGCTGATGAGCGAGCGCGAGGCCGCGCTGGTGCCCAAGCACGAGTTCGACGAGGCGATGGAGGCGATCTCCGGCGTGTCCTGGACGGCCTACCGCAAGCTGATGGAGCACCCGCAGATGCTGGCCTACCTGCAGGGCTCGAGCCCGCTGGAGGAACTGGCGCTGCTGAACATCGGCTCGCGGCCGGCGCGCCGCACGCAGGCCAAGACCCTGGCCGACCTGCGCGCCATCCCCTGGGTCTTTGCGTGGACGCAGAACCGCCACATGCTGACCGGCTGGTACGGGCTGGGCAGCGGGCTGGCCGCCTTCATCGAGGTGCGCAAGGCACGCGGGCTGGAGCTGCTGCAGCGCATGTTCCGCGAGGCGCGGCTGTTCCGCACGGTGATCGACGAGGTCGAGAAGTCGCTGCTGACCGTGGACCTGGACATCGCGCGCGAGTTCGCGAGCCTGGTGCCCGACGCCACGGTGCGCGAGCCCATCTTCGCCGCCATCGAGGCCGAGTACCGCCTGACCTGCGAAACGGTGCTGCAGGTGTCCGGCGCCGCTCGGCTGGCCGAGCGCTTTCCGCAGCACCGCCGCCGGCTCGACCGCCGGCTGCAGACCATGAACCAGGTCAGCCGCGAGCAGGTGCAGTTGCTGCGCGCACTGCGCGACGGCGGGGACGACGACGTCCGCACCGCCTTCCTGCTGTCGATCAACTGCGCGGCGGCCGGCTTCGGCGCGACCGGCTGACACCCCTTACTTCACGAACCGAGGATTCCTTCCATGAGCTTCACCATCATCGAACAGGCCACCCCGCGCCTGCACCGCTCGGAGCTCGCCGTGCCGGGCACGAACATCGCCATGTTCGAGAAGGCCGCCGCTTCGGCCGCCGACATCGTCTTCCTCGACCTCGAGGACGCGGTCGCGCCCGACGACAAGGCGCAGGCGCGCAAGAACATCGTGCAGGGCCTCAACGAGGTCGACTGGGGCACGAAGACGATGATGATCCGCATCAACGGCCTCGACACCCACTACATGTACCGCGACGTGGTCGACATCGTCGAGGCCTGCCCGCGGCTGGACATGATCCTGATCCCCAAGGCCGGCGTCGCCGCCGACGTCTATGCCGTCGACATGCTGGTCACGCAGATCGAGAACGCCAAGGGCCGCAGCAAGCGCATCGGCTTCGAGGTGCTGATCGAGACCGCACTGGGCATGGCGAATGTCGAAGCCATCGCGCAGTCCAGCAAGCGGCTGGAGGCGATGAGCTTCGGTGTCGCCGACTACGCGGCCTCGACGCGCGCGCGCACCACGGTGATCGGCGGCGTCAACAAGGACAGCGTGGTGCTGAGCGACAAGGACGAGCACGGCAACCGCCAGACCTTCTGGACCGACCCCTGGCACGCTGCGCAGACCCGCATGATGGTGGCCTGCCGCGCCTACGGCCTGCGCCCCATCGACGGCCCCTTCGGCGACTTCGGCGACCCGGACGGCTACAAGTCCGCCGCCAACCGCGCCGCGGTGCTGGGCTACGAGGGCAAGTGGGCCATCCATCCGTCGCAGATCGCGCTGGCCAACGAGGTCTTCACGCCCAGCGCCGCCGAAGTGACCAAGGCACGGCGCATCCTCGAGGCGATGGCGCAGGCCAGCAAGGAAGGCAAGGGCGCGGTGTCGCTGGACGGGCGGCTGATTGACATCGCGAGCATTCGCATGGCGGAAGCGCTGATCGCCAAGGCGGATTCGATCAGCGCGGCGACGGCGCGCTGATCTCGGTGCGAACCAAGAGATTCGAAAGTCCGATGTTCGAATTTCATGGTCAGCTGATCGCCAGACGCGCTGAACCCACGGCGGTCCCGACGGTCGGGCTACGTTGAGGGTGTGGAAGCTGGCAGTGCTGGGCGCGAAGGCGGCTGGGGCGCTGCACTGCGCTCATGTCCCCCGGCACGGGCTGCGCCCGTGCCTCCTCCTTTACTTCGCTCCGCGCAGCGCCCCAGCCGCCTTCGCTCAGCGTCCCGCTCTAAGGAGCAAAGCCTCCGTCGGTCGCATTGCAGGCTTGCGCTCAGAAGAGAGACAAAGCACCGGTCAGCGACGCTCAAGGAGCCCCAGGAGCGCATAGAGGTTCCGTGGGGGTCGATTGCGCTCGCGTATTTCGCGG
>CAZTTC010000330.1:0-2986 GCA_964616015.1 uncultured Methylibium sp. | reverse complement strand
GCGTACATCGTGGCCTGCGGGCCGCGCACGAAGGGCGAGAAGCCGGGCAGCGTGTCGGTGTGGGCCAGGCCCTCCACGTCGGCCGCGGTGTAGAGCGGCTTGACGGTGATGCCCTCGGGCGTGACCCAGTTCAGCGCGGCGAGGTCGCCGCCGGGCGCCTGCTTGGCGGCCGCCTTCTGCCAGGCGGCGAGGTCGGCGGAGGGGGGCTGCGATCGATCGGACATGGCGGCTCTCGAGGACGATGCGGGCACCGTCGCAGGCTGGACGGTCGGGACGGCCGTGATCATAATTCAAATTTGAATTACAGTCCGGTCCTCGCCCCTCGCCGATGACCACCCTCACCAGCAGCAAGAACACCGCCGACGCCATCGCGCCGGCCGATGCCGCGCGCGATGCGCCGGCCGAGCGCGCACTGTACGAGCAGGTCGCCGAGTCGCTGCGCAGCCTGATCCTCTCGCACCGCCTCGCCCCCGGCAGCTGGATCGACGAGAAGTCGCTCGCCGCCGACTACGGCATCAGCCGCACCCCACTGCGCGAGGCGCTGAAGGTGCTGGCCGCCGAAGGCCTGGTGACGATGAAGCTGCGGCGCGGCGCCTACGTCACCGAGGTCTCGGCACGCGACCTGCGCGAGGTCTTCCACCTGCTGGCCCTGCTGGAGGGCGACGCCGCCGGCGTCGTGGCCGGGCAGGCCACGCCCGAGCAGATCGCCGAGCTGGAGGGCCTGCACCGCCAGCTGGAAGCCGAGTTGGGCAACCGCGACCGCTTCTTCGCCGCCAACGAGCGCTTCCACCTGCGCCTGCTCGAGATCGCCGACAACCGCTGGCGCCTGCAGATGGTGGCGGACTTGCGCAAGGTGATGAAGCTCAACCGCCATCACTCGCTGTTCAAGGAGGGCCGACTCGAGGCCTCGCTCAACGAACACCGCCAGATCATGTCGGCGCTGCGTGCCCGCAATGCCGACCGGGCCCAACGACTGATGCGTCAGCACATCGCCAACGGCAAGGAAGCGGCGGCCATGCGCTGACGCCTGGACGCAAGAACGCCACCCGGAGGTGGCGTCGATGGCGTCTGGCCTGGTGGGCGGTGCAGGGTTCGAACCTGCGACCCCTGCCGTGTGAAGGCAGTGCTCTACCGCTGAGCTAACCGCCCGGTTTCTCTTGAAGAATCCGGGCTCCGCGGGTCTCGCGAAGCGCGCGCATTATGCCACGGCACGCCACAGCGTCCGGCCCCCCGAGGCCTGGTCCAGCTCGACCAGCAGTGCCTCGTGCGCCGCGCGCTCGGCCTCGCTGGCGTCGATGACCGGCAGCTCGAAGCCGCGCAGGTCGATGGCCGCGATCGCGATCTGCGCGCTGCCGCTGTCGCCGGCATCGATGACCAGCGAGTCCTGCCCGCGCGTCATGCGGATGTAGACCTCGGCCAGCAGGCCGGCGTCGAGCAGCGCACCGTGCAGGCTGCGGTTGCTGTTGTCGACCTCGAGGCGCTTGCACAGCGCGTCGAGCGAGTTGCTCTTGCCGGGGAACATCTCGCGCGCCATCGTCAGGCTGTCGGTGACGCGCACGACCTGCTCGACGAAGGCCGGCCGACCCAGGCGCCTGAGTTCGGCATCGAGGAAGCCGACGTCGAAGGCCGCGTTGTGGATGATGATCTCGGCGCCGGCCAGGTAGGCCATCAGCTCGTCGGCCACGACCGCGAACTTGGGCTTGTCGGCCAGGAAATCATCGGTCAGGCCGTGGATCTTGACGGCGTCCTCGTGACTGCGCCGTTCCGGATTCAGGTAGAAGTGACGGTTCTCGCCGGTCAGCCGCCGGTTGAGCATCTCGACGCAGCCGATCTCGATGATGCGGTCGCCGCTCTCGGGACTGAGGCCGGTGGTCTCGGTGTCGAGAAAGATCTGGCGGGTCATCAGTGATTTTCTTTGGCGTGGTTGATCGAGTACTTGGGGATCTCCACCACCAGGTCCTGCTGGGCGAGGATGGCCTGGCAGCTCAGCCGCGAATTCGGCTCCAGGCCCCAGGCACGGTCGAGCAGGTCTTCTTCGTTCTCGTCCATCTCGTTCAGCGACGCGAAGCCCTCGCGCACGATGACGTGGCAGGTGGTGCAGGCGCAGCTCATCTCGCAGGCATGCTCGACCTCGATGTCGTGCTCGAGCAGGGCCTCGCAGATCGACGTGCCCGGCGCGGCCTCGATGCGCGCGCCTTCGGGGCAGTACTCGGGGTGCGGCAGGATCTTGATCACCGGCATGCGGTCCTCACACTTCTTCAACGCGGCGCCCGGCCAGCGCCTCACGGATGCCGCGGTTCATGCGCTCGGCGGCGAAGGCCTCGGTGCCCTCGGCCAGCGCCTTGACGGCCGCATCGACGACCGCGGGGTCCTCGCTGCGCGCCTGCTCGACCGTCGCGGCGACCAGCAGCTCGATCGCGCCGCGCTCGGCCGCATCGAGCAGGTCGCCGTCGGCGGCCAGCGCCGAGCGCGTCGCCAGCACCATGCGCTCGGCCTCGACGCGGGCCTCGCGCAGGGCGCGCTCGCGCATGTCGCCTTCGGCGGTGGTGAAGCCGTCCTGCAACATGCGCGCGATCTCGTCGTCGGCCAGGCCGTAGCTGGGCTTGACGGTCACCGCCGCCTCGACACCCGAGCCCTGCTCGCGCGCGCTGACGCTCAGCAGGCCGTCGGCATCGACCTGGAAGGTGACGCGGATGCGCGCCGCGCCGGCCACCATCGGCGGGATGCCGCGCAGCTCGAAGCGCGCCAGCGAGCGGCAGTGCTCGACCTGTTCGCGCTCGCCCTGCAGCACATGGATGGCCATCGCGGTCTGTCCGTCCTTGAAGGTCGTGAAGTCCTGCGCCTTGGCGATCGGGATGGTGCTGTTGCGCGGGATGATGCGCTCGACCAGGCTGCCCATCGTCTCCAGCCCCAGCGACAGCGGCGTCACGTCGAGCAGCAGCAGTTCGCCGCCCGGCGAGTTGCCGGCCAGCTGGTTGGCCTGGAT
>CAZTTC010000329.1:0-2991 GCA_964616015.1 uncultured Methylibium sp. | reverse complement strand
GCCGGCTCCTGAAGGGTCGATCAGCGGCGTGGGAGCCGCCCTTTCCCCGGGCTAGCGCTCGATGCGGGTGGACAGCACGATCGCCGAGGTGGTGCGCTCGACGCCGTCGAGCGCCCCGATGCGGTCGATCAGCGCGTCCAGCTCGCCGATGGAAGGCGCGGC
Source organism: uncultured Methylibium sp. (assembly GCA_964616015.1). Lineage (GTDB taxonomy): Bacteria > Pseudomonadota > Gammaproteobacteria > Burkholderiales > Burkholderiaceae_C > Methylibium. The sequence goes on along the minus strand of CAZTTC010000329.1, from coordinate 2,829 downwards.
CACCACGGCCAGCAGGTCGAACACGCCGCTGACCGAGTGCAGGCTGCGCACCTCGGGAATCTTGCGCAGCGCGGCCTCGATCGCGCCGGTCTGCTTGGGGCCGACGGTGACCATGACATGCGCCCGCACCAGGGCCGCCTCGACCGCATCGTCGACCTTGACCGTGTAGCCGGCGATCACCCGCGTGCGCTCCAGGCGCTCGATGCGACTCTGTACCGTGGTGCGTGACAGGCCCAGCTCGCGCGCGAGCTCCGCGGTCGCGCGGCGGGCGTTCTCGCGCAGCAGGTTGAGCAGCGCGCGATCGGTGGGATCAAGATTGGTCATTGTGTCAATCGAATGCCGTCGATACGCCGAATTATGCTCAGCATACCGTCTATAGTCTGGCTGCGTTTGGTCCATAACCGCTCCACACTGGCCCATCCCTCAGGAGCGGAACGCAACCATGACCCCTTCCATCCTCGTCCTTGGCGGCGGCAAGATCGGCGCCGTGGTGGCCGAGCTGCTGGCGCATGCCCGCACCGACGGCCAGCCCGACTACGCCGTGACGCTGGCCGACCGCAGTGCGACGGCCCTGGCCGGCGCGCCCCGCCACCCGCAGGTCGACACCCGCGTGCTCGATGTGAACGACCCTGCCGCGCTGCGCGCTGCGCTGCAGGGCCGCTACGCGGTGCTGAGCGCACTGCCCTACATGCTGACAGTCCGCGTGGCCGAGGCCGCGCGCGAGGTCGGCTGCCACTACCTGGACCTGACCGAGGACGTGGCGGCAACCCGCCGCATCCGCGAGATCGCCGATGGCGCGGCGCACGCCTTCATCCCGCAGTGCGGCCTGGCGCCGGGCTTCATCAGCATCGTCGCGGCCGACCTGGCGCGACGCTTCGACACCTTGGACTCGGTGCGCATGCGCGTCGGTGCGCTGCCGACCTTCCCGAGCAACTCGCTGAACTACAACCTGACCTGGAGCACCGAAGGCGTCATCAACGAGTATTGCGAGCCCTGCGAGGCCATCGTCGACGGGCGCCGCGTCGCGGTGCCGGCGCTGGAGGAGCGCGAGGAGTTCTCGCTCGACGGCGTGCTCTATGAGGCCTTCAACACCTCCGGCGGCCTGGGCACCTTGTGCGAGACGCTGGAAGGCAAGGTGCGCACGCTCAACTACCGCACCATCCGCTACCCCGGCCACGCGGCCGTGATGAAGACGCTGCTGCACGACCTGAAGCTGAAGGACCGCCGAGAGCTGTTCAAGGACATCCTCGAGAACGCGCTGCCGGCGACCACGCAGGACGTGGTGATCGTCTTCGTCACCGCCGCCGGCGTGCGCGTCGACGAGCAGGGCCAGCGCCGCTTTCTGCAGGATACGGTGGTGCGCAAGGTCTACAGCCGCTCGCTGCACGGCACGACGCACAGCGCGATCCAGATCACCACCGCCTCGGCCTTGTGCGCGATGCTCGACCTGCTGCGCGAAGGCGCGATGCCCACGCGCGGCTTCGTGCGGCAGGAGGACGTGACGCTCGATCGCTTCCTGGCCAACCGCTACGGCGCGGTCTACGCCGAAGCCACAACGGCGCCGGGACGACTGGCCGCCTGAGGCGGGCCGGGCGCGCTGCAGCTCAGACTGGCGTGGCGCTGGCCGCCTTGACGCGGTCCATCACGAAGCTGGTCTTGCAATCCTCGACGCTCGGATGCTTGAGCAAGGTGTCCATGATGAAGCGCGAGTAGTGGGCCATGTCCTCGACCACCACGCGCAGCAGGTAGTCCATCTCGCCGGTCAGCGCGACGCACTCGACGACCTCCGGCCAGGCCTGGACCGAGGCCTTGAAGAGGTCCATCGGGTTGCGCTTGTGCGACTCGGTGTGCTTCTCCAGGCGCACGTTGATGTAGGCCGTGAGCCCGAGGCCCACCCGCTCCGGCGGCACGATGGCCACGTAGCCGGCGATCGCGCCCGCCTCCTCGAGCCGCTTCACGCGCCTGAGCGTGGCGGAGGCCGACAACTGCACCTCGACGGCGAGTTGGTCGTAGGTGGCGCGGCCATTGGCCTGGAGTGCACGCAGGATGCGGCGATCCACGGCGTCGAGCGCGACTGGAGCTTCCATGCCGGCGATTGTGCAGGATTCATGTGCGATCGGGCGATACGAAGCCCGAACTCGCAGCAAACCTGCAGCGCTTGATCTATACAGTGCATGGCGGATCGATCCACGCGCAAAGAGGCGGCAGCATGCAGTTCACTCCCTGGGACAACCCGATGGGTACCGACGGCTTCGAGTTCATCGAATACGCCGCGCCGGATCCGGTCGCGATGGGTGCGCTGTTCGAGCGCATGGGCTTCACGCCGATCGCCCGCCACCGCCACAAGAACGTGCTGCTCTACCGCCAGGGCGAGATCAATTTCATCGTCAATGCGGAGCCGGACTCCTTCGCGCAACGCTTTGCGCGCCTGCACGGCCCGAGCATCTGCGCGATCGCTTTCCGCGTGCACGACGCGCGCCTGGCCTGCGAGCGCGCGCTGTCCCTGGGCGCCTGGGGCTATGCCGGCACGGCCGGCCCGGGCGAGCTGAACATCCCGGCGATCAAGGGCATCGGCGACTCGCTGATCTACTTCGTCGACCGCTGGCGCGGCAAGAACGGCGCGCGCGAGGGCGAGATCGGCAACATCGGCTTCTACGACGTCGACTTCGTCCCGCTGCCCGGTGCGACGCTGTCTCCGGCCGGCCATGGCCTGACCTACATCGATCACCTCACGCACAACGTGCATCGCGGCCGCATGGCCGAGTGGGCCGACTTCTACGAGCGACTTTTCAACTTCAGGGAAGTGCGCTACTTCGACATCGAGGGCCA
>CAZTTC010000328.1:0-3004 GCA_964616015.1 uncultured Methylibium sp. | reverse complement strand
GTCAGCGTCAACCTCGGGCTGGCGCTGTCGATCGCCGGTGGGCTGATCGGCGGCTGGTATGTCGACAAGCGTGGCATCTTCCGCGGCCTGTGGGTGCTGGGTCTGTGGCAGGCCGCGTCGAACCTCGTCTATGCGGCCGTGGCCTCGCAGGTGACGCTGATGACGCCGGGCGCGCTGGCCACCGGCCTGGAGGTCGAGCCGCTGCACCGCGCCCTGGTGTACGGCGCCAGCGCCTTCGAAAGCCTGACCCAGGGCCTGGGCACCGGCGCCTTCCTGGCCTTCCTGATGGCGATCACCAGCAAGGAGCGCGCGACCACCGAGTACGCCATCCTCTCCAGCATCTTCGCCTTCAGCCGCTCGGTGGCCGGCTGGGCCGGCGGCATCGGCGCCCAGGAGCTGGGCTATCCGGTCTACTTCTTCCTGACCTTCTGGCTGGCCTTCCCGGCCTACTTGCTGTTGCCTTCGGTTCGCCGCATGCTGGAACGCGGCAACGACTAAAGGAATCCAATCCGCCATGGACCGCTTCGATCACGCGCCCCGCTACCACTGCAGCCTGTGCGCCGCCTTCGCGCGGCTGCAGGACGGCGACGCGCCGGCGCAACCGGGTCGGCGGCGCTTCGCGGGCGCGCTGCTGGGCGCCGGGCTCGCCGCGCCCGCGCTGGCACGCGAGGGGGTCGACGTCGGCAAGCAGTCGAGCTTCTCCAAGCTGGTGCCGGCCGAGCAGGTCGAGCAGGCCGCGACCCAGCAGTACGCTCAGCTGCTGGCCGAGGCCCGCGGCAAGAACGCGCTGCTGCCGGCCAGCGCGACGCAGACGGTGCGGCTGCGCGCGATCTCGCAGCGCATCATCCCGTTCACGCCCGAGTGGAACGCCCGCGCCCCCGGCTGGAAGTGGGAGGTCAACCTGCTGGCCAGCAAGCAGATCAACGCCTTCTGCATGCCGGGCGGCAAGATCGCCTTCTTCACCGGGTTGATCGAGCAGTTGAAGCTCAACGACGACGAGGTCGCGATGGTGATGGGCCACGAGGTCGCCCACGCGCTGCGCGAGCACGCGCGCGAGCGCATGGGCAAGTCGGCCGCGACCAACATCGGCCTGGAGATCGGCGCCGCGCTGTTCGGACTGGGCGGCGCCGGGCGCACGCTGGCCGGCATGGGCGCGCAGCTGCTGTCGCTCAAGTTCAGCCGCGACGACGAGTCCGAGGCCGACCTGGTCGGCATGGAGCTGGCGGCACGCGCCGGCTACGACCCCCGCTCCGGCGTGAGCCTGTGGACCAAGATGGGCCAGGCCACCGGCGGCGGTGGCGGCAACGGCGGCAACAAGCTGGCCGAGTACGGCTCGACCCACCCTCAGGGCCCGACGCGCATCAAGGACATCGAGGCCAACCTGCCCAAGGTGATGCCGCTGTACGAACGCGCGTCCAAGCCGACGCAGCGCTGGGACCGTGCCGCGCTCGACGAAGGCGAGGACCGCGTCGCCAGCCGGCCGCGCACGCCGACGCGCGACGAGGCCCGCTGATGCGCCGCGGCCGACCGGCCCGGGCAGGCGCCCTCGCCCCCGCCCTTGCACTCGCGTTCGTGGCCGCGGTCGCCGGCGCCGCCCCGGTCCTGTCGCCCGCGGAGCTGACCGCGATCCACCAGGCCGCCGGCCTGCAGCTGCGCGACGGTGGGCACTACCGCGAAGGCTGCGCCACGCCGCTCAAGCCGCAAACCGAAGTGCTGGACCTCGACGGCGATGGCCGGCCCGAGGTGCTGCTCTACCTGGCGGCCTCGCGCTGCTTCGCCGAGAGCCTGGGCGGCAACGTCGCGCTGTTCGTCAAGGACGCGCAGGGGCGCTGGGTCGAGCGGCTCGGCTACGTTCCGGGCATCGAGGTGATCGTGCAGCCGGGCGCGAACGCCGGCCTGCCCGACCTGGGCGTCGCCAATCCCGGCGGCTGCATGCCGATCTACCGCTGGGACGGCACGCGCTACGCCCAGTTCTCGCAGAAGGCCCTGCAGCCGGGGGGCTGCCAGTTCCGCCAATAGCAGGCGGCGGGCAGCGCAGGCCGCTACTTCTTCGCGGCCACGCCGGCGACCACCAGCAGCGCCCCCAGGCCCAGCAGCACGTAGCCGACGACGGGTGCCGGCTTCTTCTGCGCGGTCGTCGTGACCTCGAGCGGACCGATCTTCGCGACGGTCTCCTGCTTGTCGATGCTGACGATGCCGGCCGAGATGAGTCCGCCGGCCACGAGCAGCAGGATGCCGATGACGAGTGCAGGGGTGCGCATGATGAAGGTCTCCGGTCGCGGTCGTTGCGGCCTCAGGCGAGCAGCCGCTGGTGCACCCAGTGTGCCGCGGCCAGCAGCCGGTGGTCGTCGCCGTGCCGGCCGACCACCTGCAGGCCGACCGGCAACCCGCTCGCGCCGCGCGCGAAGGGCAGGTGCACGCAGGGCAGGCCCAGCAGCGACCAGGGGCGGCAGAACAGCGGGTCGCCGGTGCTGGACATCGGCGGCGCCTCGCCCGTGGTGCTGGGCGCGAGCAGCAGGTCGTGATCGTCGAACAGCGCGTCGATGCGGCGCTTCCAGCCGGCCGCGGCCCCGAGGTCGGCCAGATGCTGCGTGACCGGGATCGCCAGGCCCTCGTCCAGCATCGCCCGCAGGCCGGCGCTCAGGGCCTCGCGATGGCGCACGCGTTCGTGGCTCAGCGAGCGTGCGGCTTCGTGGAACATGATGCGCCTCTGCAGCGGCACCAGCTGGTCGAAGCCGGCGGGCAGCGAGGCGTCGGCGCAGCGCGGCGCCAGGGCCTCGACGGCCCGGGACCAGGCGGCCTGCACGTCGGCATCGGCCTGCGGCCACCATGGCGTCGGCGCCAGGCCGATGCGCGGCGCGGCCGGCTCGTCGCCGAAGCGCAGGCGATCGTCGCCCAGCAGCACCGAGCCGAGCAGCGCGACGTCGCGCACGCTGCGGCCGAAGCCGCCGGCCGTGTCCATGCTCTCGCACTGCAGCTTGAGGCCGGCGCGCGGCACGCGGCC
>CAZTTC010000327.1:0-3021 GCA_964616015.1 uncultured Methylibium sp. | reverse complement strand
GCAGCTTGGTGTCGGCCAGCTCGGTGAACAGCGGCTTCTGCTTTTCCTTGGCGACACGCTCGCTCTTTGGCAGCTCGACCACCGGGGCCTCGATCACCAGCGGCGCGTGATCGTCGAGTTGGACGCGCTCGATCTCGACCACGTGCTCGCGCTCGCGCAGTGCCTGCGCTCCGAGGCGGATGTCCTCGGCGCGCTCGATGCGCTCCTGGCGCTTCTCACGCAGGCCTTCCAGCGCCGCGCCGATCCCTTCGGCGACCACGCCCCACGAGAAGCGCAAGGCCAGCGGCAGTCCGAGGACCAGGGCAGCGATCCAGAACACGCCCGAGCCGGTGAAGCCGATCGCGCGCACCCCGAAAGCTCCGAGCGTGTAGCCGAGCACGCCGCCCGCATGACCGCCCGGCAGGCGCGCTTCCCATTGGTACAGGCGGGTGGACTCAAGCGCGCAGCTGGCCGAGATCAGCAGGACCACGCCCAGCCAGAACAGCCAGACCGGCCGAGCCGAGAGCGGATCGGCGCGCACCGGCGCGGCCTCGTTGCGCAACCAGTGCGCCAGGGCACTCAGCCACGCCCTGGCCGCGATCAGCAAGCCCCACCAGGCCGAGTGACCGAAGACGAAGAAAGCGATGTCGGCGAACCAGGCACCCAGGACGCCGGCGCGGTTGCTCGTCGCAGCGCCGAGACCGGAGGTGGACCAGGCCGGATCGTTACCGGTGTGCGTCGCCAGTGCCAACAGGGCCAGCAACCACAGCACGCCGCCGAATACGACCGCGAACTGCAGGCGCCAGCGCGCCATCGCCGTCGACTCGCCGCGGACGGCGCGGGGGTCGGCTCCCAGGGAACCCAGCGGAAAACTCATGCCGCGGATTGTGGCCGAAGGCCCTGCGCACGCCGTGTCGAACTGTTGACCCGCTGGCGCGCCGGGGGCGCCCGATCCGCCCCGCTAGCGATGGGCCAGGCGCTCCATGATGTGGACCGCGCCGTTCTCCTGGGTCTGGATGAAGCCGCGTTCTTCCAGGTCTTTCATCACGCGGCTGACCATCTCGCGGGAGGCGCCCACGACCTTGGCCAGGTCCTGGCGCGAGACCTTGTTGCGGATCAGCTTGTACTCGGCGCCCTCTTCGGACATGTCGAGCAAGGCGCGCGCAACGCGGCCATAGACGTCGAGCAGCGCCAGCGATTCGATCTGCCGGTCGGCGGCGCGCAGGCGCGCGACGAGCCCGCGCATGATCGCGTACGACAGGCTCGAGTTCTCGGGCAGGCAACGCGCGAACTCGGCGCGGCCCAGCACCAGCACGTCGCACTGCACTTCCGCGCGCACGGTGGCGGAGTGGGGCTCGTTGTCGATCAGGCTCATCTCGCCGAGGTAGTCGCCGGGTTGGAGCACGGCGAGGATCACCTCGCGACCACGGGCATCGGCCGTCACCACACGGGCCCGGCCGGTCAGCAGGATGTAGAGCGCGTTGGACTTGGTGCCCTGCTCGACGATGACCTCGCCGCGCCGGTAGCGGCGCTTGATCACGCCCTCTGCGATCGCTTGCGCCTGCTCGCCGGTCAACAGCGAGAACAGCGGCACACGTCGGATCAGGTCAAGGTTGGACAGCATCGCCATCGAATCACCTTCGCTCTGGTTGGTCTATCGAGGTCATAGGCCACCTTGCGGCGGCGCATGACGGCACTACCTACAATCTCCAGCCCGACCACTACGTCCGGGCCGTGAGAAATTTCCTGCTCGGACTCTAACCGAAGGTCAGCGCTCACAAACCCGGATCGTCCCTGATCTCGCTTCTGTTCCCGTCTTACCCCACACCGTCCATGAGCAAGCACGCCAAAGTCCTGATCCTCGGCTCCGGCCCCGCCGGGTACACGGCGGCGGTGTACGCGGCCCGCGCGAACCTGCAGCCGGTCTTGATCACCGGCCTGGCCCAGGGCGGGCAACTGATGACCACGACCGAGGTCGACAACTGGCCGGCCGACGTCATGGGCGTGCAAGGGCCGGACCTGATGCAGCGCTTCCTGGACCATGCCCAGCGCTTCGGCACCGAGATCGTCTTCGATCACGTCAACAAGGTCGATCTCTCCCTGCGCCCCTTCACCCTGACCGGCGATGCCGGCACCTACACCTGCGACGCGCTGATCCTGGCCACCGGCGCATCGGCGCAGTACCTGGGCCTTCCGTCGGAGGAGGCCTTCATGGGGCGCGGGGTGAGCGGCTGCGCCACCTGCGACGGCTTCTTCTACCGCGACCAGGAGGTCTGTGTGGTGGGCGGCGGCAACACGGCGGTCGAGGAGGCGCTGTACCTGTCCAACATCGCCAGCAAGGTCACGCTGGTGCACCGGCGCGACAAGTTCAAGGCCGAGGCGATCCTGGTGGACAAGCTGATGGAGAAGGTGGCGGCCGGCAAGATCGAGCTCAAGCTCTTTCATGTGCTCGACGAGGTGCTGGGCGATGCCAGTGGCGTGACCGGAATCCGCGTCAAACACACCCGGTCCGGGCAGACCGAGGACATCGCGCTCAAGGGCTGCTTCATCGCCATCGGGCACCGGCCCAACACGGAGATCTTCCAGGGGCAGTTGGAGATGAAGGACGGCTACCTGATCACGCGCAGCGGCCTGAGCGGGCTGGCGACGATGACCAGCGTGCCGGGCGTCTTTGCGGCCGGCGACGTGCAGGACCATGTCTACCGGCAGGCCATCACCAGCGCCGGCACCGGCTGCATGGCCGCGCTGGACGCGCAGCGCTTCCTCGAGCAGGCTTGATCGAACCCGCCGGCCCGGCTCGGGTGCCCGGCCAGCATTTCCCCGCTATAATGCGCGGCTTCGCCGAGTGTCCCTCGGCGTCCGAGTGGATCACATCGAACGGAGAAGCGTCATGGCGCGCGTCTGTCAAGTCACGGGCAAAGGCCCGATGGTGGGGAACAACGTCTCCCACGCCAACAACAAAACCAAGCGTCGCTTCCTGCCCAACCTGCAGTACCGCCGCTTCTGGCTCGAGACCGAGAACCGCTGGGTGCGCCTGCGCGT
>CAZTTC010000326.1:0-3026 GCA_964616015.1 uncultured Methylibium sp. | reverse complement strand
TGCTGCGCTCGCTGGCGGTGCCGGGCGCGCTGACGCTGCTGGCGCTGATCATCGTCTTCGGCGCGATCCGCCCGGCCCTCAAGGCGGCGAGCCCGGCCCAGCCGGCCCGCCAGCTCGACGCGGTGGTCGACGACGCGAATGCGCTGCCGCTGCCGCAGGCCCCGCTGGCGCTGGAGGCTCCGGTGGCCGACAACCGCCTCGAGCAGGCACGCGTGCTGGCCAAGGAAAACCCGGCGGCGCTGGCCAACATCGTGCGCGGCTGGTCCGCCAAGGAAGCGGCGTGAGCCGGGAGCCGAGCTGACATGGATGCCCAAGGTATCGAAGACGCGGCGATCCTGCTGATGTCGATCGGCGAGGAAGAGGCGGCCGAGGTCTTCAAGCACCTCGCCCCCAAGGAAGTGCAGCGCCTCGGCGAGACCATCGCCAGGATGAAGACCGTGCCGCGCGAGCGCTTCGAGCAGGTGCTCGAGCGCTTCTCGGGCGACGCCGCCGACACCAGCATGCTGGTCAGCGACACCGACGAGTACGTCAAGGCCGTGCTGCGCAAGGCTCTGGGCGACGACAAGGCCAACCTGCTGATCGACCGCATCCTGCAGGGCGGCGACGTCTCCGGCATCGAGAGCCTGAAGTGGATGGACCCGGCCTCGGTGGCCGAGCTGCTGCGCAACGAACACCCGCAGATCGTCGCGGCAATCGTGGTGCACCTCGAGAGCGACCAGGCCGCCGACGTGCTGAAGCACTTCGTCGAGCGCCAGCGCAACGAGGTCATGGTGCGCGTGGCCACGCTCGACGGCATCCAGCCCAGCGCGCTGAAGGACCTCAACGAGGTGATGAGCAAGGTGCTGGCCGGCGGCGAGCGCATGAAGAAGTCGATGATGGGCGGCGTCAAGCCCGCGGCCGAGATCATCAACATGATGGGCTCGACGATCGAGACCTCGGTGCTCGACTACATCCGCGAGGCCGACGGCGACCTGGCGCAGAAGATCATGGACAACATGTTCATCTTCGACGACCTGCTGAAGATCGACGACCGCGGCATCCAGGCCCTGCTGAAGGAAGTGCAGAGCGAGTCGCTGGTGATCGCGCTCAAGGGCGCCGCGCCCGAGCTGCGCGAGAAGGTCTTCACCAACATGTCCACGCGCGCCGCCGAGACCCTGCGCGAGGACCTGGAGTCGCGCGGCCCGGTGCGGGTGTCCGAGGTCGAGGCCGAGCAGAAGGAAATGCTGAAGATCGTGCGCCGCCTGGCCGACGAAGGCCAGATCGTGCTGGGCGGTGGCGGCGATGACCAGTTCCTTTGAACGCAGGCTGGGCGCGACCCCGGACCCGCGCGATCCCTCGGCGCGCACCCGGCGCAGCGACGCGGCCGACGGCAGCAGCACCCCTCACAACGCCTACGCGCGCTTCATCCCGCGCGAGGAAGTGCGCAGCTTCGCGGCCTGGACGCCCGGCAGCTTCGGCGACACGGCCGGCGCGCCGGCCCAGGCCGCTGCGAGCGCGCCGCCGCTTACGCCCGAACTCGTCGCCGCGCAGTTGCAGGCGGCCCGCCAGGGCGGCTACCAGGACGGCTACCGCGACGGGCTGGTCGCGCTGGAGGGCTTCAAGCAGAGCTATGCCCAGCAGGTCACGGCGCAGATGGCGGCGCTGACCACCGCCTACCGGGCCCAGATCGAGCAGCTGGAGCAGCACCTCGCCAGCCAGGTCGCCGAGGTCGCGATCGCGCTGGCGCGCCAGGTCGTGCGCAGCGAGCTGGCGACCCGCCCCGCGCTGGTCGCCGAGGTCGTGCAGGAAGCGCTGGCCGCGACCCTGGTCTCGGCGCAGCAGATCGCCGTGCATCTGCATCCCGACGATCAATCGCTGGTCGCCCAGCATGCCGGCGAGGCCCTGGCCTCGCGCGGCGCCCGCCTGGTGGCCGACGCCGCCATCGCACGCGGCGGCTGCGTCGTCGAGACCGAGGTCGGCGTGATCGACGCCGGCATCGATGCGCGCTGGCGCCGTGCCACCGAGACGATGGGCCGGCCGAGCGAGTACGACGCGACCGGGACCGAAGGACACGACGCATGAGCGCCGCCGCGCCGGGCCGCCCCGGGCAAGGTGATGCCCTCACGCGGGGCCGGACGCCGTATCGGGTGAACGGGGTGTCGTCATGACGGCGTTGTCGGCCAGCTGGCAGCGCTACCTCGACGACCTCAGGGCCCACGCCGCCGGCCCCGCGCCGCTGGAGGCCCAGGGCACGCTGGTGCGCGTCGCCGGCCTGGTGCTCGAGGCGGCCGGCATCCGCGTGCCGGTCGGCTCGGTCTGCGAGGTCCGCATGGCCGGCCAGGCGCCGGTGCTGGCCGAGGTGGTCGGCTTCGCCGCCGACCGCGCCTACCTGATGCCCACCGGCGAGCTGCACGGCCTGGCCAGCGGCGCGCGCGTGGTGCCACGCTCCAGCGTCGGCGAGCCGCCGCGCCTGGGCGCGGCCACCCATCCCTGGCGCCGCAGCGAGGACCGCACCCGCCACCTGCCGATCGGCGACGGCCTGCTGGGCCGCGTCGTCGACTCGCACGGCGTCCCCCTCGACCGCCTGGGCCCGCTGTCCGGCGCCCGCAACGAGCCGCTGGTGCGCCGCCCGATCAACGCCATGGACCGCGACCCGGTGCGCGAGCCGCTGGACACCGGCGTGCGCGCGATCAACGCGATGCTGACCGTGGGCCGCGGCCAGCGCATCGGCCTGTTCGCCGGCTCGGGCGTCGGCAAGTCGGTGCTGCTGGGCATGATGGCCAAGTACACCGCCGCCGACGTGATCGTCGTCGGCCTGATCGGCGAACGTGGCCGCGAGGTCAAGGAATTCATCGAAGACATCCTCGGCGCCGAGGGCCTGGCGCGTGCCGTCGTCGTGGCCGCGCCGGCCGACGCGCCGCCGCTCACCCGCATGCAGGGCGCGGCCTACGCGACCGCGATCGCCGAGCATTTCCGCGACCGCGGCCAGCATGTGCTGCTGCTGATGGACAGCCTGACGCGCTACGCGATGGCGCAGCGCGAGATCG
>CAZTTC010000325.1:0-3028 GCA_964616015.1 uncultured Methylibium sp. | reverse complement strand
GTCCGGCACCGCGCACAAGCAGGAAGGCAAGGGCTACGCCGACAAGAAGTACCGCTCCTGGTTCGTCGGGCTGGCGCCGGTCGACAAGCCGCGCATCGTCGTCGCGGTGATGGTCGACGAGCCGAGCGCCGGCAAGTACTTCGGCGGCGACGTCGCCGCGCCGGTGTTCAGCGAGGTGGTGCAGAAGAGCCTGCAGTCGCTGGGCGTGGCACCGGACCTCGCGGTGCAACCGCAGATCGTGGCGCGCCAGGCCAACGGCGTGGAGGAGAGCTTCTAGTGCTCACCCATCTGCGCTCCCCGGACGCCGCCGCCCGCTGGCTGCGCGAATGGACCACCGGCCAGCTGCGCAGCGACAGCCGTCAGGTGCAGCCGGGCGATGCCTTCATTGCCTGGCCGGGCTATTCGACCGACGGCCGCAGGTTCGTGCAGGCGGCGCTGGCGGCCGGCGCCGCGACCTGCCTGGTCGAGGCCGACAGCGTCGAGGCCTACGGTTTCGACGATGCGCGCATCGGCGCACTGCCCGGCCTGAAGGCCGCGACCGGCGCGATCGCCGACGCCTACTTCGACCGGCCGACCGAGCGCCTGCGCGTCGTCGCGACCACCGGCACCAACGGCAAGACCTCGACCGCGTGGTGGACCGCGCAGGCCCTGAGCCTGCTGGGCCGGCGCTGCGGCATCGTCGGCACGCTGGGGATCGGAGAGCCGCCGCTGCCGGAGCGGCCCTCGACCGTGCGCTTCACCGGGCTCACCACGCCCGACCCGGTCACCCTGCATGGCGGCTTCCACCGCATGCTGGCCGACGGCCTGCAGGCCTGCGCGATCGAGGCTTCGTCGATCGGCATCGTCGAGCATCGCCTGGCCGCGGTGCGCGTCGAGGTGGCGCTGTTCACCAACTTCACGCGCGACCACCTCGACTACCACGGCGACATGGACGCCTACTGGGCCGCCAAGCGCGAGCTGTTCGGCTGGCCGGGCCTGAAGGCCGCGGTGCTCAACCTCGACGATGCCCGGGGCGCGGCGCTGGCGGCCAGCCTGGCCGGCGGCGCGCTCGACGTCTGGACCTATTCGCTCGGCCGCGAGGACGCCCGCCTGCGCGCCGGCGGGCTCGACTACGCCGACGGCGGCCTCGCCTTCACGCTGCACGAGGCCGGCCAGGCGCTGGCGGTGCGCAGCACCCTGATCGGTGACTACAACGCCGCCAATCTGCTGGCGGTGATCGGCGGGCTGCGGGCGATGGGTGTGTCGCTGGCCGATGCGGTGCGCGTCGTCCCTCGGCTCACGCCCGTGCCCGGCCGCATGCAGCGCGTCGTGACGACACCGCGGTCGCCGGCTGCGGCGACCCCCCTTGCGGGACGGGGCGAACCCGGCTCGGGGCGACCCAGCGCGCGCGGTCGCGACGCGCTGGATCTGCCGGAAGTGATCGTCGACTACGCCCACACCCCCGACGCGCTGGAGAAGGCGCTGGTCGCGCTGCGGCCGCTGGCGATGGCGCGCGAGGGCCGGCTCGTGTGCGTGTTCGGCTGCGGCGGCAACCGCGACGCGAGCAAGCGACCGCTGATGGGCGCGATCGCGCAGCGCCTCGCCGATCGGGTGATCGTCACCAGCGACAACCCGCGCAACGAGGTGCCCGCCGCGATCCTGGCCGACATCGTCGCCGGCCAGGATCGGCGCGACCGCGCGATCGTGATCGAGGACCGCCGCGCCGCGATCGCCCAGGCCGTGGCCCAGGCCGCGCCGCGCGACGTGCTGCTGATCGCCGGCAAGGGCCACGAGGACTACCAGGAGATCGCCGGCGTGCGGCACCCGTTCTCCGACGTGGCCGAGGCCCGGCAGGCGCTGGCGGCGCGAGGGGCGCGCGGATGAGCGCGGTCATGATGAACCTGCGCCAGGCGCAGGCACTGCTGCCGGGCTCGACCCTGCTGGGCGACCCGGCGACGACGCTCGTGCGCGTGCACACCGACACGCGCAGCCTGCAGCCCGGCGACCTGTTCGTCGCGCTCGCGGGCGAGCGCTTCGATGCGCACGACTTCCTGCCGCAGGCACGCGCGGCCGGCGCCGCGGCCGCGATCGCCGAGCGTGGCCTGGCCGAGGCGCAGTTGCCCGGCCTGCAGGTGGCCGACACGCGCGCCGCGCTGGCCGCGCTGGCCGCCGCCTGGCGCGCCCGCATGCACCTGCCGCTGATCGCCGTCACCGGCAGCAACGGCAAGACCACCGTCACGCAGATGATCGCGTGCGTGCTGCGCGCCTGGCTGGGCGAGGCGGCGCTGGCCACCGAAGGCAACTTCAACAACGACATCGGCGTGCCGCTGACCCTGCTGCGACTGCGCCAGGACCACGCCGCCGGCGGCACCTGGCACCGCGCCGCGGTGGTCGAGCTGGGCATGAACCACCCCGGCGAGATCGCCCAGCTGGCGCGCCTGGCCGCGCCGACGGTGGCGCTGGTCAACAACGCGCAGCGCGAGCACCAGGAGTTCCTGGCCGGCGTCGAGGCGGTGGCCCGCGAGAACGGCGCCGTGATCGAGGCGCTGGGGCCGACCGGCACCGCGGTGTTCCCGTCCGACGACGCGCACACGCCGCTGTGGCACCAGCTCGCCGGCACGCGGCCGACCTTGATGTTCTCGCTGGAGTCGTCGCATGCCAGACGATCGGACCTGATGGCCGAGGCCATCTGGAGCCGCGACCACTGGGCCGTGGTGCTGCACACGCCGGCCGGCGCCACCGCGATCCGCCTGCACGTGGCCGGCTGGCACAACGTGAAGAACGCGCTGGCCGCGGCCGCGTGCGCCCTGGCCGCCGGTTGCCCGCTGGAGGCGGTGGGCCGCGGGCTGGAGGCCTTCGTGCCGGTGAAGGGCCGCTCGCAGATCCGCACGCTGCGCCGGCAAGGCCGCGAGGTCACGCTCATCGACGACAGCTACAACGCCAACCCGGACTCGGTGCGCGCCGCCATCGACGTGCTGGCCACGCTGCCGGGGCCGCGCTGGCTGGTGCTGGGCGACATGGGCGAGGTCGGCGACCAGGGGCCGGCCTT
>CAZTTC010000324.1:0-3033 GCA_964616015.1 uncultured Methylibium sp. | reverse complement strand
CTGCTGCATCATTTCGCTCACCTTTCACCCTGGTATCCAGGGCGTTGGCTGGTTGGAAAACCTTCCGCGGCGCGGCTTGACCGGTTGGCGGATTGCGACCCGCCTTTGCATGTTCGACAGAACCGACAAAGGGGACGGGAAGGACCGTTTTAGACCGACGGACTGTAGCACCGGGCGCGTGCCCCGAAGGCAGCGGAAACGGGAATCCGCAACGCTCGCGTGGCCCCGGGGCCGTGCCATCGGGCCGTCACCGGCGCGACAGGCGGCGACTCACTGCACGGCGCGCGAGGTCGGCGGCTGGTCGCGCGCCGCGGTGAACACCTCGCCGCCATCGACGGCATCGAAGCGGTACTGGGCGCCGCAGAACTCGCAGCCGACCTCGGCCAGGCCGCGTTCGGCGATCAGGCCGTCGAACTCCTCGCGACCCAGGCCTTGCAGCATGCGGATCACGCGCTGGCGCGAGCAGGTGCACGAGAACCGCGGCCCCTGGGCGCCCGCCAGCGGCTCGAAGCGGCGCACCCGCTCTTCCCAGAACAGCCGGCGCAGGATGGTGTCGGCGTCCAGACCCAGCAGTTCCTCGGACTTCAGCGTCGACGCCAGGTGGGCGATGCGGTTGTAGCCCTCGTTCAGGCCGATCTCGTCCTCGTTGCGGGCGCCGAGGTTGCCCGTGCCCTCGACCGGCAGGCGCTGGATCAGCAGGCCGGCGGCCACGCGGTCGTCGGCGGCCAGCACCAGCCGGGTGTCGAGCTGCTCGGATTGCAGCATGTAGTGCTCCAGCACCTCGGACAGGCGCCCGAGCGGCTCGCGCCGGTCGCCGTGCAGCGGCACGACGCCCTGGTAGGGCTGCCGGCCCGGGAGCTTGTCCTCGGGATCGAGCGTGATCGAACAGCGCCCGGCACCGCCGGCATTGACCATGGCCACCAGCCCCGCGCCGGGCGGCAGCTCGCCGGTGAGGCTGGCGGTCGCACGAAAACCCAGGTCCGAGCGCACCTCGGCCACCGCCAGCCGCACCGGCCCGTCCCCGTGCAGTTGCAGCAGCAGCGCCCCCTTGAACTTGATGCTGGCCTGCATCAGCACGGCGGCCGCCGTCATCTCGCCCAGCAGGGCGCGCAACGGCGCCGGGTGCACCCGGTCGCCTTCGCGCCGCGCCAGCAACGCGGTCCAGTCGTCGGTCAGCCGCACCAGCATGCCGCGCACCGGCAGGCCGTCGAAGAGGAACTTGTGGACTTCACTCATTGGGACAAGCTGGGGCTCAGCCGACACGCTTCAACACGCGCTTGTAGCGCTCGCCCCGCTCGACATAGGTCCGGGCGCCGCGCTGCATCCGCACGATGTCGTCCTCGCCCAGCGCCCGCACCGCCTTGGCCGGGCTGCCGAGGATCAGCTGGCGCTCGGCGAACTCCTTGCCCTCGGTCACCAGCGCGCCGGCGCCGACCAGGCAATGACGGCCGATGCGCGCCTTGTTCAGCACCACGGCCTGGATGCCGATCAGCGCACCGTCCTCGATGGTGCAGCCGTGCAGCATGGCCTGGTGGCCGACCGTCACGCCCTCGCCGATGACCAGCGGGCAGCCCGGGTCGGTGTGCAGCACCGCGCCCTCCTGCACGTTGGAGTGCCGGCCGATGGTGATCGGTTCGTTGTCGCCGCGGATCACCACGTGGGACCAGACACTGGCGCCCTCCCCGACGATCACGGCACCGATGAGCTCGGCGCTCTCGGCCACGTAGGCGGTCTCGTGCACCTGCGGCGCGCGGTCGTCGAGTTGGAACCAGGCCATGCGGCACTCCGGCAAAGCGATAATTTTACGGATGCCAGCCTCGACCGACGTCGCACCCCTGCCGGATCTGCGCCGGGCGGCCCTGGCGGCGCTGCAGGAGCCGGAGCCGGCCGGCAAGGTCGCCGCTGCCCGTGCCCTGCTGCTGCGCCGCGACGAAGGCCCGCTCGACACCGCCGCCCCGCTGCAGCTCCCCGGTGACCTGCCCGGCCGTCCAGCCCGCCCGACGCTGCGCCCGGCGCTGCAGCTGCGCCAGCGGCCGGCCTCCACGCGCGAGGGCCGCGCCGGTCTGCTGCACGCGATCGCGCACATCGAGTTCAACGCCATCAACCTGGCGCTCGATGCGGTCTGGCGCTTTGCCGGCCTGCCCGCGGCCTACTACCGCGACTGGGTGCGCGTCGCCGGCGAGGAGGCCCACCACTTCTCGCTGCTGCGCGAGCACCTGCAGTCGCTGGGTCACGACTACGGCGACTTCGACGCCCACGACGGCCTGTGGACCATGACCGCCCGCACCGCCCACGACCCGGTCGCGCGCATGGCGCTCGTGCCGCGCACGCTCGAGGCGCGCGGCCTCGACGCCACGCCGCCGCTGCAGCGCAAGTTCGCCCAGGCCGGCGACCGGCGCGCCGTCGAGATCCTGGCCGTGATCCTGCGCGACGAGATCGGCCATGTCGCCATCGGCAATCGCTGGTACCGCTGGCTGTGCGAGCGCGACGGGCTGGACCCGGTGGCGCTCTACCCGCAACTCGCCGAGCGCTACGACGCGCCGAAGCCGCGGCCGCCGCTGAACCTCGACGCCCGCGAGGCCGCGGGCTTCAGTGCCGAGGAGATCGCCTGGCTGAGCGGCTGAGGCTCGCGGGGCGACAACGCCCCCGGCCGAGCCCGCGACGCAGTCACAGGCCGCCCACGAAGTAGCGCTTCAACCCGGCCAGGATCATCTCGACCGCGATCGCGGTCAGCACCAGGCCCATCAGCTTCTCCAGGGCCGAGACCATCGAGTGCCCGAGCAGCTTGCGGATGCGCTCCGCCGCCAGCATCACTAGGGCGCAGACCGCCATCGCGGCGCTGACCGCACCCACCCACTGCATCAGCTTCTCCGGCTGGCGCGAGGCCAGCAGCAGCACGGTCGCCATCGCCGACGGCCCGGCCAGCAGCGGCACGGCCAGCGGAAAGATCAGTGGCTCGCGCGCACCGCCGTCGGAGGCATAGATCTGCGAGCCCGAGCTGAAGATCATGCGGATCGCGATGATCAGCAGGAT
>CAZTTC010000323.1:0-3039 GCA_964616015.1 uncultured Methylibium sp. | reverse complement strand
CACAGCGAGTCGCTCGACATCCTGCTGGTGCGCATCAACCCGCTGCTGCGCGAAGGCACGCCGACACGCAGCGTGGAGATCATCGACCGGCTCAGCGAGATCACCTTCAACGCCAGCCTGATCGCCGAGCTGCGCGCGATCGCCTTCGTGTCGCGCCTGGTGCGTGAGGGCAAGCTTGACCCGGGCCGCTACAAGGACCTGCGCCTGCACATGATCGCCGACGACGACGGGCTGGCGCCCTTCAACGCCAGCAGCAAGTTCAACACCGACCGCAGCTTCCTCGAGGAGCTGTTCGGGCTGGGGCGTGCCGCCGCCGACGGCTGGCTGCGCCAGCACGGGGACGACGTCGGCGTGCGCGGCACGCTGGACGTGGAGCGCCACTTCCTCGCCAAGTCGGGGCGCGGCCTGCGCGGCGGCTGAGGTCCGGGGGTCCGTCAGCCCTGCATCAGTCGCCGGGCACGTGCCACCGACATCAGGATGCCCAGCCCCAGACCCAGCGTGACCATCGCCGTGCCGCCGTAGCTGATGAAGGGCAGCGGGATGCCGACCACCGGCAGGATGCCGGTGACCATGCCCATGTTGACCATCGCGTAGGTGAAGAAGGACAAGGTCACCGCGCCGGCGATCAGGCGACCGAACAGGCTCGGCGCCTCGGCGGCGATCATCAGCCCGCGGAAGATCAGGAACACGAAGCCGAGCAGCAGCGCCACGCAGCCGAGCAGGCCGAACTCCTCGGAGAAGGCGGCGAAGATGAAGTCGGTGGTGCGCTCCGGGATGAACTCCAGGTGCGTCTGCGTGCCGTTCATGAAGCCCTTGCCGGTGATGCCGCCGGAGCCGATGGCGATCATGCCCTGGATGATGTGGAAGCCCTTGCCGAGCGGGTCCTGGGTCGGATCGAGCAGCGTGCAGACGCGGTGCTTCTGGTACTCGCGCAGCAGGAACCACTCGACATCGGGCTGGCAGATCTGCGTCTGGAACCAGATCAGCGCGCCGACGCCGGCGGCCCCCAGCAGCAGCACCGGGACGATCAGCTTCCAGCTCAGGCCGGCGAAGAACATCACGTACAGGCCGGCGGCCAGCACCAGGATCGCGGTGCCGAGGTCGGGCTGCTTGACGATCAGCCCCACCGGCACCGCCAGCAGCACGAAGGCGATCAGGAAGTCGAGGGCGCGCAACTGGCCCTCGCGCTTCTGGAACCACCAGGCCAGCATCAGCGGCATCGCGATCTTCAGCACCTCGCTGGGCTGGATGTCGATGACCCCGACGTGCAGCCAGCGCGTCGCGCCCTTCTTCGTGATCCCGAACAGCGCGACCGCCACCAGCAGACCGACGCCGGCCACGTAGAGCGGCAGCGCCAGCTGCCCCAGCCGCTGCGGCGGCAGCTGCGCGACCACGAACATCACGCCGGCGGCGATCAGCATGTTGCGGCCGTGGTCGACGAAGCGCGTGCCGTGGTCGTAGCCGGCCGAGTACATCGTCAGCAGCCCGGCCCCGGCCAGCAGCAGGATCGCCAGCGCCAGCGGGCCGTCGAAGCCCTGGAAGATGCGCAGCACGCGGCGCCACAGCGGCGGCCGGTCGAACACGGCACTCACTGCACGGCCCCCGCGACCACCCCGGCGCCGACGCCGGGCAGTGGCACCTCGGCCGCGAGCCGCGGCGTGCCGACCGGGGCGCCGGCCAGGCCCTGCTGCGCCAGCGCGAAGTCCTCCTCGGTCGGGTAGCGGCCCAGCAGCACGTAGTCGAGCACGCGACGGGCGATCGGCGCGGCCGCCTCGGCGCCGAAGCCGGCGTTCTCGACGATCACGGCCAGCGCGACCTGCGGGTTCTCGACCGGCGCGAACGCCGTGTAGAGCGAATGGTCGCGCAGGTACTCGTCGACCTTGCGCTTGTCGTACTTCTGATCCTGCCGGATGCTGACCGCCTGCGCCGTGCCGGTCTTGCCGCCGCTCGGATAGCCGGCGCCGGCGAACACGCGCGTCGACGTGCCTTCCTGCGTCACGCCGTAGAGCGCCTTGCGGATGACCTCGACATGGCCGGGCTTGAGCGGCAGCGGCGGCAAGGCCTCGGCAGCGATCAGCCGCGTCTCCTTGGTCACGATGTCCTCGACCTCGCGCACCAGTCGCGGCACGTAGCGCTGGCCGCCCGACACCAGCGTGGCCATCGCGCTGGACAGCTGCAGCATCGTGAAATTGTTGTAGCCCTGGCCGATGCCCAGCGAGATGGTCTCGCCGGCGTACCAGCGCTGCTGCTCGGGCTTCTTGTAGTACTTGCGCTTCCACGCGGTCGAAGGCAGCACGCCGGTGACCTCGCCGAACACGTCGATGCCGGTCTTGCGCCCGAAGCCGAAGGGCTCGAGCTGCTCGTGGATCAGGTCCACGCCCATGTCGGCCGCCAGCTGGTAGTAGTAGACGTTGCTCGACTTGACGATCGAGCGGTTCATGTCGACCACGCCGAGGCCGCCGTCGCCGTGGCTGCGGAAGCGGTGGTTGCCGAACATGAAGACGCCGTTGTCGAAGGTCGTCTGCTGGGGCGTGCGCTTGCCGGTCTCGAGCGCGGCGATCGCCATGAAGGGCTTGAAGGTCGAGCCGGGCGGGTAGGTGCCCCGCAGCGCGCGGTTCAGCAGCGGCTTGTCGATCGACTCGTTGAGCTCCTTCCAGCTCTCGACGTCGATGCCGTCGACGAACAGGTTGGGGTCGAAGGTCGGCTTGCTGACGAAGGCCAGGACCTCGCCCGAGCGCGGGTCGATCGCGACCAGCGCGCCGCGCCGCTCGCCGAACAGCCGCTCGATCATGGCCTGCAGCTTGATGTCGATCGACAGCCGCACCGTGTTGCCCGGCGTCGGCGGGCTGGCCCGCAGGCGCCGCACGGCGCGGCCGCCGGCGCTGGTCTCGACTTCCTCGAAGCCGGTGCGGCCGTGCAGTTCGGCCTCGTACTTCTGCTCGATGCCGAGCTTGCCGATGTAGTCGGTCCCCTTGTAGTTGGCGGCGTCCTCGGTCTCGTCGAGCGCCTCCTTCTCGGCCTGGTTGATGCGGCCGATGT
>CAZTTC010000322.1:0-3041 GCA_964616015.1 uncultured Methylibium sp. | reverse complement strand
ACCGCGAAGCCGACCCAGTGGTTGAGCCGGAAGGCCTTGAAGCAGCCCTCGCGCGAGCGTTCGCGGATCAGGGTGTGGTGCCAGGCCACCTGCACCGCCGCCGCGGCGATGCCGATCGCGAACGGAACGCCCAGTCCCTGGTGGAAGCCGAGTGCGGCCCAGATCACCAGGTAGAGCGCGTAGAAGCTCATCACACCGCTCACGTCGTGCCGGCCCAGCGTGATAGCCGAGGTGCGGATGCCGATGCGCAGGTCGTCGTCGCGGTCGACCATCGCGTACTCGGTGTCGTAGGCCAGCACCCAGCACAGGTTGCCGACCAGCAGTGCCCAGGCCAGCCAGGGCACGCTGCCCTGCACCGCGGCGTAGGCCATCGGGATGCCGAAGCTGAAGGCCACGCCCAGCACCGCCTGCGGCATCGACACGTAGCGCTTGGCGTAGGGATAAGCGATCGCGATGGCCAGGGCGGCGAAGGACCAGGCGATGGTCGGCCTGTTGGTGGTCAGCACCAGCGCGAAGGCCGCCAGCGCCAGCACCGCACCGAGCGCCAGCGCCTCGCGCACCGAGACCCGCCCGGCGGTCACCGGCCGCTGCGCGGTGCGCTTGACATGGCGGTCGAAGTCGCGGTCGGCGACGTCGTTGATGCAGCAGCCGGCGCTGCGCATCAGCACGGTGCCGAGCGTGAACACCAGCAACAGGTGCCAGCCCGGGAAGCCCGCGGCCGCCAGCCACAGCGCCGACAGCGTCGGCCACAGCAGCAGCAGCCAGCCGGCCGGGCGGCTCCAGCGGATCAGGTCCAGGTACAGGGCCAGGCGCAGCCCGGGAGTGGAGGTCGAGGCGGTCATGGCGCGGCGACTATGCTGCCACGCCAGGGCTGCGCGGCCGGCCTCGTCGACGCGGGTGCCCGCGAGCTGGCCGACGGGCATCGACGAGCCCGGCTGGCCGGCGGGTTCAGTCTTCCAGCAGGCGGTGCAGCATCCAGGCGGTCGGCTCGTGCACCGCGAGGCGCTGGGTCAGCAGGTCGGCCGCCGGCTCGTCGCTGGCCTTGTCGGCCCGCCAGGCGTTCAGCCCCCGGGCGATCGCGGCGCGGTCCTTCTCGGCGATCCTGATGTGGATGGCGGGCGTGATGGCGGTCTTGCGGTGCTTGGCCATGGGCGGCCTCCTCGGGCAAGCAGCAGCGGTGTCTCTGGCGAAGGCGCATGAACGACGCAGGGGGCGGCCTGTCGGCCGCCCCCGGTCTGATCGCGTGCCGATCGCTCGTCGATCAGGCGAGGTCGTAGCGGTCCAGGTTCATCACCTTGGTCCACGCGGCAACGAAGTCCTTGACGAACCGCTCCTTGCCGTCGCCGCTCGCGTAGACCTCGGCCAGCGCGCGCAGCACCGAGTTCGACCCGAACACCAAGTCTGCGCGCGTGGCGGTCCAGCGGATCTTGCCGGTCTTGCGGTCCCGGCCCTCGTAGCTGCCGCCGGCCGGCTTCCACTCGGTGCCCATGTCGAGCAGGTTGACGAAGAAGTCGGTGGTCAGCACGCCGGGCCTGTCGGTCAACACGCCGTGCTTGCTGCCGCCGCTGTTGGCGCCCAGCACGCGCAGGCCACCCACCAGCACCGTCATCTCGGGCGCGGTGAGCGTCAGCAGCTGCGCCTTGTCGACCAGCAGGTGCTCGACGGGCACGCTGGCCGGACCCTTGAAGTAGTTGCGGAAGCCGTCCGCCACGGGCTCGAGGAAGGCGAAGGACTCGACATCGGTCTGGTCCTGCGTGGCATCGACGCGGCCCGGCGCGAACGGCAGCTCGATGCCGACGCCCGCCGCCTTGGCGGCCTGCTCGACGCCGACGCTGCCGGCCAGCACGATCACGTCGGCCAGCGACAGCTTGCCCGAGGCCTTCTGGATCTCCTCCAGCCGGGCCAGCACCTTGGCCAGCTCACCGGGCGTGTTGACTTCCCAGCTCTTCTGCGGCGCCAGGCGGATGCGCGCACCGTTGGCGCCGCCGCGCTTGTCGCCGCCGCGGAAGGTCGAGGCCGAGGCCCAGGCGGTGGACACCAGTTGCGCTACCGTGAGGCCGGATGCCGCGATCTTCGCCTTCACGTCCGCGATGTCGGCCGCCGAGGGCTTGAGCGTGGCCGCGGGCAGCGGGTCCTGCCAGAGCAGCACTTCCTTCGGCACCTCGGGGCCGAGGTAGCGCTCGCGCGGGCCCATGTCGCGGTGGGTCAGCTTGTACCAGGCGCGTGCGAAGGCGTCGGCAAAGGCCTGCGGGTTGTCCAGGAAGCGGCGCGAGATCTTCTCGAACGCCGGGTCCATGCGCATCGTCAGGTCGGTCGTCAGCATCGTCGGCTTGTGCTTCTTGCCGGGGATGTGCGCGTCGGGAATGATCTCCGGCGCGTCCTTGGCCACCCACATCTTGGCGCCGGCGGGCGACTTGGTCAGCTCCCACTCGTACTTGAACAGGTGCTCGAAGAAGTCGTTGCTCCAGCGCGCCGGCGTGGTGGTCCAGGTGACCTCGATGCCGCTGGAGATGGTGTCCTTGCCGTGGCCCTGCCCATAGTTGCTGTTCCAGCCCAGGCCCTGGGCTTCGAGCGGTGCGCCTTCCGGCTCGGGGCCCTTGTGCGACTCGGGCGCGGCGCCGTGCGCCTTGCCGAAGGTGTGGCCGCCGGCGATCAGGGCGACGATCTCCTCGTCGTCCATCGCCATGCGGCCGAAGGTGGCGCGGATGTCCTTGGCGGCGGCGACCGGGTCACCGCTGGCGTTGGGGCCCTCGGGGTTGACGTAGATCAGGCCCATGTGGGTGGCGGCCAGCGGCTGGTCCAGGTCGCGATCGCCGGTGAAGCGCTTGTCGGTGGCCAGCCAGGCGGTCTCGGCGCCCCAGTTCACGTCCTGGTCCGGCTCCCAGACGTCCTCGCGGCCGCCGGCGAAGCCGAAGGTGCGGAAGCCCATGGACTCCAGCGCCACGTTGCCGGCCAGGATCAGCAGGTCGGCCCAGCTGATGCGCTGGCCGTACTTCTGCTTGATCGGCCACAGCAGGCGGCGCGACTTGTCGATGTTGACG
>CAZTTC010000321.1:0-3063 GCA_964616015.1 uncultured Methylibium sp. | reverse complement strand
GGCGTCCGTGAACCGTGCTAGCGTCGCCAAGAGAGCCTGAACTCTGGACACCGACGTCTGTCTATCGCTTGCCGACGCCGGCTGAGGTAGGTCAACAGCTGGCCCATGTTGCGATGCTTGCGCACCGTCGACCTTGCCACCCAGCTCGATTCGCCTGGATGTTTGCCGCAGACGAATTCGTGCCCATGCAACCAATCAGCTGACCAGCATGGCGCCGTGACATCCAAGGGATTGAGGAACAGGCAGGAGTGGCAGAACGGGAGGTCCTGTCTACTCGGCAGGGGCCCCTGCGGGCCGAGCGCAGCGATGATTTCGTTGCTCACTCGGGCAAGCCTTGCCAGAACCTCGCAGTCCCCTCCCCTGGGCGCTCGCACCTCAAGCCACGAGAGTTGCTCGTCGGCGAAGATCTCCGTCACTCCCGCCGATGACGCCAGTTCGTCGACCGTCAATCGATAGCGCGATGCCATGCGGCCGAACCAGCTTCCAAAGGCCTCGCCTTCAAACGGTCGATGCGCCACAGGCCAGGGTCGATCAAGACGGCCGATTTGCCACATGCTCAAGATGCCCCAGGGTGATGCGCTCGCTGCCGTCTCGGATGGCGGCCTCGGCCGCATCGTTGAGCAGCCGCGAGACCTCGCCAAGCAGCCCACCGCTGGCCGCACTCAGGTACTGCACCAGTGGGCGCTGGGTCAGCTCTGATGGCCGCTTCAGCGGCAGTGCCGCCTCGAACGCGGCCAGGAGGCGGCGGAACTCCTCGCTCTCGCTCCAGCGGGGCAACTCCAGCGGCGTGAAGCGGCTGTGGATCTGGGCGTCGCTTTGGAACGCCACCGGCGCCTCGCTCGTGCCGACCGCAACAATGGCCATCCTGAGCTCGTTGGAGAGGTACTTCAGCAAGTTCAGCGAGCCGCGCTGCTCCCGTGCGCTGCCAGCCAGCAGGTGGTGCACCTCGTCGACGATCAACAGCCGCGGCCCAATTCGGCGCAGGATGTCGCAAGCCACTTGCTCCAGGCTCGCCAAGGTCGAGTTGGGGCCTTGGGGTACCCCCACTGCCGTCAGCAAAGCCCGGTAGAAGCGCCGCTGATCGGGCGACGGCGGCATCTGCAGGCTGATCACGGGTCTGTGCTCGACGCCGCGCACAGCGTCGAAGGCAGGCGGATGTTCACGAAGGAACTTGGCCACGATCAGCGTCTTGCCGATGTTGGACGGACCGTGCAGCAGCATGCAGGGCATGCGTTCTCGCTGCGGGGTGTCCAGGAGCCGTTGCAGGCGTTGCAGCGCCTGCGTCGCACGTGGGTAGTCGATCCAGCGGTCTGTCCGCAACGCCCGCACCCGCTGCTCGTCGTCGAGGTCGAGCATCTGCCTCGCTGCGGGATGAAGGTGGGAGCGCTCGCGCACGATCACTTCCAGATCTCCACGGCGTAGGGTGTCACCGGTTTGCTGTAGTCCACTTCCGTCGGCTGCCCAGAATCGCGGGTCTGAAGTTCAGTCGAAGGCGCCGCTGGTGGTGCCTTCGAGTTGCGGCGCGCCCGGCGTGCCGATCGCTCGGCTTGCTCCACGATCTGTCGTTGCGAACCGATGGCGCGGAAGACATGCTCTTCGGACACCCGGGGCTCATGCGCCGCCCTGAGGGCTCGCACGGCGGCACGCTGCTCCCACAGCGTGATGCGAGGGCGCCGCAGGTCGGCGTAGTTCGCCTGCACATAGTTGCGCCCGTCGGCGCTGACGAAGATCCTCGACAGGTCCTCGGGGTGGTAGCGCACCCTCACCCTCTGCCGCTGTTCGCGCCAGACGACGAACACGGGGTTCCAGTAGCGGATGTAGAAAATGGTCAGGCCATCGGCCTGGATCGAGCGGTGGGCCAGCGGCATGAAGTTGATCAGCAGCTTCATGGCCTCGTCGGGCCCAGGCGCCAGTTGGCGTGGGGCACGCTGTTCAACCAGTGACTGCCATACCGCGAAGGGGGTGGAGCGGAACAGGCCCCGATGCTCGCTGTGGTGGTAGCGCTCGCCGACTTCGAGGGCCAGCCAACGCTCGAATTCCTCCAAGGTCAGACAGGCGCGTTGTTCGGGCTTGCGCGCCTTGCGGCCGCGCGGCGAGTTGCCGGTGGCGCCGGGCAGACCCTTCAGCCACTGCATCAGCGTGCGGTTCATGCGCTCGATGTGGCCGCCATAGTTCGGGCGGCCGACCGGCCGGTGGTCGAGCTCGATGCCGTACTGAGCGCAGCCCAGGCGAAGGGCGCGGCTGCGGAACTCAGCCGCGTTGTCCAGGTGCAGCCGTTGCGGCAGGCCGGCCATCGGCCAGTCGATCTGCAGCCCCAGGTGAGCCAGCCAGGCCGCCTTGGGCTGGACGATGCGGCTGACCAGGAGGGCCACGGTGCCAGCACCGGGCCGCTCCATGCCGATGAAGAAGGCCGGGACCGTGCGCGTGGCCAGATCGATGGCCACCGACAGCCAGGGCCGGCCGATGACCTTGCGGGTGAAGCGGTCGACGATGAGGACGTCGGCCTGGGTGTGGTCGATCTGCACGATCTCCAACGGCCAGTCCGCTCCGAAGCTGCCGGGCGCGATTGCAGCGCCTGGGAGAGAGGCCAGATGCTGGAGTTCCTGGCCGCGGTGCGAACGCAGCCTGCGCGCCACCGTGTTGCGTGACGGCGCCACGAGACCATGTTCCGTGCAGCGCCGGCGAACCTCGTTGAAGGCGTCCAGCACGGGGTGTGCGAGCTCGCGCTGCCGCGGGACCCACTGGTCAACGACCGACCAAACGATCGCCTCGACCGCAGGCGCCAGCCGCCAGGGTTCGCCGCGGCGGCCTCCCGCGTCCGGCACCAGCGCAGACGTTCTCGGATCCGCCAGAAATCGAGCGCGAAGGCGATAGACCGTGGTCCAGTGGACACCCAGCAGTTGGCCCGCGCGCTCGGCCTGCTCGCGTCTCATGGGACCTCGGCCTAGCGGCCTCAGCACGCGAGCGATCTGGACTTCACGTTCGCCGATCTCACGGGGCGACTGCATCCGTTCACCTCACAAATGCGCCAGTAGCATGCTTCATGGACACGCCAGATGCAAT
>CAZTTC010000320.1:0-3067 GCA_964616015.1 uncultured Methylibium sp. | reverse complement strand
CGCTGTTCCTGTTCGACGAGCCGACCACCGGCCTGCACTTCGACGACATCGCCAAGCTGATGCGCGCCTTCCGCAAGCTGCTGGAGGCCGGGCACTCGCTGCTGGTGATCGAGCACAACCTCGACGTGATCCGTGCGGCCGACTGGCTGGTGGACCTGGGGCCCGAGGGCGGCGAGGCCGGCGGCGAGCTGGTCTGCCATGGCACGCCGGATGACGTGAAGCTGCATCCCACGTCGTACACCGGTGCCGCGCTGCGCGACTACGCACGCACGCTGGGCGAAGGCGGCGCGGCGGTCGAGGTGCGCGAGAAACTCCCTCCCCCGCTGGGGGAGGGCGGGGGAGGGGGCGACGGCGACGGCCTGTCGCTGCAGTCGGCGCTGCGCCGCCGCCGCGGCCCCCACCCCAACCCTCCGCCAGCGGGGGAGGGAGCCGAGCCGGGAGAGGGAGCGATCCAGATCGTCAACGCCCGCGAGCACAACCTGCAGGGCCTGTCCGTCAACATCCCGCGCGGCAAGTTCAGCGTCGTGACCGGCGTGTCGGGTTCGGGCAAGAGCACGCTGGCCTTCGACATCCTGTTCAACGAGGGCCAGCGCCGCTATCTCGAAAGCCTGAACGCCTACGCGCGCAGCATCGTGCAGCCGGCCGGCCGGCCCGAGGTGGATGCGGTCTATGGCATCCCGCCGACGGTCGCGATCGAGCAGCGCCTGTCGCGTGGCGGGCGCAAGAGCACCGTCGCGACGACCACCGAGGTCTATCACTTCCTGCGCCTGCTCTACGTCAAGCTCGGCACGCAGTACTGCCCCAAGTGCACCGCAGACGCCAGCGTGGCGGTGCGGCCGCAGACGCCCGAGTCGATCGCCGCGCAACTGATCCGCGACCACAAGGGCCAGCACATCGGCCTGCTCGCGCCGCTGGTGATCCACCGCAAGGGTGTCTACACCGACCTCGCCAAGTGGGCCGCGCAGCGTGGCCACACGCATCTGCGCGTCGACGGCGAGTTCGTGAAGACCAGCCCGTGGCCGCGGCTGGACCGCTTCAAGGAGCACACGCTGGAGCTGCCGGTCGGCGACCTGATCGTGACGCCCGAGAACGAAGCCGAGCTGCGCGCGCTGCTCG
The DNA here is from genome assembly GCA_964616015.1 of uncultured Methylibium sp. Taxonomy (GTDB): domain Bacteria; phylum Pseudomonadota; class Gammaproteobacteria; order Burkholderiales; family Burkholderiaceae_C; genus Methylibium. The sequence continues at coordinate 1,951 of CAZTTC010000320.1, read as the reverse complement.
CGAAGACGCTGGAACTCGGCAAGGGCGTCGTGCACCTGCTGAGCCCGCTGGACGGCCTGCAGGGCGCAATGACGGCCGGCGCCGCGACCCACCGCATCGGCCGCGTGAAGGTCTTCTCGACCAAGCGCGCCTGCCCGGCCTGCGGCACCAGCTACCCCGAGCTGGACCCGCGCATGTTCTCGTACAACAGCAAGCACGGCTGGTGCAGCGACTGCGTGGGCACCGGCCTGACGTTGACGCGCGAACAGCGCAAGGCGCTCGACGATTCCGTGCGCGACGACGACAACGGCGGTCGTGAGAAGACCTTCGCCGAGCCCCAGATCGAGGATGTTGACGAAGGCCAACCCTGCGGTACATGCCACGGCGCGCGACTCAACAAGGCCTCGCTCGCGGTGCGTTTCGGCCACAGCGCCGAAGGCGAGCAGTCGATCGCGCAGGTCGCAGCGCGGGCCGTCGTTGAGGCGCGCCGCTGGATCGAGGCCCAGAAGCTCGACGGCCGCGAGGCCACGATCGCGCGCGACGTGATCGCCGAGATCCGCTCGCGCCTGAGCTTCCTCGAACAGGTGGGCCTCGGCTACCTGACGCTGGACCGCGCGGCGCCCACGCTCAGCGGCGGCGAGGCCCAGCGCATCCGCCTCGCGGCGCAACTCGGCAGCAACCTGCAGGGCGTGTGCTACGTGCTCGACGAGCCGACCATCGGCCTGCACCCGCGCGACAACAAGGTGCTGCTCGACGCGCTGCACCTGCTGGGCAGCCAGGGCAACACGCTGGTGGTGGTGGAGCACGACGAGGACACGATACGGCGTGCCGAGCACATCATCGACATTGGCCCCGGCGCCGGCAAGCGCGGCGGCCGGCTGGTCGCCGAAGGCACGGCGGCCGAACTGCTGCGCGAGCCGACCTCGCTGACCGGCCAGCTGCTGGCGCGGCCGATGCGGCACCCGCTGAAGGCGCGGCGCCCTGTATTCCTCCCTCTCCCTCTGGGAGAGGGCTGGGGTGAGGGCCGGCCGAAAGTCGGCGGCGAGCCAGCCCCTCTCCCCAAAGGGGCGAGGGAGTCGGACAGCAGCTTCACCGAACCCACTTGGCTCACCCTCCGCGCCGCCACCCTGCACAACCTGCGCGGCCTCGATGTCGCCGTGCCCATCAACCGCCTGGTCGCCGTCACCGGCGTCAGCGGCTCCGGCAAGAGCACGGTCGCGCGCGACGTGCTGCTGGCCAATGTGCAGCAGGTCGCGCCGATGAAGCTCACCAAGGCCGGCCGCGACGCGCTGGCCGCCGGCAAGACGCCGGCCTGGATCGCCTGCGAGTCGCTCGAAGGCTTCGAGCCCATCGACCGCGTGCTCGAAGTCGACCAGACGCCCATCGGCAAGACACCGCGCTCCTGCCCGGCCACCTACATCGGCTTCTGGGACACGATCCGCAAGCTCTACACCGAGACGCTGGAAGCCAAGGCGCGCGGCTACGCGGCGGGCCGCTTCAGCTTCAACACGGGCGAAGGCCGCTGTCCCGGCTGCGAGGGCCAGGGCCTGCGGACCATCGAGATGGCCTTTCTGCCCGACGTGAAAGTGCCCTGCGATCTGTGCCACGGCGCGCGCTTCAACCCCGAAACACTCGCCGTCACCTGGCGGGGAAAAAGCATCGGCGACGTACTGAAGATGGAGGTCGACGAGGCGGTCGAGTTCTTCGCCAGCATGCCCAGCATCGCCCACCCGCTGCAACTGCTGAAGGACGTGGGCCTGGGCTACCTGACGCTGGGCCAGCCCTCACCCACGCTCAGCGGCGGCGAGGCGCAGCGCATCAAGCTGGTCACCGAGTTGTCGAAGGTCAGGGACGACATCACCCGCCGCGGCCAGAAGCCGCCGCACACGCTCTACGTGCTGGACGAGCCCACGGTCGGCCTGCACATGGCCGATGTGGAGAAGCTGATCCGCGTGCTGCACCGCCTGGTCGA
>CAZTTC010000319.1:0-3088 GCA_964616015.1 uncultured Methylibium sp. | reverse complement strand
CCATGTCCGACAGGCTGTCCATCTGCTCGCCGAAGGCGCTCTGCGTGTTGGTCATGCGCGCGACGCGACCGTCGAGGCTGTCGAGCACCATCGCGCAGAACACGCCGATCGCCGCCTGCTCGAAGCGGTCGTTCATGGCCATCACGATCGCGTAGAACCCGCCGAACAGTGCCGCGAGCGTGAAGAGATTGGGCAGGATGTAGATGCCCTTGCGGCGAGGCCGGCGCGGCGCCTCGTCGTCGACATCTTCGAACGCGTCTGGCGTTTTCGGATCCTGCGTGCCGTCGTGCATGCTCATGCTCGGCCAGTCCGTGGCAACGAATCCAGACCCCTCGGCGCACCATGAAGATCGATCATGGGCGGGAGGATACCGCAGCACCCGTCGCAAGAAGGGCCGCGCACCCTTCGGTGTCGCGGCCCTGGACGGAGCGTGGAGCGGCAGGCCGCGATCAGTTGCGGCTCTTGTCCACCAGCTTGTTCGCCTTGATCCACGGCATCATCGCGCGCAGCTTCTCACCCACCACCTCGATGTCGTGCTCTGCGGTCAGGCGGCGACGCGACAGCAGCGTCGGCGCACCGGCACGGTTCTCGAGGATGAAGCTCTTGGCGTACTCGCCGGTCTGGATGTCCTTGAGGCACTGGCGCATCGCCGCCTTGGTGTCCTCGGTCACGACCTTCGGCCCGGTCACGTACTCGCCGTACTCGGCGTTGTTCGAGATCGAGTAGTTCATGTTGGCGATGCCGCCTTCATAGATCAGGTCGACGATCAGCTTGAGCTCGTGAAGGCATTCGAAGTAGGCCATCTCGGGCGCGTAGCCGGCTTCCACCAGTGTCTCGAAGCCGGCCTTGATCAGTTCCACGGTGCCGCCGCACAGCACGGCCTGCTCGCCGAACAGGTCGGTCTCGGTCTCCTCGCGGAAATTGGTCTCGATGATGCCGGCCTTGCCGCCGCCGTTGGCGGCCGCGTAGCTCAGAGCCAGGTCGCGCGCCTTGCCGGTCTTGTCGGCATGGACGGCGATCAGGTGCGGCACGCCGCCGCCCTGGGTGTAGGTGTTGCGCACCGTGTGGCCGGGCGCCTTGGGGGCGACCATCCACACGTCGAGGTCGCCGCGCGGCACGACCTGCCCGTAGTGGACATTGAAGCCGTGGGCGAAAGCCAGCGACGCGCCCTGCTTGATGTTCGGCTCGACATCGTTCGCGTAGACCGCGGCGATCTGCTCGTCGGGCAGCAGGATCATGACGACGTCGGCGCTCTTCACGGCCTCGGCGACCTCGGCGACCTTCAGGCCGGCCTTCTCGACCTTGCCCCAGCTCGCGCCGCCCCGGCGCAGGCCGACGGTGACCTTGACGCCGCTGTCGTTCAAGTTCTGCGCATGCGCGTGGCCCTGCGAGCCGTAGCCGATGATCGCGACGTTCTTGCCCTTGATCAGGCTCAGGTCGGCGTCCTTGTCGTAATAGACCTTCATGGGGTTCTCCTGTCGAAACTCTGGGGATGGATGAGCGAGGGCTCAGACGCGCAGGATGCGCTCGCCGCGGCCGATGCCGCTGCTGCCGGTACGGACGGTCTCGAGGATGGCGGTCCGGTCGACGGCCTCGATGAACGCGTCGAGCTTGGCGGCATCGCCGGTCAGCTCGATCGTGTAAGTCTTCTCGGTCACGTCGATGATGCGACCGCGGAAGATGTCGGCCATGCGCTTCATCTCGTCGCGCTCCTTGCCGACCGCGCGCACCTTGATCAGCATCAGGCCGCGCTCGGTGTAATGACCTTCGGTCAGGTCGACGACCTTGACCACCTCGATCAGACGGTTCAGGTGCTTGGTGATCTGCTCGATCACATCGTCGCTGCCGGTCGTCGTGATCGTCATGCGCGACAGGGACGGATCCTCGGTCGGCGCGACCGTCAGGCTCTCGATGTTGTAGCCGCGCGCCGAGAAGAGGGCAACGACGCGTGACAGCGCGCCCGGCTCGTTCTCGAGCAACAAGGCAATGATGTGTTTCATGGTGATCGTCCTTCGCGCTCTTCAGACCGGCGGCGGTAACCGCAGGCCCTTGGCCACGCGCTTCGATGTTTCAGAATCAGCCCTTGGACCATGGCCCGCGCGCCGTGGCCGCTCCTGGCAAGGGGCTGGCAAGCCCCCTGCCCTTGCGACCGCAGCGCCCAGGCCTCAGAGATCCTCGGAGCCCAGCAGCATCTCGGAGATGCCCTTCCCGGCCTGCACCATCGGCCAGACGTTTTCCATCGGGTCGGTGCGCACGTCGAGGAAGACGGTGCGATCCTTCAGCTTGATGGCCTCGCGCAGGGCGGGTTCCACCTCCGAAGGCTTCTCGATCTTCAGGCCGACATGCCCGTAGGCCTCGGCCAGCTTCACGAAGTCGGGAAGCGCGTCCATGTAGCTGTGCGAGTAGCGCCCGCCGTAATCGAGTTCCTGCCATTGCCGCACCATGCCCAGGTAGCGGTTGTTCAGCGAGATCACCTTGACCGGCGTCTTGTACTGCAGGCAAGTCGAGAGCTCCTGGATGCACATCTGGATCGAGCCCTCGCCGGTGACGCAGAACACGTCGGACTCGGGCTTCGCCAGCTTGATGCCCATCGCGTACGGCAGGCCCACGCCCATCGTGCCCAAGCCGCCGGAGTTGATCCAGCGACGCGGCTCGTCGAAGCGGTAGTACTGCGCCGCCCACATCTGGTGCTGACCCACGTCGGAAGTGATATACGCGTCGCGCTCGCGGGTCAGCTCCCAGAGCTTCTCGATCACGTACTGCGGCTTGATGACCTCGTCGGAGCCCTTGTACTTGAGGCAATCGCGGCCGCGCCACTCGGCAATCTGCTTCCACCAGGCCGACAGGGCGGCGGAGTCCGGGCGGGCCTGAGCCTCCTTGATCTGCGCGATCAGCTCCTGCAGCACGTCCTTCACATCGCCGACGATCGGGATGTCGACCTTCACGCGCTTGGAGATGCTCGACGGATCGATGTCGATGTGGACGATCTTGCGCTCGACCGACGCGAAGTGCTTCGGGTTGCCGATCACGCGATCGTCGAAGCGCGCGCCGACGGCCAGCAGGACGTCGCAGTTCTGCATCGTCATGT
>CAZTTC010000318.1:0-3106 GCA_964616015.1 uncultured Methylibium sp. | reverse complement strand
AGCAGGCCGCCGATCGGCGTGCGGGCGGCGGAGACGATGACGATGGGGTCATTGGTGGACATGGCAAGCTCCTTCTGAAGATTGAAAGATGGGGCAGCGCCGCTTCAAGCCGGCGCCCGCGAGCAGACGCCGCCGATCCGGCTCTGCCGGTCCGCCAGCGTCGCCCCCTCGAGGGGGAGCGGCAAAGCCGCAACGGGGGTGGTTGTCATCAGATCGGGTTGTGGCCGAGTTGCGTCGATGTGGACAAGGACGCGCTCTCGGCATCGAGGCTGCCCAGCCCCAGGCCGGGACGGCGGCGGAAGCGCTTGTGCAGGTCGTACGGGAAGACATCATGCACGTAGCCGGCGAGGATGCGGTCCTTGCGGCCTTGCCAGTAGTCGGCGTCCAGCAGCTCGGCGTGGTGCTGCATGAAGACCTCGCGCACCTCGCGATGGCCCAGCAGGAACGGGCCGAAGGTCTCGGGGAACACGTCCTTGGGGCCGACGGTGTACCAGATGTCGCCGGACATCTCCTCTTGCTCGTTGCGCGGCTCGGGCACCTTGCGGAAGTTGCAGTCGGTCAGGTATTCGATCTCGTCGTAGTCGTAGAACACCACCTTGCCGTGGCGCGTGACGCCGAAGTTCTTCCACAGCATGTCGCCGGGGAAGATGTTGGCCGAGACCAGGTCCTTGATCGCGTTGCCGTACTCGATCACGGCGTGCTTCACCTGCTCGGGCGTGGCTTCCTGCAGATAGATGTTGAGCGGGATCATGCGCCGCTCGATGTAGAGGTGCTTGATGATGAGGCTGTCGCCTTCCTCCTCGAGCAGGCTCGGGCAGAAGTGGCGCAGTTCCTCGATCAGCTCGTCCTCGAAGCGGTGGCGCGGGAAGGCCACGTTGCTGTACTCCAGCGAGTCGGCCATGCGCCCGACGCGGTCGTGGGTCTTGACCAACAGGTATTTGGCCATGATCTGCTCGCGCGTCGTGTCCTTCTGCGGCGGGTAGAAGTCCTTGATGACCTTGAAGACAAAGGGAAAGCTCGGCAGGTCGAACACCAGCATCACCATGCCCTTGATGCCCGGCGCGATGCGGAACTGGTCGCTGCTGTGCCGCTGGTGGTAGAGGAAATCGCGGTAGAACTGGTTCTTGCCCTGCTTCTGCAGGCCGAGCGCGTTGTAGAGCTCCCAGCGCGGCTTGCGCGGCATCAGGCTGCGCAGGAACTGCACGTAGGCCGACGGGATCTCCATGTCGACCATGAAGTAGGCCCGCGCGAAGCTGAACAGCAGCAGCAGCTCGTCCTCGCCGAACAGCGCGGTGTCGATCACCAGCTGGCCGCGCGAGGTGTGCAGGATGGGCAGCGCGAAGCCGGTCTCGCGAAAGCCGTTGATCACGCGGCCGACGATGTAGGCGCCCTTGTTGCGGAAGAACAGGCTGGACAGCACCTGGATCTGGAAGTTGGCGCTGGCCTTGGCGTCGCCGAACTGCGTGCGGAAGGCCTGCAGCACGTACTCGACGTCGCGGCCCAGGTCCTCGAACTCGCGCTGCAACTGGAAGTTGTCGACGATGCGCAGCAGCGTCTCGCGCAGCCCTTCGCTGGAGCCCGAGCGCTCGGGGTAGTAGGCGCGGTAGGTGGGCGTGGCGGCCGGCTCGTCGTTCTCGATGTACTCGGTGCTGACCGCGGGGCGCACGAAGATGAACTCGTTGCGGAAGTAGCTGCGATGCAGCAGCTTGGTCGTCACCGAGTTGAAGAAGGTCTCGGCCAGCTCGGGCTGGTGGTGGTCGATCAGCAGGCCGATGTAGTGCAGCTTGGCCTGCTGCCAGGTGTCGCGCGACAGCTCGGCGGCGCGGAACTCGCGCTCCAGGCGCTCGGCCGCCTCGTCCACGCGCAGGTCGTAGAACTCGATGCGCTCGCGCTGGGCACGCTGCTGGCCGTGCCAGTCGGCGGCCTCGAAGCGCCGCTGCGCTTCGCGGCTGGTCTGTCGGAACAGCCGGTAGTGGCGGTTGAAGCCCTCCAGCAGCGCCTGGGCGATGTCGTAGGCCTGGGGGTCGTCGAGCGAGCGAGGCAGCAGCGCGGCCGACATCAGGGGGCCTCCGCGCCGTAGCGCGTCTTGACGGCCGCGATCGCGGCGGCGTGCGCCGCGCTCACGTCCTCGGGCCGGCGCACGGTCATGCGCAGGTCCTGCAGCAGGCCGTCCTTGAGGCCGTAGAACCAGCCGTGGACCACCAGCTCCTGGCCGCGCGCCCAGGCGTCCTGCACCACGGTCGTGCGGCAGACGTTGGTGGCCTGCTCGACGACGTTGAGCTCGCACAGCGCGTCGACCCGCTGCCCGGCGGGCAGGGTGTCCAGCCAGGCCTGGTACCAGTTGCGCACGTCCTGCACGTGGCGCAGCCAGTTGTCGACGATGCCGGCGCGGCGCTCGTTCATCACCGCCGCGACGCCGCCGCAGCCGGAGTGGCCGACCACGATGATGTGCTGGACCTTGAGCACGTCGGTCGCGTACTGCACCACCGACAGGCAGTTCAGGTCCGAGTGCACCACCACGTTGGCGACGTTGCGGTGCACGAACATCTCGCCCGGCGCCAGCCCGACCAGCTCGTTGGCCGGCACGCGGCTGTCGGCACAGCCGATCCACATGTACTGTGGCGTCTGCTGGGTCAGCAGCCGGGTGAAGAAGCCCGGCTGGCGCGACTCGGTGGTCGCGGCCCAGCGGCGGTTGTTGGTGAAGAGTTCTTGCAGTTCGGTGCTCATTGGGGCCCTTGGTCCGGCGGGCAGGTCGGCCGGTCCGCTGCGGGGACGCGGGCCGGCTCGGGAGCGGCCCGGCGTTCGGCCCGCAGCGCGCCCTTCGGAAGCGGTGGTTTCATCGACCCGAGTTTACGAAGCGGCGCCCCGGCCAACGGCACGCCGCCTCACATCGTCTCGGCGAACAGCTCGCGGCCGATCAGCATGCGCCGGATCTCCGAGGTGCCGGCACCGATCTCATAGAGCTTGGCATCGCGCCACAGCCGCCCCAGCGGGTAGTCGTTGATGTAGCCGTTGCCACCGAAGATCTGGATGCCCTCGCCGGCCATCCAGGTGGCCTTCTCGGCGCACCACAGGATCACGCTGGCGCAGTCCTTGCGCACCTGGC
>CAZTTC010000317.1:0-3113 GCA_964616015.1 uncultured Methylibium sp. | reverse complement strand
CAAGTTCCTGGACACGATGAACTCGTTCTCGGTGCAGGCCAAGTCCAAGCAGGCGGCGGCGCTGTCGGCCGGCTACAAGATCGACGGCACGCCGGCGATCGGCATCGATGGCCGCTACTACACGGCCGGTTCGCTGGCCGGGTCCAACGAGCGCTCCCTGGCCGTCACCGAATACCTGATGGGCTTGGCGCGCAAGGCGGCCTGATCCGCCTTTGGCGCCGACGCCACAGCGTCGGCATCGGTGTCGTCGGCCGCACCGTTTCGGCGCCGGGGCGGGCCGGAAGGGCCCTAGAATCGGCAGCAAGATTCATGCCGATGCGCCCGTGAGCCCCTTCCCGCCCTGCCTCCCTCCGAGTCCCGCCCGCCACCGCCTTGCCGCTGCGCCGGCCGCGGCCCTGCTGATCGGGCTCGTCGCCCTGCTGCCCCCGGCCTGGGGCGAGAAGGCCGACCGCAATCAGCCGCTGGCCTTCGCCGCCGACTCGGCGCGGGTCGACGAGCTCAAGCAGCTCAACATCCTGCAAGGCAACGTCGAGATCACCAAGGGCAGCATCGTGATCCGGGCCGACCGGGTCGAGGTGCGCCAGACCCCCGAGGGCTACCAGCAGGCTGTCGCCACCGGCTGGCCCACCAAGCGCGCCTACTTCCGCCAGAAGCGTGACGGCAGCGACGAATACATCGAGGGCGAGGCCGAGAAGCTGGAATACGACGGCCGCAGCGACACCGTGCGCCTGCTCAACCAGGCCGTGATGCGGCGCTTTCGCGGCAACACCCTGGCCGACGAGGTCTCGGGCAGCACCATCTCCTACGACAACACGACCGAGGTCTTCCAGGTCGTTGGCGGGCCGGCCTCGGCCGCCGCGCCCGGCCGGGTGCGCGGCGTGCTGACGCCGCGGGAGGCGCCGGCCTCGGCGCCTGCGCGATGACACCGGCCGGGATCGAAGGGGGCGCCGCCGCGCCGGGCCGCCCCAAGCAAGGCGCCGCCCTCTCGGAGGGCCGCCGGTCGTACTCGACGGGCGGGGAGTCGTCATGAGCATCGTCCCGGACAAGGCCACGAGCCGGCTCGAGGCGCGTGGTCTGCAGAAGAGCTATGGTGCCCGCAAGGTCGTCAAGGACGTGCACCTGGCGGTCGGCGCCGGCGAGGTGGTCGGCCTGCTCGGCCCCAACGGCGCCGGCAAGACCACCAGCTTCTACATGATCGTCGGCCTGGTGCGCGCCGACGCCGGCGAGATCTCCATCGACGGCGAAGCGATCGAACGCCTGCCGATCCACCGGCGCTCGCGGCTGGGCCTGTCCTACCTGCCGCAGGAAGCCTCGATCTTCCGCAAGCTGACGGTCGAGGAGAACATCCGCGCGGTGCTCGAGCTGCAGCTCGACGCGCGCGGCAAGCCCTACGCCAAGGCGCAGATCGACCAACTGCTCGACGGCCTGCTGCACGACCTGTCGATCGACAAGCTGCGCGACAGCCCGGCACCGGCGCTGTCGGGCGGCGAACGGCGCCGCGTCGAGATCGCGCGCGCGCTGGCCACGCAGCCGCGCTTCATCCTGCTCGACGAGCCCTTCGCGGGCGTCGATCCGATCGCGGTGATCGAGATCCAGAGGATCATCGGCTTCCTGCAGAGCCGCGGCATCGGGGTGCTGATCACCGACCACAACGTGCGCGAGACGCTGGGCATCTGCCACCGCGCCTACATCATCAGCGAGGGCCGCGTGCTGGCCGAGGGCACGCCGCCGCAGATCGTCGAGAACCCGGACGTCCGCAAGGTCTACCTGGGCGAACACTTTCGAATGTGAGCATGAAGCCAGGACTGCAACTGCGCTTCTCGCAGCACCTCGCCCTGACGCCGCAGTTGCAGCAGTCGATCCGGCTGCTGCAGCTGTCCACGCTCGAGCTCCACCAGGAAGTCGAGCAGATGCTCGAGCAGAACCCCTTCCTCGAGGTCGAGGAGGAGTCGCCGACGCCCTTCGAGGCGCCGCTGCCCGAGCGCAACGCCACCACCGAGCGCCAGGCCGACGAGGCCTGGGAGAGCGGCGGCGCCGAGGCCGGCAGCGAACCTGCCGAGGCGGCGCCGGCCGAGACGCTGGAGCTCGGCGCGACCGAGCGCGACGACTGGGAGAACGGCACCGAGTACGAGGACTTCGACGGCGTCCGCGAGACGCCCGGCAAGTCCTCCAGCAACGACGCCGGCGACGACTACGACCCGACCGAGCGCAGCAGCGCCGGCGTGAGCCTGCAGGACCACCTGCGCGAGCAGGTGCGCGGCATGCGGCTGACGCCGCCCGACCGCGCGGCGCTGCTGGTGCTGATCGACTCGCTCGACGAGGACGGCTACCTCGCCGATCCGCTGGAAGAGATCGCCGAACGCCTGGCCGCCGGGCTGGACGACGGCAGCGCCGAAGCCGCCGAGGAACTGCTCGACCGCCTGCGCTGCGCGCTGAAGTGGCTGCAGAACCTGGAGCCGCTGGGCGTCGGTGCGCGCGACCTGTCGGAATGCCTGGTGCTGCAGCTGCGCGCCGGCCCGCGCTGCGAGGCGCAGATGATCGCGATCCTGATCTGCAAGCACCACCTTGAGCTGCTGGCGCGCCGCGACGGCAAGAAGCTGATGGCCGCCACCGGCGCCGACGAGGACCTGCTGAAGGCCGCGCAGTCGCTGATCGTGCACTGCGAGCCCAAGCCCGGCCGGCCCTTCACCCGGGCCGAGGCCAACATCATCGTGCCCGACGTCATCGTGCAGAAGGCCGGCCGCAACTGGCGCGTCGTGCTGAACCCCGATGTCATGCCCAAGCTGCGCATCAACGACCTGTACGCGCAGGCCATCAAGCAGCAGCGCGGCGCGCGCACCGAGTCCGGCGCCGGCCTGTCGGCGCGGCTGCAGGAAGCGCGCTGGTTCATGAAGAACATCCTGCAGCGCTTCGACACCATCCAGCGCGTCAGCCAGGCCATCGTCGAGCGCCAGAAGGCCTTCTTCAGCCACGGCGCAATCGCGATGAAGCCGCTGGTGCTGCGCGAGATCGCCGACGAGCTGGGCCTGCACGAGTCGACCATCTCGCGCGTCACCACCGCCAAGTACATGAGCACGCCCTTCGGCACCTACGAGCTCAAGTACTTCTTCGGC
>CAZTTC010000316.1:0-3115 GCA_964616015.1 uncultured Methylibium sp. | reverse complement strand
TGCTGCGGCCGATCCGGCATCGGGCGGCGCGCTTCGGCGGCAGCCATGCGCAGCGCGATGTGGTCGACCTGACGCTCATCGAGGCGGCGCTGCGGGGCGGGGATCGGTCGCTGGCGAGTGCGCTGGCGGCGGAACGAGCGGCGGTGCGGCCGCACAGTGCGGCGGTGCAGCGGCTGGTGGCGCGGAGTGGGGCACTGGCAAGGGTTGCCTGATCCTTGGTCTTGGCGGGTGCCGGGTGCCCGCTGTCCGCGGGAGGACGCGCCGGGTCTCGCCCCGGCAGGCGAGTCACTTTCATTTGCTGGCCCAAATGAAAGTAACCAAAGCAAAGGGCCTTGAACGCCACCCATTTGGCCCGAGCGGCACGCACGCATCGCGGCGCTCGCTCGGGCCTGTGCCACACCCCGGCTCGCCCGCGAGGGGCTCGAACATTTCGGTTGTGCAAGGTCGCCGTGACGCCAGGCGCTTGTGCGTCCAAGGCCGCTGCCGTGTTGACTGAACGGAAGCTTGAACTTGCACCTGCGGTTCAAGACCGCGTCTGTTCGAGCCCCTCGCGGGCGAGCCCAGCTACCGCTCAGCTCGGAGCGCAGCGCAGCGCAGCGCAGCGATCGATCCTCTCAGCCCAAATGTCTGGCGTTCAAGGCTCTTTCTTTGGTTACTTTCTTTGAGCCAGCAAAGAAAGTGACTCGCCTGCCGGGGCGACACCCGGCGCACGGCTTCGACAAGCTCAGCCCGAACGGGTAGCACTCAGCCCGACCGGTCAGGTCAAATCAAGGATGAAACTGCCCCGGCAACACCCAGAGCAAAAGCGCCGTCATCGTCAGATACCTCGCAAACTTTCCGATCGCCATGTACAGCAGGCAAGGCCAGAACGGCAACCTCAGCCACCCCGCCACCGCGCACAGCGGATCGCCGACGACCGGCAGCCACGACAGCAGGCAGGCCTTGGGCCCAAAGCGCTGCAGCCACGCCAGCACGCGCGCCTCGGCGGGCTTGTGCTTGACGCGTTCGTAGATCTTCTCGGCGCCCAGGCCCATCCACCAGCTGACCGCGCCGCCCAGCGTGTTGCCGGCGGTCGCGACCAGGATCGCGGGCCAGAAGAGGTGCGGATTCAACTTGACGAGGCCGAAGACCGCCGGCTCCGACCCCAGCGGCAGCAGCGTCGCCGACACGAAGGCGACGACGAACACCGTGCTCAGTCCGAACTTGGGCAGGGCGAGCAGTTCCAGCAGCGATTCCAGCCAGGCTTCCATCGGCGCCGATTGTCGGTGCGGCGCAGCATGGGCCGCTCGCAGCGGCACGCAAGTCGCCGCATTTCGCGCCGCTATACTCTGCCCTCTTTTTAGGCAGCCCCGTCCCGTGTCCCCCCTGCGCATCGGCTCGATCCTGCTCCCGAACCGGCTGTTCGCGGCGCCGATGGCGGGCGTCACGGACCGCCCCTTCCGCGTGCTGTGCAAGCGGCTGGGCGCGGGCTACGCGGTGAGCGAGATGGTCACCTCGCGCAAGGACCTGTGGGCCAGCCTCAAGACCTCGCGGCGCGCCGACCATGGCGGCGAGGCCGCGCCGATCGCTGTGCAGATCGCCGGCACCGAGCCGTTGATGATGGCCGAGGCCGCGGCCTACAACATCGACCGCGGCGCCCAGGTCATCGACATCAACATGGGCTGCCCGGCCAAGAAGGTGTGCAAGCTGTGGGCCGGCTCGGCGCTGATGCGCGACGAGCCGCTGGCACTGCGCATCGTCGAGGCGGTGGTCACCGCCTGCGCACCGCGCGGCGTGCCGGTGACGCTGAAGATGCGCACCGGCTGGAGCTCGCAGGAGCGCAACGCCGTCGCCATCGCGCGCCGCGCCGAGGACCTGGGCATCGCGATGCTGACGGTGCACGGCCGCACCCGCGAGCAGGGCTACCGCGGCGAGGCCGAGTACGACACGGTCGCCGCCGTCAAGGCCGCGGTGCGCGTACCGGTGGTTGCCAACGGCGACATCGCCACGCCCGAGAAGGCGCGCGCGGTGTTCGCCGCCACCGGCTGCGACGCGGTGATGATCGGCCGCGCGGCACAGGGCCGGCCATGGATCTTTGGCGAGATCGCGCACTTCCTGGCGACCGGCACCCACTTGCCCGCGCCGCGCACGCACGACGTCAAGGCCTGGCTGCTCGAGCACCTGCACGACCACTACGGCCTGTACGGCTGGGACGACGCCGGCGCCGGCGTGCGCAGCGCGCGCAAGCACATCGGCTGGTACGTGCACGGCCTGCCGGGCGGCGCGCTGTTCCGCGCGCGCATGAACCTGATCGAGACCTGCGAGGCACAGCTCGCCGCGGTCGCCGGGTTCTTCGACACGCTTTCCATCGCTCACGAGCGCCTGCCACAAGCAGCGACGCTCCACACCGCCTTCGAATCAACCGACCTCGAACAAGAAGCAGCATGACCAAGAAGCACATCGATGCGTGCATCCGCGAGAGCCTGGAGGTCTACTTCAAGGACCTGCGCGGTGCCGAGCCCCACGCGATCTACGACATGGTGATCCAGGTGGTCGAGAAGCCGCTGCTGGACGTGGTGATGCAGCACGCCGACGGCAACCAGTCGCGCGCCGCCGAATGGCTGGGCATCAACCGCAACACGCTGCGCCGCAAGCTCGTCGAGCACAAGCTGATCAAGTAGTGATCGGTGATCCGTGATCGGAAGGACACCACGTCCAGCGACTTCAGATCACCGATCACCGATCACAGCTCACCCCACACACCGCCCCCATGACCACCGCCCTCCTCTCCGTCTCCGACAAGACCGGCATCGTCGAGCTGGCCCGCGCGCTGCACGCGCTGGACGTGAAGCTGCTGTCCACCGGCGGCACCGCCAAGCTGCTGGCCGACGCCGGCCTGCCGGTCACCGAGGTGGCCGACCACACCGGCTTCCCCGAGATGCTGGACGGCCGCGTGAAGACCCTGCACCCCAAGATCCACGGCGGGCTGCTGGCACGCCGCGACGTCGGCGACCACATGGCGGCGTTGTCGCAGCACGGCATCGCCCCCATCGACCTGCTGGTCGTGAACCTCTACCCCTTCGAGGCGACCGTCGCCAAGCCCGGCTGCACGCTCGAGGACGCGATCGAGAACATC
>CAZTTC010000315.1:0-3123 GCA_964616015.1 uncultured Methylibium sp. | reverse complement strand
TCGGTGTGGAAGCAGCGCGAGCTGCTGGCCTGGTCCGACGCGCCGGTGTTCGCGGTCGGGCTGGTGTTCGCCTTCGCCAGCGCGCTGCTGTGCATCCGCTGGCTGATCCGCTACGTGTCCACCCACGACTTCACGGTCTTCGCCTGGTACCGCATCGCCTTCGGCGCCCTGGTGCTGCTGAGCGCCTGGGGCGGCTGGGTCGAGTGGAAGGCCTGATCAGCGCAGCGTGCCGAGGTCGCGCTTCATCCAGTCGATGAAGCTGCGCGTGCGCGACGGCATCCAGCGCGCACTCGGATACACCAGGCTCACCGGCCAGGGCTCGGTCTCGTAGTCGGCCAGCACGATGCGCAGACGCCGCGCCTTCACCAGCGCCGCGGCCTGGTACAGCAGGCAGTGCGCGAAGCCCAGGCCGGCCGCGCAGGCGTCGAGCAGCGGCGCGTTGAGGTTGCTGTCGAGCGGCCCCGACACCGCCACGCTGAGCCGGCGCCCCTGGTCCCGAAAGCTCCAGTGCGAGCCGTCGCTGCCGTTGAAGCGCAGGCAGGGCGCGTCGGCCAGTTCGCGCGGATGGCGCGGCGTGCCGCGGCGGCGCAGCAGCGCGGGGCTGGCCAGCACGACGCGGCGCATCGCCGCCACCGGCTGCGCGACCAGGCTGGAGTCGTGCAGCGGCCCGATGCGCACGCCGACGTCCAGGCCCTCCTCGACGAGATTCACGACGCGGTCCAGCAGCACGAGGTCGATGCGCATGCGCGGGTGCTGCTGCAGGTAGCGCGTGACGGCCGGCGCCACGTGGTACTGGCCGAACAAGACCGGCGCGGTGACGTTCAGCGAGCCGCTCGCCTCGGCCCGCTGCTCTCCCAGCAGGCGATCGGCCTCGTCGACGTCGGCGACGATGCGGCGCGCCCGTTCGAGGTACTGGCGCCCGTCCTCGGTCAGCGACTGGCGCCGCGTCGTGCGCTGCAGCAGCCGCACGCCCAGCGAGCCCTCCAGCGCGGCCAGCGACCGCACGACCGCCGGCAGCGACAGGTCCTGCGCCGCGGCGGCCGCGGTGAGGCTGCCGTGGTCGGCGATGGCGATGAAGTTCTGCAGCGCCCTGAGCTTGTCCATCGCCCGATGATTACTGCGCCAAGCGGAGCAGTCAAATCCTATCGGCCGTCTTTATGTCGACAACCGTTCGTCGAAGAATGGCGTCACTTCCAGCGCATGTCACCGATGGAGACCACCATGACCGCAGCCCGCCCCTCCCGCCCGATCCGCCTGCACGGCTTTGCGCTGTCGGGCCACTGCCACCGCGTCGAACTCTTCCTGCGCCTGCTCGACCTGCCCTTCGAGCTCGTGCCGGTCGACCTGGCGCGCGGCGAGCAGCGAACCCCGGAGTTCCTGGCACTCAACGTCTTCGGCCAGGTGCCGGTGATCGACGACGACGGCGTGGTGGTCGCCGACTCCAACGCCATCCTGGTGTACCTGGCGTTGCGCTACGCGGCGCCCTCGTGGCTGCCGCGCGATCCGCGGGGAGCGGCGGCGGTGCAGCGCTGGCTGTCGGTCGCGGCCGGGCCGCTGGCCTTCGGGGCGGCGCGGGCGCGCGTCGTGCAGCTCTTCCAGCTGACCGAGGATGCGCAACCCGCCATCGATCGCGCGCATGCGCTGTACCGGCAGGTCGAGCGGGTCCTGGACGAGCCAGGCGCGACCTGGCTCGTCGGCGCTGTCCCGACCATTGCCGACATCGCGCTCTACACCTACACGGCGCATGCGCCCGAAGGCAAGGTCGCGCTCGACGACTACCCGACGCTGCGTGCCTGGCTGCAGCGCGTCGAGTCGCTGCCGGGCTTCGTGCCCATGCAGGCCAGCCGCATCGGCCTGGCGGCCTGAGGGGCGATCATGGACCTGCCCCGCTGGCCGCACGAGGCCGATCCCTTCCACGACGGCGAGCGCGCCGTGCAGGCGCGCGCCGGCTCGCAGGCGCACCTGGCCGACATCGGGCGGCGCGTGATGCGCGCCGAGATGCCGGACCAGCACCGCCAGTTCTTCGAACTGCTGCCCTTCATCGCGATGGGCGCAGTGACGGCCGACGGCCAGCCGCGCGCCACGCTGCTGGCCGGCCCGCGGGCGGGCTTCGTGCGGGCACCGAGCGCGACGCGGCTGCGCATCGACGCCTTGCCGCCGGCCGACGATCCGCTCGCCGGGCTGCTGCAGGCCGGCGCCCCGATCGGCCTGCTGGGCATCGAGCTGCCGACCCGGCGCCGCAACCGCGCCAATGGGCAGGTCGCCGGCATCGACGCGCGGGGCTTCGACGTCGACGTGACGCAGAGCTTCGGCAACTGCCCGCGCTACATCCAGCGGCGCGAGGCCGCTGCGATCGATCCGGTCGTGGCGACCGTCGCCCCGGCGCAGGCGCAATCACGCCTGGACGATGCCGCCGCGGCACTGGTGGCTGCCGCCGACACCTTCTTCATCGCCACGCATGCCGGCGGTGAGGCGGCCCATCACGGCAGCGACGTGTCGCACCGCGGCGGCCGGCCGGGCTTCGTGCGCGTCAGCGACGACGGCCGCGTGCTGACCTGGCCCGACTTCAATGGCAACGGCTTCTTCAACACGCTGGGCAACCTGCACGCCGAGCCGCGCGCCGGCCTGGTATTTGCCGACTTCGCTGGCGGCGCGCTGCTGCATGTCGAGGGTCGCGCCGAGATCGTCTGGGACGGCGCCCGCCTGCGTGCCTTTGCCGGCGCCGAGCGCTTGCTACGCCTGCAGGTCGACGCGTTGCTGCATCGCCCGACGGCGTGGCCGCTGCGCTGGCGGCTGACGGAGCCGTCGCCGGCCCTGGCAGGCACGGGGGTGTGGGAAGACCGGCGCGCGGCCTGAGCCACGGCCGTGGTCAGCCGCGGCGCGCCGCTTCGATCCTGGCGATGTCGATCTTGCCCATCTCCATCATGGCTTCGAAGGCGCGCCGGGCCGCCGCGCGGTCGGGATCGACGATCGCGGCCGTCAGGGCGCGGGGCGTGATCTGCCACGACAGGCCCCACTGGTCCTTGCACCAGCCGCAGGCGCTTTCCTGACCGCCGTTGCCGACGATCGCGTTCCACAGGCGGTCGGTCTCGGCCTGGTCGTCGGTGGCCACCTGGAACGAGA
>CAZTTC010000314.1:0-3135 GCA_964616015.1 uncultured Methylibium sp. | reverse complement strand
GCTGCCGGCCCATGGCCCAGCGCGCCGCGGCCTGCAGCTTGGCCAGCGGCGCCTCCTGGGCCGGCAGGCCCGACAGCATCGCCTGGGCCTGGTTCAAGAGCCGCACCACCGCCGCGCAGGCCAGCGCCTCCTTGCTCGCAAAATGCTTGTACAGGCTGGCCTTGGCGATGCCGGCCTCGGCCGCCACCTGGTCCACGGTCATGGCCTCGAAGCCCTTTTCGGCCATCAGGCGGCAGACGCTGCCCAGGATGGCCGCCTCGCGCGCCTGCAGCATCTGGGCGCGGAACGAGAGCTTGGCGGCGGGCGCGGCGTTCATGCAGGGCATTCTATGGGCCGGCCAGCCTGCGCTCAGCGGTGCTGCACCAGGCCCGGCAGCACCACGTGAAAGCGCGCGCCCTGGCCCACGGCCGCGTGGGCCCAGACCCGCCCGCCATGGCGCGCGACGATGCGCTGCACGGTGGCCAGGCCCACGCCCGAGCCCGGGAAATCGCTCTCGCTGTGCAGGCGCTGGAAGGGCTCGAACAGCTTGTCCGAGCGCTTCATGTCGAAGCCCGCGCCGTTGTCGGCGACGAAGAAGCAGACCGGCTCGCCGGGCCGGTCGATCAGGCCCAGCTCGATGCGCGGATCGGGCTGGTGCGCGGTGAACTTCCAGGCATTGCCCAGCAGGTTGACCAGCAGCTGGCGCAGCAGCACCGGGTCGGCCACGCAGTACAGGCCCGGCTCGATGCGCAGCGTCACGGCCCGCTCGGGCTGCTGGGCGCGCAGCTCCTGCGCCACCTCCAGCGCCAGCGCGCTGAGGTCGAGCGGCGTCATCGCCAGCTCCGCCCGCGCCACGCGCGCGAGCGCCAGCAGGTCGTCGATCAGGCGCTGCATGCGCCGCGTGCCCTCCTGGATGCGGTCCAGGTACAGGCGCCCCTGCTCGTCGAGCCGCGCCCCCTCGTGCTCGGCCAGGAACTCGGCGAACATGGCGACCGCGTGCAGCGGGTTGCGCAGGTCGTGCGAGACCGAGTAGGAGAAAGCCTCCAGCTCGCGGTTGGACAGGGCCACTTCGCGCGTGCGCTCGGCCACCAGCTGCTCCAGCCGCTCGTTGACCTCGTGCACCCGGGCCTGGTCGGCCAGGCTCTGCGTCACGTCGATCGCCATGCACAGGCGCGCGTCGCGCCCCTCGAAGCGGGTGGACGAGCCCACCAGCTGCACCTGGCACAGCTCGCCGCTGCGCTTGCGGTGGGTGCGCACCGCGGGACCGTCGCCGCCCTCGGCCTGCAGCGCCGGCGGCTGCAGCTCGTCCGGCCGCAGCGCGAGGAACTCGTGCGCCTCGTAGCCGTAATGCTGGGCCGCCGCCGCATTGACCGCCAGAAAGCGCGGCTGCCCCTGGTCCAGCACCCACATCGGCAGCGGCGAGCTGTCGAACAGCGCGTGGTAGCCGGCCTCGCTCTCGCGCAACGCCTGCAGCGTCTTGCGATGCGCCTGGCGCTCGTCTTCCGCGTGCTGCGCCACCTGGACCACCGCCTGCTTGAGCAGCACCAGTTCGCGCAGCGGCGTGCGCGGGGGCATGGCGGCCAGGGGCGGGCCGCCCTGCGCGACGCGCTGCACGCCGCGCACCAGGCGCCGCAGCGGACGCACCAGCCAGCGCTCGCCGAGCAGCCAGGCCAACGCCGCCGAGACCAGCAGCATCGCCAGCGTGGCCAGCAGGCCCAGGCGCGAACCCTGCACGGCCGGCTCGGCCGCCGCGTCGGCCGGCACGGACACGGCCACGTACAGGCCGACCCGGCCCGACACGCGTATCGGCCGGATCACGCGCAGCCGCGGCTGGTCGCGCGCGGCGGCCTCGCCCAGCAGGCCGCTGCGCCGCTCGCGCAAGGCCGCGCGCAGCACGAGATCGGGCAGCGGCAGGCCCAGCAGGCCATGGCCGGGCAGGTTGCCGGCCAGCACCCGTCCCTGCAGGTCGGTCAGGAACACCTCGGTCCCCTCGGGCAGCGCCATGCTGCGCAGGCGTTCGTCCAGCCAGGCCAGGTCCACGCTGGCGAACACCACGCCCTGGAACCGGCCCTCGTCGCTGCGCACCGGCCAGCCGAAGTTGAGGATCTGCTTGCCCGAGACCGGGCCGACCATGTACTCGCCCACGCTCAGCAGGTTTTCGTCGCGCGCCTGCTGGTAGAACGGCAGGTGGCCGAAATAGGCGTTCTCGCCGCCGGCGGTGGCGCGGCAGGTCAGCCGCCCGCCCGCGTCCAGCAGGCCGAGGTTGGCCAGCCAGGTCTGGCGCTGCTGCACCTCCTGCACGTAGTGCTGGCAGGCCGGCAGGTCCACGCCCGAGAGCGCCGGCGAGACGGCCGCCGCGACCAGCAGCTGGGCGATGCCCAGGACGAACTGCTCCTGGCTGGCCGCCACCGCCTCGGCCAGCAGCTGCGTGTCCTGCTGCGCGCGCAGCAGCCACTGCGCCTGCTCGCGGCGCACGGAAGTCCACTCGATCACCAGCATGGGCAGCGCGATCAGGGCCGCCAGCAGGGCCAGCAGCAGGCGCGCGGACAGCGGGCGCGCCCCGGGCGCGGCGGGGCCGGTCGGCAGGTTCACGGCGCCGCGCCGGGGCCGTCCCGGCCCGCCCCGCTCAGGGCCACGCCGGCCGCGCGCGTGAGCGCGTCGCTGAGCGTGTCCAGCACCTCCGAGGCCAGGTTCCAACAATGCCAGTAGAGCTGGATCGGCAGCACCCGTCCCGGCGCCAGGTCGACCAGTCGACCCTGCTCGATCAGGCCGCGCACCAGCAGGGCCGGCAGCACGCTCGCGCCCCAGCCCGCCAGCACCGCGCGCACCTGGCCTTCGGTGCTGGGCACGAACAGCTGGCTCAGGGCCACGCGCTTCAGGCCGAAGGCCTTGGCGACGAATTCGGCCTGCATGTCGTCCTTGCGGTTGAAGGCGATGAAGGGCATGCGGCTGAAGTTGTGCGGCGTCAGGCCCTGGGGGGCGTGCATGCGCGCGTGCTCGGCCGACGCCACGGCGATGTAGTCCATCGCGCCCAGCGGCACCACCTTGCAGCCGCGCAGCGCCTGCTTGAGCGTGGTCACGCAGCCCAGCACCTGGCCCGAGCGCAGCCATTCGTGGGTGAAATCCTGGTCGTCGGTGATGATCTCCAGCGGCAGG
>CAZTTC010000313.1:0-3145 GCA_964616015.1 uncultured Methylibium sp. | reverse complement strand
GCGACCTGCTGATCGGTGCCGGCGCGCTGATGTGCGAGGCCAACGGCTTCGACCCGGGCGAGAAGAGCAATCTGCGCGAGCCCATGGTCGAGCTGATCAAGATCACCGAAGGCTTCTATGCCTGCGGTGTGGCGGCCAGTGTCTATGGCACGCAAGACCCGCATGCCGGCAACTTCATGCCCGAGCCGGTGTTCAGCAACATCGGCAAGCTGCTGCTGGCGACACAGATCTACGACATGCACCGCCTGGCGCACGAGGTCTCGGGCGGGCTGATCGTCGCGCTGCCCGGGCCCGACGAGGACCACAACCCGGCCACCGCGGCGACGCTCGCCGAGGTGCTGCGCGCCAACCCGGCCGTGCCTTACGACAAGCGCATCGAGGTCGCGCGCTTCATCGAGGATCTGACCGCGTCCTACCAGGGCGGCTGGTACTCGGTCATCAGCCTGCACGGCGGCGGCTCGCCGGCGGCGATGAAGCAGGAGATCTGGCGCCACTACCCGGTGGGCAGCAAGGTCGAGCTGGTCGAGCGGCTGCTGGACCGCGGTGTCCTCCACGACGAGACCCGGGCGATCACCAAGAACCGGCAGCCTGGCAAGTGCTGCGACCAGGGTTGCAGTGCGCCTGGGCAAGCGGTGATGGTGGATTTGCCGAAGACCACACGCGGCGATTGAGCAGTTGAGCAGGGCTCGGCGTGACCACCGGGCGACCGGCTGCGTTCATGTCCCCCGACGCTTGCTGGACGCTCGCGTCTCCTCCTTCACTTCACTCCGCCGGTCACCCGGCGTTCCCGCCAGCCTCCACCATCACCGCACTCGACGAGGAGCCATGACGGTGCCCGAGCGCTGAGTCGGGGTGTCGTGTGGAGTGAAGTAAAAGAGGAGCCGTCGGTCGAAGGCCGACGGCGGGGGACATGAACGAAACACGGCCCCCGGCTCGGCGCGAGCGCTCCGAGCGACGCTTCGACAAGCTCAGCGTGAACGGTTGTGGGGACTCAGGCCGACGTGCGAACGACGATCCGCCCCCGAACCTTGCCCTGCATCAGTTCATCGGCCTTGGCGATCGCCTCGTCGAGTCCGATCTCGGTCGTCATCGACTGCAACAGCGCCGGGTCGAGGTCGCGCGCGAGGCGGGCCCAGGCCTCCTGGCGGCGCGCGATCGGTGCCATCACGCTGTCGACGCCGAGCAGGGCGACGCTGCGCAGGATGAAGGGCATCACCGTGGCGGGGAAGTCGTGGCCCTGGGCCAGGCCGCAGGCCGCGACGGCACCGCCGTAGCGCGTCTGGGCGCAGGCATTGACGAGGGTGTGGCTGCCGACCGCATCCACCACCGCAGCCCAGCGCTCCTTCTGCAGCGGCTTGCCGGGCGCAGCCAGCTCGGCGCGGTCGACCATGCCGGCGGCGCCCAGTTTCGTCAGGTAGTCGGCCTCGCCGGCCTTGCCGGTGGCGGCGATGACCCGGTGGCCCAAGCTGGCCAGCAGCGCGATGGCGACCGAGCCGACGCCGCCGGTGGCGCCGGTGACCAGCACCTCGCCGTCGCCCGGCTTCACGCCGTGACGCTCCAGCGCCATCACGCACAGCATCGCGGTGTAGCCGGCGGTGCCGATGGCCATGGCCTGCTTGGGCGTGAAGGCATCGGGCAGGCGCACCAGCCAGTCGCCCTTCAGGCGTGCCTTGCCGGCCAGGCAGCCCTTGTGCGTCTCGCCGACGCCGAAGCCGTTGAGCACCACGCGGTCGCCGGGCTTCCAGGCCGGGTGGTGGCTGTCGATCACGGTGCCGGCGCCGTCGATGCCGGCCACCATCGGCCAGCTGCGCACGACCGGGGAGCGGTTGGTGATCGCCAGACCGTCCTTGTAGTTCAGCGTCGAGTAGTCGACGGCCACGGTGACGTCGCCGCCGCCGTCGATGGTCGGCAGGAAGGCGTCGTCGACCTCGCGCAACTCGGCGCGGAAGCCCCCTTCGTTCTTGTCCAGCACCAATGCCTTGAACATCCTCGGTCTCCTCGGTTCGAAGTCGGAAAGCGGCGCGCAGTGTAGACCGCGACGGCCGCCGCGGCACTGCACGGGTCTTGAGAAAGCGGCCTTAAGTGCTTGTAAGACAAGGCTTTTCCGCTTGACGCCCGGCGCGGCAGGCCGTTAAGGTCATGAACCATGAGTCCCCGTGCGTCCGTCCCGGCCCCGCTGCGAGCGCTCGCGCTGGGCCTGCTGGTTCTGGCCCTGGGGCTCGGTGCAGGCCCGGCCCGGGCCGAGCCAGGCCATGGTGATGCCATCCGCGGCTTCCTCGTCGAGCGCGGATTGCTCGACGCGGCCCAGGCCGACCTGCCGCTGGCACAGCAGATGCGCGAGCGCGCGGTGCAGGCCTCGCACTGGGCCTCCGGGCTGGTGATCGCGGCGATGAACTTCCTGGGCGTGGACTACCGGCGCGGCGGCCAGACCGTCGAGACCGGCTTCGATTGCAGCGGCTTCACGCGCCATGTCTTCGAGTCCAGCATCGGCCTGGTGCTGCCGCGGCGCTCCAGCGAGCAGGCCAGGGCGCCCGGCCTGCAGGCCGTGCAGCGCGACGAGCTGGAGCCCGGCGACCTGGTGTTCTTCAACACGCTGCGGGCCGCCTTCTCGCATGTCGGCATCTACGTCGGCGACGGCAAGTTCATCCACGCGCCGCGCACCGGCGGCCAGGTGCGCGTCGAGGACATGCGGGTGGCCTACTGGAACAAGCGCTACAACGGCGCGCGCCGCGCCAGCCCACCGGTCGCGGCCGCCGACCCGCTGCTGCCCGCGGCCCCCGCTGCGCCGGCCGCGATGCCCGCCGCCCCGCCGGCCGCCGACGCAGTGATCGGCCACCCACCCCCCGGCGCGATGGCCCCGGCCCCGACGCACTGACCCGTGCGCGCGGCACAATCGCCGCATGGCCGAGCGCAGCATCCCCCTGATCGACCACCGCCAGGCCGCCGCGCGGCCGGCGGTGCCGCAAGACCCCGTCGCGCCCGATGGCCGGGTGACCGACCGGCGCGGCCGGCCGCTGCGCGACCTGCGCATCTCGGTCACCGACCGCTGCAACTTCCGCTGCAGCTACTGCATGCCCAAGGAGGTGTTCGACAAGGACCACCGCTTCCTGCCGCATGCCGAGCTGCTGAGCTTCGAGGAGATCAC
>CAZTTC010000312.1:0-3151 GCA_964616015.1 uncultured Methylibium sp. | reverse complement strand
GGCGAACTGGTCTACCAGGGCGTGGTGCGCACGCCGCTGTGCGCGCTGGCGCCGCGCATCGCCTTCGGCGCGCAGCGCTACAACGTGATGAACGAGTTCTTCGCCACCACCGCCGATGTCTACCGCCTGACCGGCGAGCTCGATCCCGCCCACGACCAGCACCCGGCCGCCGATGGCGGCGCCAAGGACGCCGCGGGCACGCGGCGCCGGCTGGCCCGCATGATCGGCCTCGACGCGCGCGATGCGTCCGACCCCGACTGGCTGGGCTTCGCGCAGGCCTGGCGCACGGCGCAGCTGACCGAGCTGTGCGGCCAGCTCGAGCGCGTGATCGCCGCTGCCGGGCTGTCGGCCGATGCGCCCGTCGTCAGTGCCGGCTGCGGCAGCTTCCTGGCCGTTGCGCTGGCGAGGGCGCTCGACCGGCCCTGCCGCAGCTTCGCCTCGCTGGCGCTGGCGCAGGACGCGGCCGACGGCGACACCCTGCAGCGCTGGGCCCAGGTCGCGGCGCCGAGCGTGGCGGTCGGACTGCTGCTGCCGACGGCGGGTGCCTGATGTGGGTCGTCAAGCTGGGCGGCAGCCTGTCGCGCGATCCGCTGCTGCGGCCCTGGCTGGATCTGCTGGCCGAGCTGGGCGGCGGGCGCGTGATCGTCGTGCCCGGCGGCGGTGCCTTCGCCGACCAGGCGCGCGAGGCGCAGGCCTGGTGGCGCGTCGACGACCTCGCCGGCCACAACATGGCGGTGCTGGGCATGGCGCAGACGGCGATGCTGATGCGCGGGCTCTGTCCGGCGCTGCAGCCCGCCACCGACGAGTCGCAGATCCGCCAGGCCCTGCACCGCGGGCAACCGGCGCTGTGGGTGCCACTGGACCTGCTGCGCCAGCAGGCCGGCGAACTGACGCACTGGGGTGTCAGCTCCGACAGCCTGGCGCTGTGGCTCGCGCAGCGCGTGCATGCGGAGCGCCTGATCGTCGTCAAGGCCTGCGCCATCGACCCGGCGCTGTCGCTCGACCAGCTGGGCGAGGCCGGCGTGCTGGACGCCGAGTTCGCGGGGCGTGCGCGCAGCGCGGCCTTTCCGATCGAGGTGCTGCACCAGGCCGAACTGGCGCGCGCGCGCGCCCGGCTGCTCGACGACACGCTGAGCTGCCGGCCGTACGCGGCGTAGGCCGACCAGGGGCCGTCAGCGGCGGCTCTCGGATCGCGTCCACAGGCCCAGCGCCCGGGCGGTGTCAGTCGCGTCGTGGGTCGCACCGACGCGGCGGCGCTCAGGCCGGCGCGGCCTCGGCCGCCAGCCGCGCCAGCGCGGTCGCGAGCCGCTCGACGCGCGCGGCATCGAGCACGCCGGTCCGCGCACCGTCGCAGACGGCGCTGCGGAAGCCCGCGAAGTCGGGTGCCAGCGCCTGCAGCCGCGGCAGGTCCGCGGCGCGCAGCGCGCCGGCCAGTCCCGACAGCTTGCCGCACCGGCGCGCCTGCTGCACGAAGCGCCGCAGGGCCGCGTCGTCGAGGCGGTCGAGCAGGCTGCCCCGCAGCTTGTCCGCGGTGTCGAGCATCAGGGCTGGGAAGGGGCCTTCGCAGGCGGTGGAGATCAGCGCGGCGTCGAGTCCGGCGTCGGCCAGGAACACCGGCACGATGGCCTCGCGCCGCCGGGCCAGTCGTGCCAGCAGCGCGTGCGCGCCGGGCGCGATGCCGACCTTCACGTAGTCGACGCCGCAGGCCGCAGTGAGGTCGACGCGCGCCAGCACCGCGTCCACCGCGTCGGGCGCGAAGTCGCCGACGGTCGCGCTGACCGGTCGGCCGGGATGATGCTGCCGAAGCGTGGCCACGATGGCGCGCATCGTGGCCGGCGGCAGGGCACCCAGCGCACCTTCGCGCGGCTCCTTCAGGTCGATGAAGTCGGCACCGCCGGCCGCGGCGGCCAGTGCCTCGTCGACGTCGCGCACGCTCACCAGCAGCTTCATCGCACCCCGCCCTCGCGCTGGCGCCGCACCGCCTGCTGCAGCCAGCCCCAGGCCTCGCGTTCCGCGGGGCCGGCGGTCTTGTCGATGGCAATCTGCAGGTAGGCCATCTCGCCATCGACCTTGTCGGGCGGCAGCATGTGCAGGCGGCTCACCAGCACCGCGCCCTCGACCACCGCGGCCTGCGCACGGTTGAAGCCGGGGAAGGCGGCGTGCGTCACCTCAAGCACCCGCGCGAGGCTCAGCGTCGGTCGCTCGGCGTGGTCATCGTCGTCGACGAGTTCGAGCTCGCTGTGCGCCAGCGCACCGGCCAGCCGCAGGCCGGGAATGCGGTGCGTCGGCACGAGCGGCGGCGGGCCGTAGGGCGGCGCACCGAGCCAGCGCGCGCACACGCTGCTGGCGAACACGCGCGTGTCGGCCGTCAGGTTCAGCACGGCATGGCCGGTGGCGCGGATGTTGTCGAGCGTTGCGCTGGGCTTGAAGGGCATCAACACCACCTGCGGGCCGCGGTAGCGCACGCCGAAAGGCGCGACGTGCACCGTGCCGTCGGTGTCGACGGTGGTGACGACCGCCTCGAAGATCGGGTCGTTGCCGCTCACGATCAAGTGCCGCCCTTGCCCGGCTTGTCGAGAGGGGTCAGCGTCGTGCCGGGGGCGCACCAGCCGTCGGTGTCGGCGGCTTCGCGCGGCACCGCCACGCCCCAGTCCAGCGGCTGGTCCTGCACGTAGCGCTTGCCCAGCTGGAAGGCGATCTCGGCGCGCGCCAGCTCCACGCCCATGTAGAAGGCGTGCGCCGCATCGTCCTCGAGCCCGAGCCGGGGCCACAGCGCGAAGGCGTCCTGCGCGCGCCGCACGCCGTCGCGGTTGTAGACATGCAGGCCATCGGCCGCGACCTGGACGCGGAAGTTCGGGTCCTTCACCTGCGCGGCGGTCGCGGCGATCTCCTCGGGCGTGTCGGGGAAGGGGCGCTTGTCGTGCGCCGTCATCAGCCTGTCGCTCAGGCCCTTGGGCAGCTGGTTGTGGCGCGCGGCGGCGTGCATCACGCGGCGCGCGACGTCGGCCTCGGCCACCGCGCGACGGGCGTGGCGGCTGACCTCGGTGGTCAGCACCGCGGCCACGTCGAGCTCGGCGCACAGGCCGAACAGCAGGGCGTTGATGCCGCTGGTGTCGGCCTCGGTCAGCTCGGTGACGTTGCCGATGCCCAT
>CAZTTC010000311.1:0-3183 GCA_964616015.1 uncultured Methylibium sp. | reverse complement strand
CGCCGTCGTCGGTGACGAAGACCTCGCCGTGCTGGAACGGCGACATCGTCCCCGGATCGACGTTCAGGTACGGGTCCAGCTTGATCAGGGTGACCTTGAGGCCGCGCGACTCGAGGATGGCCGCGAGCGAGGCCGACGCGATGCCCTTGCCGAGGGAGGACACCACACCGCCGGTGACGAAGACGAACTTGGTCATGTCGTGCGGCACTCCCTTGATCGAAAGTGCCGTGGTGGTAAAGCGAGAGTATATCGGCGGGGCGATCCCTGCCTGGGTCTGCGCCCCGCCGGCTGGGCCGCCGCGCCGCCGCTCAGACAGGTTCGCTCCCGCGCGGCGACCCATCCGGCGCTGCGCTGAGCATGGCCTCCAGGACACGGAGCACCTCGTCGGCCGTCTCGGCCGGCCGCTCCATCGGAAACAGGTGCCCGCCCCCGATCCAGCTCACCCGCCCGCCGGTCAGGCGTTCGGTGGTCGCCATGCCGACCTGGCGCACCTCGGGCGACTCGGTGCCGCCGATGAAGGCCAGCGGGCAGGGCAGCGGGTGCGCGCGCAGCACCCGCGGGATGTGGTGGGGCAGGGTGTTGTAGATCGCGGTCTCGACCTCGCGGCTGAAGGCCAGGCGCCGCTGGCTGCCGTGCGGCTCGGTGCCGGCCGCAACGTAGTCGCGCAGCACGGCCGGGTCCCAGCGTGCAAAGGCCGGCTTGGAGGCGAAGTGCGCGAACGCGGCCTCGACGCTCGGCCAGTGCTCGCGTCGCCGCTTGCTGACGACGCCTGGCGTGAAGCGCTCGCCGATGCCGGTGGCCTTGGCCAGCTGGAGCGCGCGCGCCTTCCAGCCGCTGATGATCGGCGAGTCCAGCAGCAGCACGCCGCGCGCCAGGTCGGGCCGCTTGGCCGCGGCCAGCACGCTGAGGAAGCCGCCGAGCGAGTGCCCGACGAAGAAGGCCGGCCCGTCGCTCACGCGCTCGGCAAAGTGGATCAGCTCGTCGCGCAGGTGCGGCCAGTTGCTGGTGACCGGATAGGCGGCATGGTGGCCGAACTTCTCGACCGCATGCACGCGCCAGCCGGCGGCATGCCAGCGCTCGAACAGCACGCGGTAGCTGCCGGCCGGAAAGCCGTTGGCGTGCGAGAAGACGATCTGGCGATTCACCTGAGGCAGTGCTCGTTCAAGCAGCCGCCAGCGGCGCCCCCGGGAGGGGGCGCGGCGAAGCCGCAACGGGGGTGGTCCACCTCAGACGATCTTCTCGTTGGCGTTGCCGATCTTGCGCATCGGCTCGCAGCGCTCGCCGCCGGTGCGCAGCGGGTGCGACGAGCCGCCGCCGTCCCACTGCGGCGCCTCGATGCTCTCGAAGGCCTCGCGCAGCTTCTGGCCCCAGCTGCCGCGGATCATGCGGAAGTAGGGGTTCTGGTCGTCGATGCAGACCACGTGCTGGGTCTGGAACCGGTCGCGCTCGTAGACCAGCAGGTCCAGCGGCAGGCCGACCGAGAGGTTGGACTTCAGCGTCGAGTCCATCGACACCAGCACGCACTTGGCGGCCTCGTCCAGGCTGGTGCCGGGTGTGATGACGCGGTCGAGGATGGGCTTGCCGTACTTGCTCTCGCCGATCTGGAAGTAGGGTGTCTCGCGCGTCGCCTCGATGAAGTTGCCCGCGGCGTAGACGAGGAAGAGCCGCATCGCCTCGCCCTGGATCTGGCCGCCGAAGATCATGGTCGCATTGAAGTCGACGCCGGCGGCCTTGAGCGAGGCGCCGTCCTGCTCGTAGACGCGGCGCACCGCGCTGCCGAGCACGCGCACCGCGTCGAACATGCTGGTCGCGTTCCAGATGGTGATCGGCGGCTGGTCGCCGTTGTCGAGCTTCTCGACTTGCAGGATCTCGCGCACCGACTGGCTGATGCTCAGGTTGCCGGCCGACAGCAGCACCATGAAGCGGTCGTCCGGCTTCTCGTAGACGATCATCTTGCGGAAGGTGCTGATCTGGTCCAGGCCCGCGTTGGTGCGAGAGTCGGACAGGAACACCAGGCCGGCGTTCAGGCGCACGCCGATGCAGTAGGTCATGACGGTCTTTCGAGTAGGGCCTTGAGGCGGTACAGCGCGTCCAGCGCCTCGCGCGGCGTCAGCGTATCAGGCTCGATGGCCGCGAGCGCGCGCTCGGCCTCGCTGGGCTCGCGCGCCGGTGGCGGAGGCGGGGCGGCGAACAGGTCGATCTGCGCGCGGGCGGCGGCCTGCTGGGCTTCCAGCGCCTCGAGCGTGGCGCGCGCCTGGCGCAGCAGCGGGGCGGGCATGCCGGCCAGGCGCGCGACCTGCACACCGTAGCTGCGGCTCGCCGGGCCGGGCTCGATCTCGTGCAGGAAGACGATGTCGTCGCCGCCTTTCCCGTGCGCCTCGGTCGCGCTGACGTGGACGTTCAGCGCGCGCGGGTGCTTCTCGGGGAAGGTGGTCAGCTCGAAGTAGTGGGTCGCGAACAGCGTGAAGGCGCGGTTGCGGTCGTGCAGCTGGCTGGCGATCGCGCCGGCCAGCGCCAGCCCGTCGAAGGTCGACGTGCCGCGGCCGATCTCGTCCATCAGCACCAGGCTCTGCTCGGTGGCTGCGTGCACGATCGCGGCGGCCTCGGTCATCTCGACCATGAAGGTGGACTGCGCATTGGCCAGGTCGTCGGCGGCGCCGATGCGGGTGTGGATGGCGTCGATCGGCCCGAGCCGGCAGGTCTGCGCCGGCACGTAGGAGCCCATCGCCGCCAGCAGCGCGATCAGCGCGACCTGGCGCATGAAGGTCGACTTGCCGCCCATGTTGGGCCCGGTGATCACCAGCATGCGACGGGTGGCGTCGAGCCGGCAGTCGTTGGCGATGAAGCTCGTGCCGGTCTCGGCGAGGCGCGCCTCGACCACCGGATGGCGGCCGCGCGCGATCTCGATGCAGGGCTGGCTCACGAACTCGGGGCGGCACCAGTTGAGCATCGCGGCGCGCTCGGCCAGCGCGGCCAGCGCATCCAGCGCCGCCAGCGCCCGCGCCAGCGCCCCGAGCGCCGCCAGGTGGCCCTGCAAGTCGTCCAGCACGCCGTCGTAGAGCAGCTTCTCGCGCGCCAGCGCGCGCTCCTGCGCCGACAGCGCCTGGTCCTCGAAGGCCTTGAGCTCGGGCGTGATGTAGCGCTCGGCGTTCTTCAGCGTCTGGCGGCGCTGGTAGTCGGCCG